>JANMYF010000487.1:0-8141 GCA_031381685.1 Acidimicrobiia bacterium
GTCGCCCTCGGTATCGGGGTCAAGACACACTCGTCGAGCATCGAGGACGCCCAGGCTGATCGCGTGCGCCGCAAGGCGGAGCGTGAGGGACTCAAGCGCGACGTGCAGCCGGAGGAACCACCGGCGAAGGGCAAGAAGAAGGCGTCGTCGGACGACGCGGCTGTTCAAGCAGTCGCCCAGCCCGTCGTCGTGCCGGCGCCGGTCGCCGAGGTGCCCAGCGAGGTTGCCGTCGATCCGACCCCCGTCGTGAAGGCCGCGAAGCCGGCGAAGGAGACCGCGGTCGACGA
Source organism: Acidimicrobiia bacterium (assembly GCA_031381685.1). Taxonomy (GTDB): domain Bacteria; phylum Actinomycetota; class Acidimicrobiia; order Acidimicrobiales; family JANYDT01; genus JANLQX01. The sequence continues at coordinate 288 of JANMYF010000487.1, forward strand.
GGCCGTACCTGCCCACGTCGCCGTCGAGGCTCCCGCCCCCGTCGCCGCGGAAGCAGCACCGGCGACCGGCGACGTTGTGCCCTCGGTTGCCGCCGAGACAGAAGTTGCCGCGCCGGTGGCCCCCGTCGAGCCGGCCGCAGCCGTGGAATCGGCGACCGCAGCCGTACCCGGACCCCGCCCGCCGATGCCTGGGGTCACGGCACCCGGCTCGCGCATCATCTCGTCGAGCAACCGGCCGGGCAGCAGCGTGTCCACGCCCCGCCCTGCCGTCCCCCCGCGTCCGATGATGCCGGCCGCCGACGCCTCCGGCGTGCGCGCCGACGTCGCCGGCGGTGCGCTCCGTTCGCCAACCGGTCGTCCGATTCCGCCCCCTCCGGGTCAGCCTCGCTCCCTGACCGGTCGTCCGATCCCGCCCCCGCCCGGGCAGGCCCGCGGTGCCGGGCCGCGTCCCGGACCCGGTGGCCCCGGCGCTCGTGGACCCGGTGGTCCCGGCGCTCGTGGTCCCGGAGCCCCGGGAGGCGCTCCCGGCGGTCCTGGCGGTCCTCGCACCGCAACCGGTCCCGGCGGCGCGCCGCGCCCGTACATGCCGAGTCGGCCCGGTGGCGGGAACTATCCGCGTCAGTCGGTTCCCGGCGCGGGCGTGCGTCCTGGTGGTCCCGGTGGTCCTGGTGGCCCCGGCGGCGGATCCGGTGGTCCTGGTGGTGGCGGTCCCGGCCGTGGCGGCCCGGGCGGCCCTGGCGGCGGTCGTGGCCAGGCTCGTCCGCAGCGCCAGTCCAAGAGCAAGCGTCGTCGTGCGTTCGAGGAGCTCGCCCCGACGGCGATGACGCGCTATTCCAAGAGCGATGCTCCCGTCCCCAGCGGCGAGATCATCGTCGAGCGTGGCAGCTCGGCCCAGGAACTCGGTCCGAAGCTCAACCGGACCGCGGCCGACGTCGTCCGGTTCCTGATGCAGCAGGGCGAAATGGTCACGGCGACCCAGAGCCTGACCGACGACGCCATGGAGCTCTTCGCTCTCGAAGTCGGCGGTCAGCTGCTGCTGGTCGATCCCGGTCAGGAGCAAGAAGCCGGGCTCCTGCAGATGCTCGACGACGATGACGACGATCCGGCCGATGAGGTCACCCGCCCGCCGATCATCACGGTCATGGGTCACGTCGACCACGGCAAGACCCTGCTGCTCGACCGCTTCCGCGAAACGAACGTCATCGCCGGCGAAGCCGGTGGCATCACCCAGCACATCGGTGCGTACCAGATCGAAAAAGACGGTCGCCTGATCACGTTCATCGACACCCCTGGCCACGAGGCGTTCACCGCTATGCGTGCCCGCGGCGCCGGTGCCACCGACATCGTCATCCTGGTGGTTGCCGCCAACGACGGCGTCATGCCCCAGACGATCGAAGCGTTGAACCACGCGAAGGCGGCCGATGTGCCGATCATCGTGGCGATCAACAAGATCGACATTCCCGATTCGGACCCGAACCGCGTCATGCAGCAGCTCACGGAATACGAACTGGTGCCCGAGGCGTGGGGTGGCGACACGATCATGGTCGAGGTCTCTGCGCTGCAGCGCCTCGGTCTTGACGATCTTCTGGAGCAGGTGCTGCTGGTCGCCGATGTCGAGGATCTCAAGGCGGTCCCGCACGGCACTGCCCGTGGCGTCGTTCTCGAAGCGAACCTCGACATCGGTCGCGGTCCCGTTGCCACGGTGCTCATCGAGCGCGGCACCCTCAAGGTCGGCGATCCGATCGTTGCCGGGGCGGCGTGGGGAACCGTACGCGCGCTTCTTAACGACAAGGGCGAACAGATCAAAGAAGCAGGCCCGTCGATGCCGGTCCAGGTGCTCGGCCTCTCGCAGGTTCCCGGTGCGGGCGACGAACTCCGCGGCGCTCCGGCCCTCAAGACGGCGAAGACCGTCGCTGAGGCCCGTGAGCAGCGGTTCCGCTTCGCCGGCCTTCGCGGCACGTCGTCGGCCATCGGTGGCGGCGTCAAGCTCGAAGACTTGTTCGAGCAGATCCAAAAGGGCGAGCAGGCCACGCTCAATCTGCTCATCAAGGCCGACGTGCAGGGATCGCTCGAAGCGCTCACCGAAAGCCTGAAGAAGCTCGAGCGTCCCGAGGTGAAGATCGGGTTCGTCCACCGTGCCGTCGGTGCGATCACCGAGAACGACGTCCAGCTGGCGGCCACCACCGGCTCAACCATCATCGGCTTCAACGTCCGTCCCGGTCGCGAGAGTCGCAAGCTGGCCGAAGAGACCGGCGTGCAGATCCGCACCTACCAGATCATCTATCAGGTGATCGAAGACATGCAGAAGGCCCTCGTCGGCATGCTCAAGCCCGAGATCGAAGAAGTGGTCATGGGCGACGCCGAGGTACGCGAAGTGTTCAGCGTGCCGAAGATCGGTGCGATCGCCGGTTGCTACGTCCTCAACGGATCCATCATTCGTGGTTCGAAGGTCCGCTTCCTCCGCGACGGCGTGGTCATCTGGACCGGTGCGATTGCATCGCTGCGCCGCTTCAAGGACGACGTGCGCGAGGTCGCGACCGGCTTCGAGTGCGGTATCGGTCTCACCGACTTCAAGGACCTGAAGCCGGGCGACGTCATCGAGACGTACGAAGAGCGAGAGATCGCCCGCGTCTAGCGCGGTTGGCCTGCGCTGCGCCGCCTCGCTGCGCTCTGACCGCTCGCAACTCACTTCGATCCTCGTCCTTCCACACTCATGTACGTCTGCGCGCTGCGGATCGAACTCTTCTTTCCGCAAGCGCATTCGCTGAAGGAGCGTCGCTCGCTGCTTCGCCCCGTCGTCGAGGGCCTCCGGAACCGCTTCCCCGTTTCGGTGGCCGAGGTCGGCGATACCGGGAAGTGGCAGAGAGCATCGGTCGGCGTCGCCGTGGTCGGTTCGTCGGAGGCCGTTTCGGCCGGCGTCCTTGACGACTGCGAGCGGTTCGTATGGAGCTTCCCGGAGATCGAGGTGCTGTCGATCGAGCGGTCCTGGCTGGACTGACCGCGCCGGGAGATGGTCGTGTCGAGGCACGTGGAAGACTGGTGCGATGGTGCAGCGCAGAAGTTCGGGTGGACGGGCAGGCGGGGCGTCCCGGAAGTATCCGCGGGTCGCCCGCGTGAACGAGAGCCTGCGTGAGGTGATCGCAGAGGAGATCGAAGGGATCGACGATGACCGTCTCTTCCTGTGCACGGTCACCGGCGTCGCCGTCGACCCGGACCTCCGTCATGCCACCGTGTTCTTCTCGGTGATGGATCCGACCGCGTCGGAGCGTGCTGCGGAGACCCGTCAGGCGCTGGAGGACCACCGTGTGCTCTTGCAGAAGGCCATCGGCCGCGAACTGATCTTGAAGCGGACACCGTTGCTGAGCTTCGTTCCGGATTCGGGCGTCGCCAATGGAGCCAAGATCGAGTCGATCATCAGCACCATGCCGAGGTCTCCCGAGGGCATCGACTACGGCGTCGACGACGAGGGAATCGGTGGTGTCGGCGGCATCGATGTGACCGACGGGGCCGACGGGTGAATGCCGAGGCCACCGGTGATGTGCGTGAAGCCGCCGACGCGATCCGGTCCTGTGTCGCCTCGGGTGGCACGTTGGGACTGATGTGCCATGTTTCTCCTGATGGGGACGCGCTTGGCTCGATGCTCGCACTGCACCATCTCGCCCGGAGCCAAGGCGTCGACAGCGTGGCGTCGTTTCCGAACCCCTTCACGGTGGCGGCGCACTACCGCTCTGTTCCCGGTCTCGAATCGCTCTGCGATTCGGCCAACTTTCCGGAGAAGCCCACCACGGTGGTCACCTTCGACTGCGGATCATTGGGCCGACTCGTCGAGCTCGGTGTGCCGGCGGCGTTCGCCCGCGATCACGGTGAGCTCATCGTGTTGGACCATCACGCCACCAACGATCGCTACGGCTCGATCAATGTGGTCGACACAAGCGCTGCTGCCACCGCTGTAGTCGTCCACGCCCTCGCCCGAGAGCTCGCGTGGCCGCTGACCCGTGAGGCCGCAACGTGTCTGTACGTGGGACTGGTGACCGACACCGGGCGGTTCCAGTTCTCGAGCACCGACCCGTCGGTCTTCGAGATGGCGGCCGAGCTCGTGTCGTTCGGCATACCGGTCGCCCGCCTCAACCGGGAGCTGTTCGACGAACACAGCTACGCGTACTTACAGCTTGCCTCGCGCGTGCTGGCGCGAGCGTCTCTCGACCCGGAACGTGAACTGATCCACAGTCGGGTCACCCAGGCGGATCTCGCCGAACTCGGGGTCGAGTACGACGAGATCGAGGGAATGATCGACTGGTTGCGTACGGCCGTCGAGGCCGAGGTCGCCGTGATCTACAAGGAAGCAGCAGACGGTGTGCGGGTGTCGATGCGAAGCCTGAGCAAAGTCGATGTCGGCGCTGTTGCCGGGTCGCTCGGTGGGGGCGGACACGTCCGCGCCGCGGGTTTCACCATGGCCGGGCCGATCGACGCGGTGCATTCCGTGTTGGTCCGCGCTCTCGACACCGTTCGCTGATCCGTCGTGGGACGCAAGACCAAGGACTCCGGCGTCGACGGGCTGCTCGTCGTCGACAAGCCGTCGGGCTGGACGAGCCATGACGTGGTGGCGAAGTGTCGAGGCGCGCTGCGTCAGAAGCGAGCGGGCCATTCGGGGACGCTCGATCCCGACGCCACCGGTGTGCTCCTCATCGGGTTCGGCTGTGTCACGAAGCTTCTCCCGATGCTGACGGCGCTGCCGAAGACGTACATCGCAGAGTTCGTCATGGGCACCGAGACATCGACGCTGGATTCGTCCGGGGTCGTTCTGCGCACCCATGACATGTCCGGGCTCACGATCGAGCAGGTCCGATCGGCGTCCCTGGCGTTCCTGGGTGACATCGAACAGATTCCGCCGATGGTCTCGGCCGTGCAGATCGGTGGCAAGCGACTCCATGAGCTGGCGCGCCAAGGCATCGAGATCGACCGGCCGCCTCGTCCGGTGACGGTGTACCGCTACGAGATCCACCGGGAAGTGGAGTCCGGCGTGTTCGCGGTCGAGGTCGAGTGCTCCTCCGGTACCTACGTCCGTACGCTCGCCGCGGACCTCGGCGCCGCGGTGGGCGGCGGCGCGCACCTCCGCAATCTTCGTCGCATCGCGATCGGTTCCTTCTCGGTCGACGAAGCGGTCCCCGTTGACGATGCCCTTCGTGACGCCACCCTCCTGTCTCCGAGGGATGCCCTCCGGGACTATCCGATCGTCACGGCCGACGAAGCGACCGCGGCGATGGTGGCGAACGGAAGGATGCTTCCGGCGGTCGCTTTCGAAGCGGCGGCGGTAGGCGGTTCGGTCAACGCGAGCCGGGCCAACCAACGCCTCGCCGGGGCGGGAGTTCCACGGTGGGGAGTCGTCGGCCCTGACGGTGAGTTGATCGCCGTGTACGAACGTGCCGGGGACGACCTGGCCAAGGCGTCGATCGTGATCCCGCCACGAGCCGAGTGAGTCGGCTGGCGTTCACCCCGGGTCGGCTGGGTTTCACTGGGTCGGCTGGGTTTCACTGGGTCGGCTGGGTTTCACTGGGTCGGCTGGCGTTCACTGGTGAGCACATCCCGACCCAGCGTCGTTGAGCTGACCCAGGTGGGTTGGGCCAGTTGCGACAGATGGTTTGTGGGGACCCCGGGCTACGCTGGGTGGGATGCAGGTGATCCGCAATCTTGAAGCCGTGTCTGGACTCGACGGGGGCTCGGTCGTCACCATCGGCTTCTATGACGGGGTGCACCTCGGCCACCGGCTGGTGATCGCCGAGGTGTGTCGGGTCGCCGCCGAACGTGGGCTCACGAGTGTCGTCGTCACGTTCGACCAGCACCCGGCGAAGATCGTGCGTCCCGAGTCGGCTCCCGCCCTGCTCACGTCGCTCGATGAGCGCATCGAACTCCTCGCAACGACGGGCGTCGATGCCACCGTGATCATCGAATTCGATCAGGCGCGCGCCGCCGAGTCGCCCGAGGAGTTCGTGCGCGAAGTGCTCGTCGGCGCTCTCAACGTGCGGGCAGTCGTCGTTGGTGACGACTTCCACTTCGGTCGCGAGCGCAAGGGCAACGTCGAGTTGCTCACAACGCTGGGGAACGAGCTCGGATTCGATGTGGTCGGCATCGACCTCGTCGGCAGCGACGGGCACCCGACCACGGGCATGAAGGTCTCGAGCACCCAGATTCGCCAGGTCCTGCGGGCCGGCGACGTCGTCCGCGCCGGTGAGCTGCTCGGCCGCCCGCACGGGGCGCGAGGTGTCGTGGTGCACGGCGATGCCCGTGGCCGCCAGCTCGGCTTTCCCACGGCCAACGTCGCCGTCGACCCCGAGCTCTGCCTGCCCGCCGACGGCGTCTACGCCGGTTGGTACTTCCGTCCGGACGGCACCCGCCTGCCAGCGGCGATCAACCTCGGACGACGCCCGACGTTCTACGAATCACAGCCGCATTCCCTTCTGGAAGCGTTCATCCTCGACTTCTCCGGCGACCTCTACGGTGAGGTCGCCCGCGTGCAGTTCGTGCAGCGCCTGCGGGCCGAGATGAAGTTCGAGTCGCTCGAGGCCCTCATCGATCAGATGAACGCCGATGTGCTGCACGCGCGCGAGATCCTGGGCTTTCGTTGAGCACGCCTGACCCTGCCGACGCCGAGTTGGCCGCCGAGGAGGCGCTGCTCGTGTTCGAGTCGTTCACCAACGACGACGCCATTGCCCTCGGTCTGGCCCTGGTCGATGCGGCCCGGGCCGAGCAACTCGCTGTCACGGTCGACGTGCGCCGTGGTGAGCAGCAGGTGTTCCATGCCGCGTTGCCGGGCACGACGGCCGACAACGACGCGTGGGTGGAACGCAAGGTCCGAGTCGTCCGCCGCTTCGAGCAAAGCTCGTTTCGCGTGGGTTGCACTCTCCGCCGCCTGGGCAAGTCGATCGACGAGGCCTTCTTGCTCGACGGTTCGCTCTACGCACCTCATGGCGGAGCGTTCCCGATCACCGTCAGGAACGCCGGGGTTGTCGGGGTCGTGACCGTCTCCGGCCTCCCCCAACGCGCCGATCACAAGCTGGTCGTCGATGTGTTGACTCGCTTGCTCGGGTAGCGCCGGGAAGGCGTCCGGACCGTGCCGAACCCGCCGGGACATGGCCGGGGATGGAGATGGGCCCGACACTGGTAGTGTGGTCGGGTCCCTTGGCTGGCAACCAGCACGTGTGGAGTGGCTCCGGCCGCCCGCCTGACTGGTCTCCCGCGAGCCATCCGGTGTCTCTCAACGAAAGCATTCCTTTTCTCATGTTCGACAAAGCCGCAGTTATCGCCGCGCACCGCACGAGCGATTCCGATACCGGATCGCCTGAAGTGCAGATCGCCATCCTCACCGCGCGGATCACGTATCTCAACGACCACCTCAAGGACCACAAGCACGACCACCACACTCGCCGTGGTCTGCTCATGATGGTGGGTCAGCGTCGTCGGCTTCTCGACTACGTTCGCAAGAACGACGTCGAGCGTTATCGTACGATCCTCGCCGTCCACGGCTTGCGTCGCTAGTTCATCAGTTCTTCGGGCGGCCAACGGCCGCCCGATGTGCATTGCGGCCCGAATGTGGGACGCGAGGCGCCGGACCGCAGGGTCCACCAACCCGTTGTCGGCGTACGGGAAACTTCACGCCGAACACCTACCCAACCGGTAGCACCCCAAGCCCGAAGTTCTTGACGATGGGGTCGGCTGCCAGTTGTGGATCCCCCGCCCGGCGCGGGGCGTCGACAACTGGGAACCGGCCCACCCGCCTGGGGTGCTCCACGCACGGCACCACCCAAGACTTCTCCGCCAGTGGCGGGGATGTGGTGGCGTGCATCACGCAAGGAGTAC
>JANMYF010000009.1:0-3383 GCA_031381685.1 Acidimicrobiia bacterium
CGCGACGAACGATGCCAATTCTCCGGATGCAACGCACCCCACACCCGGGCAGCAGTACACCACATCATCGAACACGACGACGGTGGACCGACCGTCGTGTGGAACCTCACCCTGCTCTGCGACCCTCACCACCACTTCCTCCACGACAACAACCTCTACGTCGACCGACAACCCGGCCAACCCACCCTCATCCGCCGCAAATCCGACGGAACCCTCTACGCCGGACCATGAACGAACCGTCGAACCGGTTCGCTCTGGATGCTCACGAATCGGCAGCGAGCCCCACTCCCGAGGGCCGCCGGCCGCGACTCCCCTGGCGACCGAGCAGAAGCGCTCCGACCACGAGCACCAGACCGACGATCTGCAGCACATGCACCTGCTCGTCGAGCGCCCACCAGGCCGCTACGCCCGAGACGACGGGTACGAACACCAAGAAGAGCGAGGGACGGGCAACACCCACGCGGCCGTTGGCCCATGCCCACACGGTCCACGCGACGAAGACCGGGAGCGTGATCGCCCACGCCATCGACATCCACGCCCTCGTATCGAGAGCGGCCCACTCCTGGTTCTTCACGTACGGTCCACCAACGGCCAGCACGACGATGTAGGCCACGGTCATCGACCACGTCGTGAGCGACGCCGCCGGATACTTCGTCGTGAGCGGACGATTGATCACCAGGTAGGAGGCGTAGAGGAAGGCCGCGCCCAGAGCTATCACGTCGCCGCCCTTGAACTCGATCTGCCCATTGCTGCGACCGACCACGAAGATGACCGCCCCGACGAACGCGCACACCAGGGCCACGACATTTCGCCGGGCGAGTGACTCGACCCGGGTCACCCAGAGCAGCAGGGCGACGAACAGCGACGACATCCCGGTCAGCAGCGCCGAAGAGAAGGCGCTGGTGTACTTCAGACCGACGCTGAACCCGTAGAGGTAGCCGAAGAACCCCACGCCGCCGGCGAACGCGATCCGGAGACGATCGGCCGGCTCAGGGAGATAGGCGTGACCGCGCCGCCGATGATTGACGACCATCAGCACCCAGCCGATCGCCACCATCCCGGTGAAGCGGACCACGTTGAAGGTCGGGAGGTCGAAGCGCTGCAGCGCCCGCTTCATCACCACGAAATTCAGGCCCCACACGGTGACCACACCCAGACAGGCGAGATCAACGGTTCTAGAGCTCACGGTCCGACGCACACGATCAAGCATGACCCGTGGACACGTCGGACGCGAGCGGGAATCGGACAGCCGCGTCCATCACCAAAACGCGCCACGGGCTGCCCGGAGACGACGCCCGTGGCGTCAGAGCAAGGGCAGGAACAGCGTCGAGTCAGCTCCGGACGAGGCGACCCGGACGGGCACCGGAGTCGGCATCGTGACGGCGGGTGACGACACCGTTCACCATCGTGGCAAGGTAGCCCTGCACCGGCTGGATGAGCCGTGTGCCACCCGCCGGCAGGTCGTGGAACGCCTTGGGCGGCGACACCGTGAGACCGTCGAGATCGATCACGTTGATGTCGGCCCGAAGTCCCGGGGCCAAGGTGCCACGGTCGGCGAACCCGTACAGCGCCGCGTTACGTGACGTCTGCTTGGCGACGAGGAACTCGAGCGGGATCTGCTCGCCACGCCGGCGATCGCGGGTCCAATACGTGAGCTGCGTGGTCGGCATCGACGCGTCACAGATCAGGGTCACGTGCGCGCCCGCATCGCTCAAGCCGGTCACGGTGGCGGGATGGGTGAGCATCTCGCGCACCACCTCCTGCGCCTCGTTCACATCGAGGCCGCCCATCAGCGAACCCATCACCCGACCGTCCTGTTCGAGCAGGAAGTCGTACATGACGCTCATGATGTCGTCACCGTTCGCAGCTGCTCTCGCGCCGAGGCACTCCGACATCTGCGGCTCGTAGTCCACCGGATCGGCCAACGGGTAGATGACCGGCGCAGCGGTCTGGAAGAGGGCGTAGAGGTTGGCCATCGAACCGGGTTCCTCGACCCGCACGTCGTCTTCGGCCATGATCGCTGCCTTCACCGCCGGCTTGGCCAACTCCTTCACCCGCTCGGCCAGCGGGAGAGCAGCGAGACGCATGTAGGTCGGGCGGCGCAGGAAGGCGTGGTATCCCGACAGACCCGTGACCAAGCCGATCGGCCGCGACGACACCTGCGGGAAGAGCTGCGAACCGGTCGCGTTCATCCTCAGCGTCTGCGCCAACATCTCGCGGTACATGCCCGGATAGTCGGGCGAGTTCGTCAGCGTGAAGGTGACGGGTCGGCCGCTCTCGCGCGATACCTGGTCCATCAGCTGAAGTTCCTCGAGCGGCGAGAAGCGTTCGCCGCCCAGAGCCTCGAGCTTGCCGACGGTGCCCGAAGGGATCATCTCGAACACGCCTTTGCCGGCCGCCTTCATGGCGAGGGAGATCGCACGCAGCTCCTCCTCGGGCGCGAACGTGCCGGGGACGGGCGAACCCCACAGCGACCGGTGGCCGATCGTGCGGGACGTGCTGAAGCCGACGGCACCCGCCTCGATCGCCTGCTGCACCAGCCGACCCATCTCGGCCATGTCTTCGGCGGTTGCATCCTCGTTGTCGGCACCGCGCTCGCCCATCACGTAGTAGCGAACCGAGCCATGGGCGATCTGTGCACCGATGTCGAGCGAGTACTGGCGCCCGGCGATGTAGTCGAGATACTCGGGGAACGTCTCCCAGCGACCCCACTCCATGCCCTCGTACAGCGCCGTGCCGGGGATGTCCTCGACGCCTTCCATCAGTTCGATCAGGGCCTTCTCGCCGCCCGGCCGCACGGGAGCGAACCCGACGCCGCAGTTGCCCATGACGACCGTGGTGACGCCGTTGCCGGCCGACGGATCCATCTCCTCGTCCCAGCTCACCTGGCCGTCGTAGTGGGTGTGCACGTCGACCCAGCCGGGGGTGACGATTGCGCCGTCGGCGTCGATGACATTGATCGCGGACTCCGTGATGGATCCGCCGGCCGCCACGATGCGACCGTCACGCACGCCGATGTCGCCGCGCACACCCGGTGTGCCGGTGCCGTCGACAATGGTGCCGCCCTTGATGACGTGATCGAGCACGATGTCTCCTTTTGCTTGTCCCCGCGTCTCGGCAGGCGTTCTCGTGTGAGCCTACGGGCACGGTCTGTTCAGGTCACAGCTGGACCGGCTCCAACGGAGGAGGGCTCCGTCCGCAATCGCGCAACAGGGAAAGCTCGGAGGGTCGCGTCGACGACGAGACGCGCACGGGCGCCGCCCGGAGGCGACGTCCGTGGCGTCAGAAACAGAACCGAAGCGTCAGCGGCGTGACGACGCCCCGAGGATGCGGAGCAGGTTGATGTAGACCATCACCAGGCTCATCATCAGCTGGAGGGCGAG
>JANMYF010000064.1:0-11123 GCA_031381685.1 Acidimicrobiia bacterium
CGGCGACGTGCAGGTCGCCGGCGAGGGCGACGGCCAGATCCGCGAGGTCATACGCGCGCTTCATGCCGACGGGTTCACCGGCTTCTTCTCGATCGAACCTCATCTGGGGAGCTTCGATGCGTTCGGTGGGCAGTGCGGCCCAGAGCTCTGGCGAACGGCGCACCAGGGTTTCGTGTCCCTCCTCGATGACGAAGGCGTGGCCTACCGATGAGCACCGGCCGCACGCCGCGCCTGGCCGTCAACCCCATTTCGTATTGGATGCGCGGCGGCCGCATCGACCGATCACGAGGCGTGCTCGAGGAGGCGTTCGCCGATTTCCAGAAGCTTGGGTACCGGGCGGTGAAGGCCGACGTGCCGACTGACATGACATCCGATGACTACCTGGCGTGGATCGGCTCCTACGGGCTGGCGCCGTCGGTGAGCCTGTTCAGTTCATCGCTCGACGAGACAGTCGACATGGTGAGCGAACTCGACCGGGCGAAGTCATTCGCGGCACAGCAGGCACCGTTGGGACTCGATCGCGCCATGGTGTCGTCGATGATGATCCGCGCACGTATGGCAGCGCCGGGGATCGGCGCCGACTTCCGTGACGATCGCTTCACGCTGTGCGTCGACAACCTTGGACGCGTCTGCGAGGCCTTCCGGGACGAGGGCATCCACGCAGTGCTGCACAACCACATCGGTGGCGTCTTCGAGACCGCGGATGAGGTCGATCGCGTGTTGGCCTGGGTCCAGCCGGATCTCCTCGGCTTCGGGCCGGACACCGGACACCTCGTGTGGGCCGGAGCGGACCCCGCCGTGATGATCGCCCGACACGCGGGCCGGATAGGCGCGATCCATCTCAAAGATGTGTTCCCCGACTTCCTCGACACGGCCGGGCGTGTCGGCATGTCGTACATCGAAACCCAAGTGACGAAGCGGTTGTGGACCGAACCCGGATACGGCGTCGTCGATTTCGATGCCGTGCTGGCAGCGATGCCCGCCGACTACGACGGTGACTACATGATCGAGGTCGACGAGCCGAGCATCGACGATCGTTTCGAGTCCTCCCGTCGCTCGTACGAGTGGGCGACGCGTGCGTTGCCGTTCCTCGCCTGACACCCGTCCCCTCACCACGCTGGAGTGCCATGTCCAAGGTCGTTCGTCTCGGCATCGTCGGTCTCGGCGCCCAGGGCGGGATGTACGCCAAGCTCCTCGCCGGCGGCCGCATCGAGGGCATGGTGCTCGGCGCATGCAGTGACATCGACCCGTCGAAGATGGTCGTCGCGGAGTCCTGCGGCGTTCCGTTCTTCGAGGATTACCAGGCGATGCTCGCGAGCGGCGCGGTCGATGCGGTCGTGACGACCCTGCCGCACTACTTGCACCCGGAAGTGGCGATCCGTGCCCTACGAGCCGGCATTCATGTTCTTGTGGAGAAGCCGGCGGGGGTGTACACCGCACAGGTCGAGGAGTTGATCGTTGTGGCGGCGTCGCACCCCGAGCTCACGTTCGCGATCATGTTCAACCAGCGGACGAACCCGCTCTATGTCGATCTGCACGCGATGCTCGCGAGTGGCGAACTCGGTGCGTTGCGCCATACGAGTTGGATCATCACCACGTGGTGGCGTCCACAGGCGTACTACGACCAGAGCGAGTGGCGCGCGACGTGGGGTGGCGAAGGCGGCGGCGTTCTTGTGAACCAGGCTCCGCACCAACTGGATCTCTGGCAGTGGTTGTGCGGTGTGCCCAAAAGCGTGTTCGCCAAGGCGGGGTACGGATTCCGGCGGGACATCGCCGTCGAGGACGAGGTGAACGTTCTCGCTGATTTCGGGGACGGCGCGACCGGCTCGTTCCTCACGTGCACGAACGACGTTGTCGGCACCGACCGTCTGGAGATCCTGTGTGACAAGGGCAAGGTCGTCGTGGAGAACTCCGCCACTGTCACAGTCACCCGCCTTGTTGACTCTGAACGTGACCTCAGCGAGTCGATGACCGCCGCTGATGTTGCCGACCTCTTCCGTGGCAAGGCGGACACCGCACGGTGGATGTCGGCCGAGACCCGAATGTACGAGTCGGCGTGGGGCAAGCAGCATTCCGATGTCCTTCGCAACTTCGCCGCCAACATCCTTGACGGCACGCCACTCATCGCCCCGGGTGCCGACGGGATCCATGGTGTGCGCCTCGCCAACGCGATCCACCTGTCGAGCTGGACCGGCGAGGAAGTCACTCTGTCGACCATGGACGAAACCAGATACCTTCGCGAGCTGAACCTGCGAATCAGGGACGAGGCCAAGTTCGCCGAACGACCTGAGCCCCGCCGTTAGGGATTTCGCGCGCCCCGACCGCGCTGGCTGCGTGCGCTGGGCATGACGTCAGCGACCTGCGTGTTGCGAAGGGCCTTTTCGATCAGAGCGAGGGTCGATTCGGGGGATGCCCCGGACTCGGAACAGATGGACGTTCGCCCTCATCGCGCCATTGTCCACTGGTGTCGCAAGGGTCGACAGGGGCGAACGGCACTGCACTGTCGTCCGTTCGCACCGCTGGGATGGAAAGGCGGGTGTTCACGGCAGGGAGAACGCTACGAGCGCGCGGGCGACGCCCGTGATCGACGCCTCGCCGGATCAGTCCGGGAACTCCTCTGTGTCGATGGTCTGCTGGGCCGCCCTCGTGTAGCGCGGTCCGGCAACAGTGCTGCGGTTGATAAGCGCGCCGAGTTGTTCACACAACGCGCGGGACGGGCGCCAGTCCGATCGGGCGATGTTCTCTTCGAGGTGATCGATGCTCGAAGTGCCAGGAATCGCTACGATGTGCTCACCCTGAGCGAGCACCCAACCCAGCGACAGCTGTGCCGGGGTGACGCCCGCGCTGTCGGCGAGCGCGTTGAAGGCATCCACGAGGGCGAGGTTGGCTTCCCAGTTCTCGCCGACGAAGCGGGGCATGGACTTGCGGATGTCGCTGTCGAGGAGGGTCTCGGGGTTGCGGACGCCATTGCTCAGCATCCCTCGGGCGACAGGGGAGAAGGCGACCACCGTGACTCCGAGTTCGCGGCACGTGTCGAGGACGCCGATCTCTGGGTTGCGGGTGGCGAGGGAGTACTCGGTCTGCACCGCGGTGATCGGATGGACCGCGTGTGCAGCCCGGATCGTCGACGCCGACATCTCGGAGAGGCCGATTCCGCCGATCTTGCCCGCGGCGACCAGCGCGGCCAAGGCCCCGACGGAGTCCTCGATGGGGACGGTGAAGTCGCGGCGGTGGAGGTAGTACAGGTCGATGTGATCGGTTTGCAGCTGGCGCAGACTCGCCTCGCAAGCTTCCTGGATGACCTCTGGTCGGCAATCGATCCGGCGGCCCTTGCCTTCGACGAAGATGCCGGTCTTCGAAGCGAGGAAGAATTCTGGGCGGCGATCGCGAAGGGCGTTGCCGATCAGCTCCTCGTTTGCGCCCAGGCCGTAGATGCGGGCCGTGTCGAGGTGGTTGTAGCCGATGTCGAGGGCGCGGTGAAGGAGCTTGGCGCCCTCCTTGGGCGCCGGGGGTGCTCCGTAGGCCCAGCTGAGCGACATGCACCCGAGGCCGATCGGGTTGACCGGTCGGCCGTTGATGGAACGAGTTGCGAGCGATGAGGACGGTTGCACAGACCGACCGTACGCGATCACCGGGCCAAGTCCGAAGTCGGGCCGGCGCGAGCGCAGCTGTCGATCATGCCGGAGTGCCCCGTGGGACACTGTCGGTCATGACCCACTGTCGACTTTTCGCCCGCCGGACGACCCGCTGTGGCTGATGCAGTACCTCAGTCGACGCGGCCGACGGTTGAGCCGGCGAAGGCAGACGTGTTCGTCTCGTATTCGACTGACGACGAGCCTTTCGTCCGCGCGCTCCACCGGTACCTCAGCGACGGTCATCGTCAGGTCTGGGTCGACTGGGAGGACATTCCAAAGGCCACGGCCTTCGAGGCGGAGATCTACCAAGGGATCGATGCTGCCGACAGCGTGGTGTTCGTCATCAGCGCTAAGTCGCTGGCGTCTCCATGGTGCGTCAAGGAGTTCGAGCACGCGTTGAAGCGGGGCAAGCGAATGGTGCCGATCGCTCTGGCCGACGGTGAAGAACGGTCGAATGCTCAGAGGCGACAACTCGTCGAAGCAGCGCCTGAAGCGCTCCGTCAGCTGAACTGGATCTGGTGCAGCAACCACGAGGATCCGGTCCCGGCATTCGACGAGGTTGCTGCCGCACTCGATACGGACCTGGCGTGGGCTCGCTCGCACACTCGGCTTCTGCGTCTCGCCTCCGACTGGGAGGCCAAGGCGGGCAGCCCGCTGCTCAAAGGCCAAGATCTCAAGCAGCAGGAGCAGTTGCTCACCGCGAACGCGACCAAGGACCCGAAGCCGACCGAGTTGCAGCAGCGCTACGTCCGGGCCAGCCGCATGGCGGCCGTCAAACGTCAGCGGATCACACTCGGTGCGGTTGGGTTCGCCCTGGCGCTGTCCACGGCGCTCGCTGTTCTGGCTTTCCTCGCCAAGAACGATGCCGTCAGTGCCCGGAAGAACAGCGATTCGTTGGCCTTGGCGTCGACCTCCGACCTGCAGTCGGCTGATCACCTCGATGTCGCACTGCTCGTCGGCCTGGAGAACGTCGGCAAGCATCCGACGAAGGATCGTGCCAAAGGGGCGATGGCCTCGGCCCTCCAACTCGCCCGGAACTCGGGCGTGAAGACGTTTCTGCGCACCGACGAAAGCTTCGCCCGTTCGGTGGCAATCAGCCCGGATGGGACCATCATTGCGGCCGGTACAGGAAGTGGCCGCGTCGACCTGTGGGATGCCCGCACCCGGCGGCCCCTCGGCTACCTGGTGGGGAACAGCGGCGTCGTGTACAGCCTCGCCTTCAGTGCAGACGGTGGCACACTCGCGGCAGGAACCGAAAACGGTGTGGTTCTGCGCTGGGCCGTGCGCGAGCAATCGGCAATCGGCGATCCGCTGAACGTAGGCGGGAACACGGGGACCATCATCAGCCTGGCGTACAGCCCCGACGGCAGCATGCTCGTGGCGGGCACGCAATGGGGCGGCGTGGTGGCCTGGAACGTCCCGTCGTACGAACAGAGGGAGGTTCCGCAAGGGTTGTCGCGCTTCGGCGTGGGAATCGTGCGAAGTGTGGCGTTCAGCCCGCGCGGGTCGAACGCGAACATGATGGCCGTCAGTTCCAAGGATCAGGTGTTGTTGCTCGACTCGAGGACCTTCGCCCCACTGCACGACCCGATGGCCGGGGGCGGCATCGTATGGGCACTGAGTTTCGGCGACCGGGGAAGGGTGCTTGCGGCGGGAACGGACCGGGGGAGCGTGCAACTCTGGGATGTCGAGAGCGGTTTGCCGGACCGCGCGCCCCTGCGAATCTCCGGCGGGATCAATTCGCTGGCCTTCAGTCCGGACGGCACCGTGCTGGCCGGGGCCGGCAACGACGGAACGCTGAAGCTCTGGCACGGAAGCACCTACGACGAGATCGGTCGACCGCTCAACCCGCGAAACGGCACCATCTGGTCTGTCTGCTTCAACCGCACAGGCACCACACTCGCCGTCGGAACGGGGGCTGGCGCGGTAGCGGTCTGGGACGTCAAGGCCCTTGCCGTCCCGAAGGAGATTGACATCGATGAAGGGGAGATCACCGATGTGTCGTTCAGTCCGGACGGTCAGAGCGTCGCGGCGAGTGCCCACGGCGCGGAGGACAATCACGGCGTCGTGGCGATCTGGCGAACGGACACCCGCGAACCCTCAGGCCCGCTGCTTGATCGGAACCGCAACTGGAACCTGACTCTCGCCTTCAGTCGGCCTGGTGACCGGCTTGCCGCAGGTACGCAGGACGGTCACGTCCTGCTGTGGCGGAGATCTGCTTCGTCGCGGGAATGGCTACCCGCAGGCAAACTCCTCGACGGCAGCCAACTGGCGGTCTACAGCGTGGCCTTCAGCACGGACGGACACACCGTGGCGGCCGCCACTGATGGGGGTGGGTTCGGCCGTGTGCTTCGTTGGGATCTACGCACGGAACCCCCGACCCTGTTGCCCGACCTGCCGATCCCAGTCGAATCGAGAATCGGGAACCTGGCGTTCAGCGGGGACGGTTCCTGGCTGGCGGCATCGGGTGGCAAGGTGGCGCTGTTGTGGGACCTTCGTTCGAACGAGCCGACGGTCCGGGCGCTGGACAATGGCGGGGGAACCGTGAAGGGCATCGATTTCTCTATTGACTCGGCCACGCTGGCCGTCGGGAACCGAGATGGCAAGGTGCGGTTGTGGAACGTGGCGAACGCAGTGCCAAGCCGCGATCCGCTGAACGCCGTCAACAACGTGCAAGACGTTGCCTTCAGCCCGGACGGCCGACTTCTCGCGGTCGTCACCAACCAGGGTTCGCTAATGCTCTGGGACGCTTCTCGGTACACCCCGGTCGGTGGGGTGAAGTTCCCTGAGGGCGGCTCCATCAACGCAGTGTCGTTCGATGGCGAGGGGAAGACGGTTGTCCTCGGAACAAAGACGGGCTCGGTTCGTTTCTTCGATGTCGGTCGGTGGACCGACGCGGCCGATCTGGAACGGCAGGTGTGCGACCTCGTGGTGGGCAACCTCACACCGGACCAATGGAAGCGACTCGTGCCCGGCATCGCGTACAGCACGACCTGCGAGGTTGGCGACCCCGCCCGGCTGTCTTGACCGTGCTGCCCGATTCTGTTCTCGCCGACGAGCGCCGCACGGTTCTCCAGCGGCCAGGTGAGACACTGTCCGCCATGACACCGTATGAATCAATTATCACCAAGCGCGACCTCCGCATGTATACCGACGCGCCCATTCCCGACGCGGTGATGCACCGAATCCTCCAGGCGGGCCGGATGGCGGGCAGCGCGAAGAACATGGAGGCGAACCGTCTCATCGTGGTGACCGATCAAGCGGTGAAGGACGCCCTCGCTGCATGCGGTGACTTCGCGTCATGGATCGGATCCTCCACGGCCATCGTCGGCTTTGCCGCGCCGGACGATCAGATGCGTCTCTTCGACATCGGCCGTCAGGCGCAGAACATGATGATCGTCGCCCATGCTGAAGGCATCGGTTCGTGTCCGGTCACCCTGCATCACGCCGACCGAACTCGCGCCGCGGTCGGGCTGCCCGACGACTGGCAGATGCCGATGGTCATCACCCTCGGCTATCCGGTCGCGGATCATCCGGACAGCCCGCTGAAGCGGCCGCGGGTATCCCTCGACGAGCTCGTGCGAACGAACCGCTTCGCGTAGAAGCGAGGTTTGGAGTTGTAGTTACCGGAGCTACCGGGACTCCGAACCTGGCGGACGCCATACTCGTTTCGTCGAAGGAGCAGCGTGTCTACCGAACAACATGTCCTGATCGAGCGTGACGGCGCACG
Source organism: Acidimicrobiia bacterium (assembly GCA_031381685.1). Lineage (GTDB taxonomy): Bacteria > Actinomycetota > Acidimicrobiia > Acidimicrobiales > JANYDT01 > JANLQX01. The sequence continues at coordinate 7,366 of JANMYF010000064.1, forward strand.
AGTCGAGATCGTCCTCAATCGGCCCGAGCGCAAGAACGCCGTCGTGCAGTCGCTTGCCGTGCAGCTGAGAGACGCCATCGTCGCAGTGGGTTCCGATCCCGAAGTCGGGTGCATCGTGCTGCGGGGCGCCGGCGGGTCGTTCTGTTCCGGAATGGACCTCAAGGTGTCCGGACCCGATCTCGCGAATGAACCGGTCACCGCCTGGGTGGGAGTGCATCAGGCGCTCTATCGCTGTCCGGTCCCGGTGGTCGTCGGGCTCGAACGCTTCGCCATCAACGCCGGAGCGGCACTGTTGTTCGCCGGCGACCTGTCAGTGGCGGGGAGTCCTCGTTCGCTCAGGTATCGGAGATCGCCATGGGTGTAGGTGCGCCGATGTGCCAGGCGTGGCTGCACCTTCGTCACAGCGTCGCCGTGGGGGACCGGGTGACGCTCATCGGTGACCGAATTCCGGCCGTGGAGTTGCTGCGTCTCGGACTCGTGAACGAGGTGGTGCCCGACGACCAGGTGGTGGCACGGGCGAGGGAACTGGCGGATCGGATCGCCGGTCACCCGCCGGCAGGACGGCGGGCGGTCGGCGCGATTTGGCGCCGCCTCCGCTCCAATCCGGCCGATCCGGATGCATGGTTTGCATCACTCGCGTCAGCGGTTACGCCATGACCTCGTCGGCTCGCAACCTCGAGGAGTTCAGGCTCTACGTTCGGTTGTTCTTCGACGGCATCCCCGCGCTGATGGATGCGGCAGCCGAGGGCTCCGCCGGTGAGGATGACCCGCGGGGTGTTGTGCGTGCCAGGGCGTGGCGTGCCGCGCTGTACGACGCCGGGCTCGCCGGCTACGGGTTCCCAGAAGAGTTCGGTGGGCTCGGCGACCGTCCCGAGGAGTACGCGGTCTTTGCCGAGGAAAGCAGGGGACGAGTGCCGGTGCTCGAGTCGCTGTTCGGGCTCGGCGTGAGCATGGCACTCCCGATGGTGCGCGACTACGGCACTGACGAGCTGAGACGTCGCATGCTTCGTCCGGGACTGCGCGGCGAGGAGCTGTGGTGCCAGCTGTACTCGGAGCCCAACGCCGGTTCTGATCTCGCGTCGCTGGCCACGAAGGCCGAACGCGATGGTGATGAGTGGATCGTAAGTGGACAGAAGGTGTGGACCTCCGGGGCTCAGCACGCGGACCTCGCCATCTTGTTGGCTCGGACCGACCCGACCGTGCCCAAGCATCGAGGGATCACCATGTTCGTCCTTCCGATGCGCCAGCCGGGGGTGACGGTTCGTCCACTGCGCCAGATGACCGGCGTCTCGGAGTTCAACGAGGTGTTCCTCGACGAAGCCCGACTGCCTGCGGGGTGGATCGTCGGCGACCTGAACGATGGATGGAGGATGGCAACGGCGTTACTGGCCCACGAGCGGGTGTCCACCGGAACGAGTTCTGTGGCTGGGAACCGCGACGAGAAACGCAAGACGGGACGCAATCCGCTGCCGGCCAAACAGCTCGTCGAGTTGGCGCAGAAGGTGGGCCGGTCGGATGATGCCGTTGTCCGACAGCGCCTGGCGACCACCTACACCGGTGAGCGAATCATGGGATGGCTCGGCCAACGGCGCGCCCATCCGTCCATCGGCAAACTGTGGCGAACGCAACAAGGGAGGTACGCCGCGGACACGGCGGCGTCACTGCAGTTCCCTGGAGGGATCGGGTGGGCCGCCACCGACGTGGAGGCCGACTATTGGCAGTACCACGTCCTCAACTGCCGCGGCATGTCGCTCGGTGGCGGAACTGACGAGATCCAGCGCAACACCCTCGGTGAGCGTGTGCTCGGCCTCCCGAAAGAACCGGTGCTCGACGCAGACACTCCGTATCGGGACCTACTGCGAAACTCCCGGCCGAAGGAAGGCTGAGCTCAGGAACCTACGCCTGTCCTCTCGACCAACCTTCCCTGGCCGGTGACGGCCAGGTCAACCGGCGGTAGCGCAGTTGGTCTTGACGACCGCGCCGTTGTTGAAGCTGGTTCGCCCGCAGGCGTTGATCGCCGAACCAGATCGCATCTTCGAGTAGATGGATCCCGCGCCCGACATCGTGCGTTTCGTGCTGGTCTTGTATCCGCCCATGTAGGCGGTCGCGCTGGTGACCGCTGCGGTGCCTCCGGCCGACGAGGTGACCCGGGCCCAGGATGCGTTGCATCGACGGGAGTATCGGAGGGTCACGACCTGACGGCCGAACGTGCCGCCGGACGCCCGGTCTTCGTCGACCATCTTGTTGATGCTCACCGCGTCAGCTGCGCAGCGCATGGCTACCGGGTTCTTGCCGTTGCACCCCGATCCTCGGCAACCGACTGTCGGTGCTGCAACGGCGACGTTGGGCGAGACGACGGTGAGGCCGATTGCCAAGGTGAGCGCAACGGCCAATCGGGTCAGACGTAATGGGTCCACGGTTGCTCCTTCGTCGGTGCGATTCATGGGTACACAGAGGAACCTTGCCACATCGGCTCAGCCGAAGACGCATACTGCGGTCCGGTGGCGGCGCAGTACCTGGGGTGTGCAGGCCCTCATGTTCGGAATCTGGTCGGCCGCGTGCTTCGCTAATCGGTCGGTCGCGCGGCGATCGTTGTGGGTGGCTTCGCGCCATCGATGATGGCGTCCGTCCGCCGGCGGATGGCGGCGTGGGATTCTTCGCCGTGGGGGAGGATCCAGAAGCGGTCCGACTTGATCGACTCGACGATAAGTGCGGCGACGTCGGCGACCTCGCGGCCCGATTCGACCCCGGCACTGAGGAAGGCGATGAACTGGTTTCCGGCGTCGCCGGTCCATGCCGAGTCGAGGTCCTCAGGTCGATTGCGGTCGGCTTCGTGGATCCGGGTCTTGACGAACCCCGGGCACACCACCGACACGCCGATCGGGACACCGTCGAGCCGTGCTTCGTGCCACGTCGACTCCGAGAGCGCGACAACTCCGAACTTCGACACGAAGTACGGAGCCATGAGAGGGCCACTGACCAACCCCGCCATCGACGCAGTGTTGACGATGTGGCCGGGTACGCCCTGGGACTTGAGGATCGGCAGGAATACGCGGCTCCCGTTGATGACGCCCCAGAGGTTCACGTCGAGCACCCATCGCCACGATGCCTCGCTGAGGTCCTCCACCCGTCCGGTGGTCACGACTCCTGCGTTGTTGAACACCACGTGGACCCCACCGAAGCGGTCGACCGTCGCCTTCGCCGCGGCCTCGAGGTCAGTGATCTCGCGGACGTCGCATTGCACACCGAGCACCGGGTAGCCGGCATTCGCGAGATCGGCCTCGGCGGTTCCGAGGGCACCGTCCTCGATGTCGGCGATGACGAGGTTCATGCCCTCCGCGCCGAGTCGGAACGCGGTTGCCAGGCCGATGCCCGACGCGCCGCCGGTGATGAATGCGGTTCGACCGCGAAGTTCGTCCATGCGAAAGCGTCACACGAACACGCAGGCTTCGCCAACCGCTCGAATGACGAACTCGCTTCGTTCAAACGGTGAGTTCACGGTCGCGGTCGAGCTAGGTTCTGCTCGTGGCGCGCGGGTGGATCGGTTCGGGATCGTTCGCTGCGAAGCGCCGTTCCGTGCGCCGCTTGGCGCTTGTGCTCCTCCCGCTGTTTGGGTTCTCGGGGTGCGCTCCTTCGGCGAAGCCCGACGGCCCCAGAGAAGTCTTCCTACGCTGGAACGAGCTCGCCGTTCGTGGTGATCCGGAGGCGGCGAAGTTGATCTGCGCCCACCCGGAAATGCAGCAGAGGTTCGACCAACC
>JANMYF010000078.1:0-37148 GCA_031381685.1 Acidimicrobiia bacterium
CCGCCGCGCACAGGGAAAAACCGACCGCGACATCCGCCGCTGCCTCAAGCGCTACATCACCCGTGAACTCTTCAGAATCCTCGAACAAACCCCTTGACAACACATAGGAGCGTCCCAACAGCGTTCGGAGGTGTTCTGCCGCACCCCTGTCGATGTCCACGACGTCCTCGTCTAGCGCCGGAGGCCTCCCTAGGGTGGAGGCATGAATGCAGATGCCCGAGTGCTCGCCGAAGACGTTTCCTGGCGGCTGGCCGACATCACCGGTTCTGACGATCCGGCCTCGATGCACGCCCTTCTTGATTCCGCAGCCGCCCGAGCCGAACAACTCCAGCCCTATCGGGGGCGGCTCGCCACCATGAGCCCAGTGGAGCTGGGCGAGTTCTGGAGGAAGGTCGAAGAGGCGTCAACGCCCCTCGCCCTCGCCGGGAACTTCGCCCAGCTGCGCTTCAGCACCGACACCGCCGATCCTGCCAACGGCGCGCTCATGATGGCCATGCAGGAAAGAGCCACGGCGATCGGAACAACCCTCGTGTGGATCGAGCTCGAGTGGGCCTCTCTCGACGAATCGGTCGTCGACGTTGCACTCGGCGACGCGGATTTGGGCCGGTGGAAGCATCACCTTCGCGTTCTACGAGCGCAGCGTCCCCACCTGCTCACGGAGTCCGAGGAGAAGATCCTCGCCGAGAAGACGCTCACCGGATCGTCCGCGTGGTCGAGGTTGTTCGACGAATTGGTGTCAGGCATCCGGGTGAGCCTCCCGTCTGGAGAGGTCGCGTTCGAGGAAGCCGGCAGTCGGCTGCAGTCGTCCGATCGAGCGACGAGGGCCGAGGCGGCAACGGGCATCACCGAGGCGCTCGCTCCCGGTCTTCGTACGCGCGCTTATATCTACAACACGCTGCTGACGGACAAAGCCACCGACGACCGTCTGCGGCGATACAACTCGTGGATCTCATCGCGCAATCTGGCGAATCAGGCCTCCGACGAATCCATCCGTGCGCTGATCGAGGCCGTTGTTTCGCGGTACGGACTCGTCCAGCGGTGGTACCGGCTGAAGGCCCAGATGCTGGGGCTCGACAAGCTGGCCCACTACGACCGGAACGCGTCCCTGTCGACGGGCGAAGGCGACGAGACAATCCCCTGGGAGGAGGCGAAGGCGATCGTGCTCGACGCGTACGCCTCGTACTCGCCGGTCCTCGCATCGGGCGCGGCCCGCTTCTTCGATGAGCACTGGATCGACGCCCCTCTTCGGCCAGCGAAGCAGGGTGGAGCGTTCTGCGCTCCGATGACACCGGGGCTGCACCCCTATGTCCTCGTCAATTACACCGGCACCCGGCGCGACGTGCTGACCCTTGCTCACGAGCTTGGTCACGGGCTGCACTTCCTCCTCGCGAAGGATCAGAGTCTCTTCGAACACGTGACCCCACTCACGCTTGCGGAAACCGCGTCGGTGTTCGGCGAGGCGGTCACCTTCGGACGGTTGCTCGATGCCGAACGTGATCCGCGACGCCGGATGTCTCTCCTCGCGGGCAGCGTCGACGACTCGGTGGCGACGGTCTTCCGCCAGGTCTCGATGTGGCGCTTCGAGGACCGCGCCCACAACGCCCGTCGCACGGAAGGCGAACTCTCGGTCGACCGCTTGAACGAATTGTGGATGGACTCGCAAGGTGAGCTCTTCGGTGACACGGTGGATACGAGCGGGTACGACACCTGGTGGAGCTACATCCCGCACTTCGTCCACGTGCCGGGCTACGTCTATGCCTACGCCTACGGGCAACTGCTTGCGCTCTCCGTCTACCAGCGCTCCCTCGACGGGGGGCCGGAATTCGCCGACAAGTACCTCCGAATGCTTTCCGCCGGCGGGTCACGATCGCCGGAAGATCTGACCGCCCTGGTCGACTGCAATCTCAACGATCCGGAGTTCTGGAACGCCGGCCTCGACCTGGTCGAGCGCCGCCTGAACGAGGCGGAGAAAGCGGCCTCGGAGCTTGCGAAGTAGCGCTCCGGCTGTGGCGCTGAACAACCGCTCGGCCGAGCGGTTGTTCAGTTGAAGGTGATGTCGTCGGGCATGAGCCGCAACGCCGGATCGTGCCGATCGGCACGTCGCAGAACCCGGCCCCACAACGTGTCGATCCGTTGGTCGAACGCGTCGCTTGGAAGGCCGGGAACGACGACCCAACCGCCCACCATCACCTCGCCGTCGAGTTGGCCCGGCCCCCAACCGGTGTACCCGGCGAAGAGGCGGACGTCGAGCAGCGCGTTCGTCGGCTCGCCGTGCAGATCGATCAGACCGATCGGGCCGAGTGTCGGCGTCTCGATGGCCTGGTAACCCAGCGGCGCGGCGCCTGGCGCTGGACGGCCGATAGCGATCAGGGCACCGGTTTCCACGGGCCCTCCGCAACGGACCGGCGTCCCCGCTAGTGCGGTCCAGAGGGGAACGGCGCTGTCGACGTCGAGCTCCGTCGGCTGGTTCAGCACCAGCCCGAATGCGCCGCTCTCGTTGTGGAGAAGAACGACGACGACGCTCTCGACGAAGTTCGGGTCGGTGAGCGGCGCTGGTGCGACAAGGAGCATCCCAGCGAGCGAATCCACCCAACGATCGTGCCAGGCCGCGAACCCCGCGACGCGCCAGATCGACTCGGAACCGAAGGGAAGTGCGGCAGAACACCTCCCAGAGCTGTCCGGAGGTGTTTTGCCCCCATCTATGGGGGCAATCTCTCTCCCAATCCTCAGCGGCGCGGCTCGATCGCCAAGGTTGCGACGAAGCCCCGGTGGTCACTTCCCGGAATATCCAGGTCGCGCACTGAACGCGCGGCGAGACCGCGGGTGTAGAGCGCATGGTCGAGGCGGAACAGGGGGAACCAGTGGGGCCATGAGCGGCTGAGACCTCGGCCGACGGCCTCGTGGGCGTCGGTGAGACCGCGGCGCAGCAACGCACCGAACGCCGGCTGCCAGCGCCCGGAATTGAAATCACCGAGCAGCAGCATCGGCTCGTCGGTGGCCTCGACCAGGCGGCCCAGCCGGGCCATGTCCGACGCCCAACTCCCGACCCGGTGTGCTGTGGACGGTGAGACGGCGTGAACCGGAAGGACTCGTATGCCCTGCCCGTTCGGAAGCACGACCCGCACGAACGGTGCGCGATCCCGGCCCACGCGAACCAGATCCTCGAACGGATACTTCGAATACAACCCGAGGCCGCCCGACGCGGACTCGTCGCCGATCGATTCCTGGGGATCGAGCAACCGGTAGGGATAGCGCTCGTCGAAGCCGATGCCCGTGGCAGCGGAAACGAACGAGGGGACGAGCTCGGACACCGCCACGATGTCGGCATCGGCGGCGTAGAGCGCCCGAGCCGCGTCAACCGGCCTGTTGTTAAGGAAGTACACGTTCGCCGACGCCAGGCGGAGTTCGGTCGCTCCATTCGCCCAGAACGGCAGGGGGTCGCGTCCGAGCGCTGGCGAGACGGCAAACCACGACGTCATGACCAGCATGAGCGCGGTCGCCGCCTGGATCCATCGCCTGGTGAGCGAAGCAATGACGAGCACCAACGGGGTTCCGGCCATCACGACCGGGAACCCGGCCTGCAGTGCCTGGAGCAAAGGCATCGGCCGGCTGCTGATCGGCCGGGAGATGGTCACGACGAAGGCAAGGAACACATACGCCCAGGCCAGGACATCCCAGCCGCCGCCGACGTAGACCAGCACGCTTTGAAGGCGCGAGCGCTCGTGAGCTGGGATTCGTCGGCGCCTCCACTGCATGGCCGACAAGTCTCGTCTCCAAACCCGCCACGAGAGGGGACGGGCGGTTCCGGCAAAGGTTGACCGAACGATCACCCGGCGGAGGGTTTCTCCTATGGCCATAGGAGAAACTATCCTTGCTGTCAGGGTCAGTGCATCGCAGCTTCGCGAATCGCCCCATGCCCCGGACACACGTCCTCTCACGAACACCAGCGAACCGAGACTCAACCGTGGACACGCCCCTCCTCCAACTCGAGAACCTCCATGTGCAAGTGGCCGCCACGGAAACAACCGAACCCAAGCCCATCCTGCGGGGTGTGAATCTCACCGTGCGCGCCGGGGAGGTCCACGCGGTGATGGGCCCGAACGGCTCGGGAAAGTCGACGCTCGCCAACACCCTCCTCGGAAATGAGGAGTACGCGGTGTCCGCCGGCCGGATCCTGTTCCGTGGTGAAGATATCGCCGGGTGGGAGACGGACACCCGGGCCAAGGCCGGCATGTTCCTGGCCTTCCAGCACCCCGAGGAGATTCCGGGCGTCACCATGGTGAACTTCCTGCGTCAGGCGCTCTCCGCCCGCAAAGGCATCGATCTGTCGATCCTCGAACTCCGGCTCTCGATCATGGAGTGGATGGAACGCCTCGGCATGGACGCGGAGTTCGCGAACCGCTACCTGAACGAAGGGTTCTCCGGGGGTGAGAAGAAACGCAACGAGATTCTGCAGATGGCCATCTTGGAGCCCGACCTCGCAATCCTTGACGAGACCGACTCGGGACTCGACATCGACGCGCTGCGTGTCGTTGCCGGCGGCGTCCAAGAGGTCCGCCGAGCGCGACCGAACCTCGGTGTCGTCGTCATCACCCACTACCAGCGTCTGCTCGAACTCCTCCAGCCCGATGTCGTACATATCCTGATCGACGGCCGCATCGTCGAATCGGGCGGGCCCGACCTCGCCATCCGTCTCGAGGCCGACGGATTCGACGCGTGGCGAGAGATGGCGCTCCAATGAGCCGCCTCAGCGCGGCCGATGTTCGTCGCGACTTTCCCGTGTTCGAACGACAGATCGACGGTCAGCGCATCGTCTATCTCGACTCGGCCAACTCCACGTTCAAACCCCGGCAGGTGATCGACGCGATGGCGTCGTTCATGGCCTATGACTACGCACCGATCAATCGGTCGTCGTACAAGCTGGCTGCCGCAGCGACTGATCACTACGAGGGTGCCCGGGCCAAGGTTGCAACGTTCATCGGAGCGGCGAAGCCCCACGAGGTGATCTTCACCAAGAACGCCACGGAGAGCTTGAACCTGTTCGTTCGGTCGTGGGGCGGCGAAAACATGCGTTCCGGCGATGTGGTCGTTCTCACCGAGATGGAGCACCACGCCAACATCGTCCCGTGGCATCAACTCGCGGCGGAGCGTGGAATCGAGATTCGCTGGATCCCGGTGACGGCGGACGGAACTCTCGATCTGACCAACCTGGCGACCCTGCTCGACGGGGCCAAGGTGCTCTCGTTCACGGCGATGTCGAACGTGTTGGGGACCATCACCCCGACGAGGTTGCTCACCGACGCCGCGCACGCGGCCGGCGCCATTGCCATGGTTGACGCCTGCCAGTTCGTACCTCACAACGTCACCGACGTCACCGCGCTCGGCGCCGATCTCCTGGCCTTCTCGTCGCACAAGATGTGCGGGCCCACCGGCATCGGCGTGCTCTGGGGTCGAGAAGCGATTCTCGATGCAATGCCCCCATTTCTCGGGGGCGGCAACATGATCACCGATGTCCGTTTCGATGGGTTCACCGCAGCGGGACTCCCGGACAAATTCGAGGCCGGCACTCCGCCGATCATCGAAGCGGTCGGCCTCGGCGCAGCGATCGACTACGTCACTTCGCTCGGGATGGGAGCGATTCGCCAACACGAGATGACCCTCACCCGCTATGCGCTCGACACCCTGAACGACCGCTTCGGCGACGACATCACGATTCACGGCCCCGACAACGTCGAGCAGCGCGGCGCCGTGCTCTCGTTCGCATTCCGGGACGTGCATCCCCACGACGTCAGCCAGATTCTCGACGAATCCAACGTGTGCATACGAGCTGGTCATCACTGCGCAAAGCCGCTCATGCGGGCCATCGGCTCCGGGGCGACCGCTCGGGCGTCGTTCTATCTCTACAACGACGAAGCCGACGTCGACGCCCTCGCCGATGCACTCAGCGGTGTGAGCGACGTGTTCGGGCTCTGAAAGACTGAGTTGACCATGGCCGGCCTCGAAGACCTCTACCGCGAGATCATTATCGATCACTACAAGAACCCGCGGAACAAGGGCGAACTGCCTACGCCGCCGGCGCTCCGTACCGAGGGGATGAACCCGACGTGCGGTGACGAGATCTCGATCTACCTCGTCGTGGAGGGGGGCGGGCCCGATGCCGTAGTCGCGGATGTGAAGTTCGGCGGCCAGGGCTGCTCCATCAGCCAGGCGTCGGCATCGATGATGTCAGCTGCCGTCAAGGGCAAACCGGTGCGCGAGGCCAGACGCCTCATCGGGGCCTTCAAGGCGATGATGGGGATCGAGGGCGCCGACTCGGCCGACCCGGCCCTGTCTGATGTGAAGCTCGGCGACCTCGCCGCGCTTCGCGGAGTGGTGAAGTTCCCGGTTCGCATCAAGTGCGCCGTCCTCGCCTGGAACACCATGCAGCAGGGCCTCGACGAATCCGGGACCCTCTGACCCGTTGGGTGAGAGGTTGCCCCCATTTCTGGGGGCAGAACACCTCTGTCACAACGTCACAGAGGTGTTCTGCCACTCGGCGCCGGCCCTCACTCTTCGGCTGCGGAGAGACGGGCTCCGCCGGATGGCCTGAGCCAAACTGAAGCGGTGAACCCCCTCGCCTGGCTCGTTCCCGCGGCGCTCACCGGCGGTGCAGCAGCGGTGTCCTTCGTTTCGTCCCGCCGCGCGTGGGCGGCGGTCGACACGCCGACGATCGCCACCGGGAACGTGGTCATCGGCCGGGTTGAAGTGACCGGCAAAGCCGGTCCCGGCCCGTCGGGCACCCGTATCGTCTCGCCGATCACCGCCGAGACGTGCGTCTGGTGGAGCGTCGAGGTCGAAGAGGAGACCGGAAGCGGAAAGGACAAATCCTGGAAGACCCGGCACAAGGTCGCCTCCGATCCGGCGATCAGCGTCGATGACGGGTCGGGTCCGATCGTCGTCGACCTCACCGGCACACAGATCAGCAGTCCCGAGACCAACGTCATCAAAGGCGATGACGCGCCACCGTCCCTGACCGCCAATGCCCTCGACGAAATCGCCCGCGGCGAGCCGTTCATGCCACAGACGACCGACGACGACCGCGGCTTTTTCGACCGGCTGTTCACGGGTTGGGACACCGCCACGCCGATCACCATGCTGACCGGCAATTGGCGGATCACCGAGACCTACGTACCCGAGGGAACTGACGTCTACGTGCTGGGTTCGACCGTCTTCGACGAAGAACGGCACGCAGCGGTGTTCGTGAAGGCCAAAGACCGTCCGCTCTACGTCTACTCGGGCACCGAGGGTCAGCTCACCAAGAACGCGCGACGAATCATGATCGTCAGCGCGCTTGCCATGCTGGCACTGGCCTTCGTCACCGTCGCAGTCTTCACCGGATCGACGTACACGAAGCCCGACGGCAAGGAGGGAATCCATCCGAATTGGAGCAGGGGCCCCATCGGCCCAACCGTCCTATTCCTGGCGATCTGCGTTGTCCAGGTGATTCGCGTTCGCAACCGGATCGTGACGGTCCGCGAGCAGTATCAAGCCGGGCACCATCTGGTCGACATCGCCGAGAAGAAGAGAAGCACACTCATCCCCCAGCTGACGGCGGTCGTGAGCGCGGCGGCGGCCCATGAGCGCAACGTTCAGGAATCCGTCGCCGCGCTCCGAGGCGAAGATCTCGACGCCGACCACATCGCGGCGATTGCCGAAGCGAAACCGTCGCTGAAGACCAACGAGAACTTCCTCCAGCTTCAGCGCGCGCTCGCTGATGTCGAGAACGATCTCGCTGTCGCCCGTGGGTTCGTCGCAGACAGCGAGGCCGTCTACAAGACCCGAGTGCAGTCGTTCCCCGACTCGCTCATCGCACCGTGGCTGGGCATCGACATCGATGGGACCAAACCCGGCGAGACGACGCGCCGGTGAACCGCTGATGAACCCCTACGGGGAGTCTTGGTCGAAGAAGCGGCTGGCGGTCTCGTCGGCTTCCTCATCGCTTGTCGAACCGCCGGCGATCGATCCGTTCAGTCCGCTCATCGAGGCTGCTCCCGTACCATCGGCAGCGACCTGCTGGAGTCGGTCGCGGCCGGCCTTCACCGTCTTCACCGTGCGATCGAGCACGATCTCGAAGCGGGCGAGATGCTGGTCGCACCAGTCCTCCGCCTCACGCTTCTTCCTACGCGAATCAGCCTCTGCCGAATCGACCAGCTTCTGCGCTTTCGACTTGGCGGCACGAACGATCTCCTGGCGCGACACGAGCCGCTCTGCTCGCGTCCTGGCCTCGTCGAGGATTTCGTCGCCCTCCCGGCTCACCTTGTCGAGAAACTCCCGGCGCTCCTTGAGCAACCACCGGGCCTGGCGCAGCTCGTCGGGGAGCTGGCTCACCGCGGCCTCGAGCAGCCCGAGGACCTCGGCCGGTTCTATGCGCACGGACGACGATGCGAACATCGGCTTCGCGGACTGGATGAGATCGATGGCCTGACGGATCAACGCGATCGATTCGTGCTCGTCCGCCGTGTCGAAAGCCGGGTCGTTGTCGATCATGCTCATCGGTCCACCCCGACGCCGGTGAGGGACGAGGGACGGAAATTCGTCGCACCGAACGCAGCGACGCGATCACGCTTGGACATCGGGGCTCCTTGGGGAAGCGGAGTTGTGTGGCAGCGACGCCCGCTTCGACCGGTCAGGGCTGAAGCTGGCGTGCTCGTTCGACGAGACGACGGTTTGCCGCTTCCGGCACCATCGTCGAGACATCTCCACCATACCGGGCGACCTCACGCAGGAGCCGGGACGCCAGGAAAGAATGTCGCGACACCGTCGGCAGGAAGACCGTGACAATCCCCGACAATCGCTCGTTCATCTGGGCCATCTGCAGCTCGCTGTCGAAGTCGGTGACGGCACGAAGACCCTTCACGATGGCATCGCAGGAGTGTTCTGCGGCGAAATCCACCAGGAGACCGGAGAAAAACCCGATTTCGATGTTCGGGAGGTGCGCCGTGGACTCGGTGATCATCTCCTTTCGCTCTTCGAGCGTGAACATGGCCTCGGACTTCTGCGGGTTGCGGATGGCCGCCACGAGCACCGAATCGAACAGCGCCGATGCGCGCTCGATCACGTCGATGTGCCCATTGTGGATTGGATCGAACGATCCCGGCACGAGACACTTCCTCACAACGTGACCTCTACTTCTGTTTCGCTTGGTTGCAGTTGGCCGTCCGACGACTCGTCGGCGCGCAGATTCTCGGCCGGAACGAGCATGGTAACGATCGTTCCCCCGTAGCGCTTCTCGCGCTCCACGTCCCAACCAGGTTGGGAGGGAAGCGGGGCGCCGGTCTCGGCTACGACGCACTCGACCGATGCCGGGAGCGAGGCGAGCAACTCCGGCCAATTGCTCCAGTCGTACGGGGGGTCGGCGAGGACCAGCGTCGGCTGAAGCGTGGTCGCTCCCCCGCCGACGAGCCACCGGAGCACATCGCTACGGACCACCCGGACCTCGTCCGCGAAGCCCAGCGCTTCGGCGTTTCGTCGAACGAACGTCACCGCGGCGCGGTCGGCCTCGACCACCATGGCGCTGGTGGCACCACGCGACATCGCCTCGAGAGCGAGCGCACCGGACCCGCCGAAGAGGTCGAGGACGACTGCGTCCCGAACGAGTTCCCGCGCGTCGAGGGCGTTGAAGATCGCCTGACGGACGCGGTCAAGGGTAGGGCGCGTGATCCGCCCCTCCGGGGCTTCGATCCGACGCCCCCGGGCGGTCCCGGCCACAATGCGCACGGGGGCACCGTAACAAACCGCGTGGTACCTCATGGACCCCGGGTCGGGAACGGCGAGCGTCGTTCGGTCTGTCGGGCTTGGCGCTCGAGGCGCTCGAATCGCTGAACCGCTGAACCGCTGCTGGCGATTACCGTCGTCCGGCGATGGCGATCTCCGAGTCCGACGATTCACCCTCTGCTCCGCACGACCTGGCGTTCTCGTGGGCGAAGGGCGAGCACGATGGCAAGCCGAGCTGCGTGGCCACCTTCGTCCCACAACGCCACCATCGCGGGATGCCCGGCTATCTGCACGGCGGGCTGGCGGCCACCGCACTCGATGAGACGATGGCGTCCATCGGTTTGGTCCTTCACAACCAGCGGTGCCTGACGGCGACGCTCGAGTTGCGCTACCGCAAGCCCGTCGCGCTCGATGGGCGTTCCGTGACCGTTGAGGCGTGGCGATCCGACGAACGGGGCGGGCGGCGGCGGTACCACGTGCACGGTGAACTGCGCGACCACGACGGAAGGGTGTGCGTAGAGGCGAAGGGCCTATTCCTCGCGATCACGTCGTCGAGCTGGACGAACCTGAGCGGCGCCGACGACCCGGCCACGTCATGAGCCTCCCTGACGATGTGCCTGACGATCCGGCGCCGCTCATCATCACCTGCATCGACTGTGGCGGACGTGCGCACCTTCTGACCATCGTCACGGTGGAGCAGCCGCTCTTCCCCGGCGACGTCGCGACCTATCGGTGCGAGGACTGTCTCGACCGGTGGGATCTCGTCGTGCCCGGTGCCGAAGACACGGAAGACCCGGACTGGTAGGGGTCGGCTCACCGGCGGGTCACGTTTCGAACGCGAGCCATTGGCAAGGGGTCGGCCGCTGTCCGCATCTGTTCCTCGCGCCATCGCTGTGGCCAAACACCTCCCATCGACGTTCGGAGGCGTTCTGCCCCTATATCTGGGGGCAACCTCTCTCCCAACGGGTCAGCCCAGGGTGAGGACGATGGTCACGAGAACGCCGACAACGCCGGTGAGGAGGACGGAGAGGGTCATCCAACGGGGCCAGGTGCGCGAGTCGTTCGGGTCAGGCGCCACCGGTTGGTGATGGGTCGGATCGGGCACCGAACCAGTGTGGCCGGTCCGCGGGGGCCGGCGTGTTCCTACGCGCGGGTCACGAGGTGATCGCTGATGACGCGTGCCCAGCCGCCCGTCTCCACCGAACGTCGAGCGGCTTCGAGCACCGCAACGGCGGCCAGGGTGTTGGCATCGTCGAACGGAGTGCTCGTCGCTCCGGAACGCAGGGCCGACGCGAAGTCGTGCAGGTGACGGTGGCGGAGTTCGGCGGGCTGAGTCGGACCGCAGACCACCTCCCAGCCAAGCCCGACGTAGCGGCTCAGACCATCGACGTCGAGCCGCAGCGCTCCGTCGGAACCCTCGATCAGCACTTCCCAACCCGCGGCGAGCGCGGAGTCCGCGGACAGCACGACACTTGCCGTCACGTCACCGGCGGTGCGGACGAGAAGCTGCGCCGTCGTCGTCCGGGCATCCGAAACATCTGTCGCGTCCGCGGTCACGTGGAGGATCGGGCCGATCAGCGCGCGTACGAGGTCCAGACCGACAGTGCCGAGCTCGCGCAGGATGCCGTGCTCCGCCGGCTGGCCATTGCGGAGGTGGACCCGGACGAGCCGGATGTCGCCCAGCGCACCGGACGCAACGAGGTCGGCGGCGGCAGCGACATCATCAGCTCGCCGATGGTCGAGCGCCACGATGAGTGGGGTGCGTGAACGCCGAGCGGTGTCGATGACCATGCGGGCGGATGGGCGGCTCGGGGCGAGGGGAGGATGGCACAGCACACCGATCCCGCGGTCGAGCAGCACCGTGACCGACGGAACGTGGGTGAGCGTCGGCGAGCACACGATGGCGGCGCGAAGGCCGAGCGACGGGGCCAGGTCGAGGAGGTCGTGGACGGAGCGGAGCGCATGCACGTCCTCGCACCCGAGGAGCACATGGCGCGCCCGTTCGAGAATCGGATCAACTGCAGCCACGAGTCGAAGCATCGGGTGATCGACCAGGGCGTCGGCGTACGCCCGACCGATCGATCCGACGCCGAGGAGGGCGACCGGAAGCGGTGAGCACGGAGAGCCTTCATGTCCCATGACCGGTTCTTCGGCAGCTCCCCCTCAACACTGAAGCCCGATTCATCCGCCGACCTCACCGGACGGTGTCGGCGACTATCCCTTGAAGAGGAACTCGGCCTCGTCGGGATCGACGAACAGCGAGATCTCGTCCTTGAGCTCCGGGTTCCCGAGCAGCTCGGGGTCGGACGCGACGATCGCGATGGCCGTCCGGCGAGCCTCGACGACGAGCTCCTTGTCCTTGCGCAGCGATGCCAGCCGGAGGTCGCTTTTCCCTTTCTGCCGGGTGCCGAGGATTGCACCCTCCCCGCGCAACTCGAGATCGATCTCCGCCAGCTCGAACCCGTCGGTGGAACGCTCGATCGCCTCGAGACGGGCTTCGCCGTCCGGGGTTTTCGGCTCGGCCAGCAGGTAACAGAACGATCTGTCCGCGCCCCGGCCGACACGGCCGCGCAGCTGGTGGAGCTGGGCGATGCCGAAGCGGTCGGCGTCGAGGATGCACATGATCGTCGCGTTCGGGACGTCGACGCCGACCTCGATGACGGTGGTGGCGACGAGCACATCGAGGTCGCGTGCCCGGAAGGAGGCCATGACGGACTCCTTCTCGCTCGACGGAAGCTGACCGTGGAGCAGACCGAGCCGAAGACCATGCAGTTCTCCGCCGAGGAGCTCCTCATAGGTCTCGGTGGCTGACCGCGCCTGGATCTTCTCCGACCCTTCAACCAGCGGGCACACGACATAGACCTGGCGGCCGGCAGCGACCTCCTCTCGGATGTGGGCGAAACACGCGGAGACTTCGAGCTCGGTGCGACACCATTGCGTGACGATCGGGGTGCGACCCGGTGGAAGCTCGTCCAAGATCGTCGTGTCGAGGTCGCCGTAGACCGTCATGGCAGCCGTGCGGGGGATCGGTGTGGCCGTCATGACGAGAAGGTCGGGGTCACGCCCGTTGCCCTTGGCCCGCAGCGCGGCGCGCTGTTCAACGCCGAAACGGTGCTGCTCGTCGATCACGACGACACCCAGGGAGCGGAACTCGACGTGCTCACCGATCAGCGCGTGCGTTCCGATGAGAAAGTCGACCGTGCCATTCTTCAGTCCGCTGAAGAGATCGCGACGCTCCGCCGCCGTGGTGCGGTTCGTCAGGAGCTTCACCGTGACCGGGCGCTCCCCCATCAGCGAGCCCTCCTCGCTCACGGTCAGCGCAGCTGCGTCGAGAACCCGGCGGATGCCGATGAAGTGCTGCTCGGCGAGCACTTCGGTCGGTGCCATGAGCGCGGCCTGGTGTCCGTCCTGGATGGCCATCAGGGCCGCCGTGACGGCGACCAGCGTCTTGCCGGATCCCACATCGCCCTGTAGGAGTCGATGCATCGGCAACGGTGACGCCAGGTCGTGGGCGATCTCGGCATTGGCACGCCGCTGGGCCCCGGTCAGCGGGAACGGCAACGACGCATGGAACGCGGATACGAACGGCCCGTGACCTTCGAGCGCGGCGGACGGATGCACGATGCCGATCGAATCGCGTTCAACAGCGCGCTTACGAATAACCAGAACCAGTTGAAGGCGCAGGAGCTCGTCGAACGCGAGACGCTTGCGAGCGGCATGCGTTGAACCGATCGCCTCCGGCTCATGGATCTGGTGCATCGCCCAGTCGCGTCCGACAAGGTCGAGATCGAGACGGAATCGGCGCGGTAGAGGATCGGCGAACCGGCCCGCGCGCCGCAAAGCCTCGCCGACCCAGCCGGCCATCTCACCGGTCGTGAGCCCGGACTTCTCGGACTGCGGGTAGAGCGGCACGATCTTGCCCGTCTTGTCACCGCCGACGAGATCGACGACCGGGTTGGTCATCCGACGCTGGCCATTGAAGACGTCGAGCTTGCCGAACATCGCGACCTCGGTGCCGGCCGGCAACTGCTTCGCCCGCCAGGGCTGGTTGAAGAACGTGGCCTTCAGGTAGCCAGAGCCGTCGAAGACGTCGACCTCGACGAACGTGCGTCCCTGACGGCTCCGACGGGCCTCGCTGCGTTTCACGGTGGCGAGCACGAGCGCCTCGTCGCCCGGCAACATGTCGCGGATCGGCTTCTGCGCCGTCCGGTCGATGTAGCGGCGCGGGAACGTGGTGAGGAGATCGAGGACGGAGTCGATGCCCTGTTCACGCAGCGCGGCGAGCTTCTTGGTACCTACCCCTTCGAGACGCTCGACCCCGATCGAAGCCAGCTGACGGAGGCGCCGGCCGGCTTCGACTGCGTCACCGGCCTGCGAACTCACAACGGAGAGCGTAGGCCGAGCCCTCTGACAGCCCGTCACCCCCAGTGCTCCGAGGTGACGTCCCAGCCGCGTCCTGGGTCAGCTCAGCTCCGTTGGGTCGGGATCTGTGCGCCTGTGAACGTGAGCCGACCCAGTGAACGTGAGCCGACCCAGTGAACGTGAGCCGACCCAGTGCACGTGAGCCGACCCAGTGCACGTGAGCCGACCCAGTGAACGTGAGCCGACCCAGTGAACGTCTGCCGACCCAGGGCGGGCACCACGCAGACGGGCCATGGGCAACACTGAAGGGATGAGCGGCGCGAACGGAACGGTCGACTCCGCTCGGGCCGTGCTGAAGCGGGTGTTCGGCTACGACTCGTTTCGCGGCGATCAGGAAGCGATCGTCACCCACGTGATCGACGGCGGTGACGCCCTTGTCCTCATGCCGACCGGGGGCGGGAAGTCGCTCTGCTACCAGGTACCGGCCCTCGTCCGTGAAGGTACCGGCGTGGTCATCTCCCCGCTGATCGCCCTGATGCAGGACCAGGTCGACGCACTGCGCGCCGTCGGCGCCCGGGCCGCCTTCCTCAACTCCACGCAAGGACCGGAGGAGCGCCAGGAGGTCGAACGCAACTTCCTCGCCGGCCGCCTCGATCTGCTCTATCTCGCGCCGGAGCGGCTTCGGGTCGACTCGACCATACGACTGCTCGAACGGGGCACGATCGCGCTCTTCGCCATCGACGAGGCACACTGCGTCTCGCAGTGGGGCCACGACTTCCGGCCCGAGTACCTCATGCTCTCCGAACTCCATGACCGGTGGCCGAACGTGCCCCGCATCGCGTTGACGGCCACGGCAACCAAGGCGACGCACGCCGAGATCACGTCGCGGCTCAAGCTCGAGAACGCCAGGCACTTCGTTGCCAGCTTCGACCGGCCCAACATCCAGTACCGCATCGTCGGGAAGGCCAACCCGAACCGTCAGCTGCTCGATCTGCTCCGCCGCGAGCACGAGGGAGACGCAGGCATCGTCTACTGCCTGTCGCGGGCGTCGGTCGAGAAGACCGCAGAGTTCCTCAACGACAACGGCATTCCGGCTGTTCCGTACCACGGCGGCCTCGACAACCGGGTCCGCGCCGCCAACCAGGCGCGCTTCCTCCGCGAAGACGGCCTCATCGTCGTCGCCACGATTGCGTTCGGCATGGGCATCGACAAACCCGACGTGCGCTTCGTCGCCCATCTCGACCTCCCGAAATCCGTCGAGGGCTACTACCAGGAGACCGGACGCGCCGGTCGGGATGGACTGCCGTCGACAGCTTGGCTCGCCTATGGACTCCAAGACGTCGTCCAGCAGCGACGGATGATCGACACATCCGATGGAGACGCCACCCACCGGCGCCGGCTGCGTGAGCATCTCGACGCCATGCTCTCCCTGTGCGAGACGGTGCAGTGCCGACGCGTTCAGCTTCTCAACTACTTCGGCCAGGCGAGCGAGCCATGCGGGAATTGCGACACCTGCCTCAGCCCGCCCCAGCAGTGGGACGGAACGGTGGAAGCCCAGAAGATCCTTTCCACGGTGTCGCGTCTGCAACGAGAGCGAAATCAGAAGTTCGGTACCGGTCAGATCATCGACATCCTGACCGGTAAGCGCACAGACAAAGTGGTGCAGCACCGCCACGATGAGCTGACGGTGTTCGGTATCGGGTCCGACCACGGCGATACCGAGTGGCGAAGCGTGATCCGTCAGCTCCTCGCGCAGGGCCTTGTCGGCGTCGAAGGCGACTACGGCACGCTCGTGCTCACCGACGCGAGCGCTGACGTGTTGGGCCGCAAACGAGCGGTGATGATGCGCACCGAAGTGGCGCGGGCGACGAAAGCGGCGAAGCCCTCCTCGTCACGAAGCGGGACCAAGGCGACTGCAATCGAGTTGACCCCCGACGCCACTGAGCGATTCGAGCGTCTACGTGCTTGGCGCGCTGCCGCGGCGAAAGAGCAGGGCCTACCCGCCTACGTGGTCTTCCACGACGCGACCCTTCGAGAGATCGCGACGCGACACCCGTCAACCCTCGCCGAGTTGGCCTCGGTCACCGGTGTCGGTGAGACCAAGCTCGAACGCTACGGCGCCGGCGTGCTGCGTTCGCTGGCCGGAACCGGCTGAACCCGGCAACCGCCTTCGCCCTTACTGGCATCCGGAGTCACCTGGCAGCATCGGTCGGGCGAACACCTCCCAGGTCTTCCCGGCGCTTCGGAAGAGCGCGTTGGCCCGAGCCGAGGACAGCAGCTTCACGACGGACGGAGCCCGAACCACGACGCATCCGCTCGCAGCCGTGATCGGCCCGGCGTCGACCGGCCAGTCCAAGGAACGTCTGTCTGAGGTGACGAGCACGGTCGCCGGCGCCCGGAAGTCCGTGAACTGGGGGGCGAACCCGCCTGCTGATCGCACCTCGAGCACCGTCGTCGGAGCGGAGGTCGCATCGGCCTCCGGCGGCCTCGTCGCGACCATGACAGAACCGGCGGCCATCAGCACAGCCAGCGCCGCAACCGTGTACCTGGCACGGACGGAGGGAACGAGAGGAAGTGTGGGGAAAGCCATGTCGTCTTTGACGACCGTGACCATCGGGCCGGTTCCCGCCCGGTCACGCCAGGCAGAACCCGGCCATCACCGTTTCCACGCGCAGTATCGCTCCAGCACCCATGCCAAGCACCAAACCGGCGCAGAACAAGGTCAGAACGGGACGCTGTGTGCGGTGCGGAACGACAACGGCGAGCGCCATGCCGATCATCGCCGGGATCCACAGCCAACTCAGTCCCCGATGGATGACCACCTGCCCGCCGAGGCCGTCCCCGCACAGCTCGCTGGCCCGTCGGGTGATGGGTGGACGGAACAACGCAAACCCCGCGCACACCATCGCGCCGAACCCGGCGATGACGCCGACGGTCGCATGGACATAGCGAAGTCGTGCGGCGGCGAGGTCGCCGGGCCGTCGACCGGGTGACTCGCCACGCCGTTCGCCATCTCGACGGTCCGTCATGTCGACGGCACGCTGGTCGAGCAGGTCCGGTGTCACGTCAACGAGCGCCTCGCCACGGCGTTCATCCGGCCGCGGGGACGGCGACGAAACTCCCGGCATGCCCCCTGCATCGGCGTGCGAGCGCGTCGCGTTGAGCGACGGACGGAGCAATAGGTCGTACGGGCTACTCCACGCCGAACAAGTAGGGATACAGGGGCTGACCGCCGTGATGCACTTCGGCGGTGACCTCGGGGCGGTGGTCGGCCAACCACTCGGTGATGGCCCGGGTCGTTCCTGCCGACGCGCCGTCGCCCTCGATGATGGTGACGATCTCATGGCCATCCTCGACGATGGCGCCGAGCAGACCGGTGCATGCGTGGACCAACTCCCGTTGCACAACGACGATGCCGCCGGTGCGGGTCAGGCCGAGATGGTCGCCCTCGAAGATCGGGCCGGCGTCGGAGGTGGAATCGCGAACGGCCACGGTGATCTCCCCGCTGACGACTGCACTGGCCCCCGCAAGCATCGAAACGGCGTTCGCGGCGAGCTCGCCCTGAGGGTCGTACTGCATGGCTGCGGCGAGCCCCTCGGTGACCCCTCGGGTGCCGATCACCTTCACCTGCTTCGTAGTAAGCGCGCCTACTTGTTCGGCCACGGCGATGATGTTCTTGTTGTTCGGCAAGATCACCACGCTGTCCGACGGGCACGCCTCGACCGCCTCGAGCAACTGCGCCGTCGAGGGGTTCATCGACTGGCCGCCGGTCACCACCTGCTGAACGCCGAGCGAAAGGAAGAGGCGTCGTATGCCGTCACCGGTCGCCACGACGACGACGGCGGTCTTGCAAGGCTCGTGCACGTGTGGGGGTTCGTCGACGATGGACGCACCGGTCGCCTCGCGGACCCACCGCTCCTCTTCCACTTCCTCGTGGAGGTCGGTGACGCGAATCGTGCGGGGCCGACCGATGTCGAGCGCCACCTCGATCGCCGCGCCGACGTCATCGGTGTGGATGTGGCAGTTCCACAGACCGTCGCCGCCCACCACCACGATCGAGTCGCCGATGGCCGCCCATGCGTCCTTGAACCCGTCGATCGATTCGTCCGGGGCCTCGAGGAAGTACATGACCTCGTAGCGCAATTCCTCGACGCCTTTGGCGCCGTCGGGCGATCCCGACGAGACCGCATCGCCGAGCGGATCGGGCGGAAGATCACTGCCGGGTGCCTCGACGGGCGGAATGGGACGGCCGTCGAGTTGATGCAAGAGGGCATCGATGAGCACCAGGTAGCCGGTGCCGCCCGAGTCGACGACCCCGGCGGCTTTCAGAACGGGGAGCAGGTCGGGCGTCGACGCGAGCGCCTCCGCCGCGCCCGATCGTGCGGCTTCGACGACCTCGAGGAGCGACGCCGATTCCGGCACCTCGGCCGCGGCCTCGGCCGCACCCCGGGCAACGGTGAGGATCGTCCCCTCGATCGGCTTCATCACGGCGCCATAGGCGGCGGCTGACGCAGCGGCCAGCGCCCGGATCAGGACGGGCGGGGAGATCGATTCGTGGCTTCGGCATTCCGCCGAGAGTCCCCGAAGGATCTGGCAGAGGATGACGCCGGAGTTGCCCCGCGCCCCCATGAGCGACCCGTGGGCGATCGCCTGGCAGGCCGACGCGACGGTCAGGGGCGCCTTGTCGGCCGCTGACGCCAACTCGGCGACCACCGCTTCAGACGTGAGGGCCATGTTGGTACCCGTGTCACCGTCGGGGACCGGGTACACGTTGAGGCGGTTCATCGGCGCCTGGTTGGCCCGGAGGCCGTCACGGAAGGCAAGGATCCATCCGACGAGATCGTCGGCGTTGAGCGCCGTCCGTACGCTGGCGGGAGCAAGGTATTCGGGCGCTGACATGGGCTGACCATCTTACGAGGCAGCAAGGCTCTGAGCCGCGTCGAACCCGGATCGGACCCCCGTGGGCCGCCACGCCCACTTGGACCATCGGTGATGGATGTTCCCGTCGATGCCCGCCCCGGGCCGGCAGGTTGCCCACCGGCTCGGCGAGCCGGGCCCTCCTGCGTCCGGAGGCGGACCGTGGAGGCAGCCGGGGCTGGTACGATCTATCGCTCGCAAACGGACGGTTTCGTCGGTCTGTGTGCATCTTCGCTGGAAGTGGTTGCGTCGTGCGACGTGACGAACAAAGGAACCTGTCATGTCCTCGGTCTGTGAGATCTGCAACAAGAAGCCCTCGTTCGGCATGAGCGTGAGCCATTCCCACATCCGCACCAAGCGTCGTTGGAACCCGAACATCCAACGGGTTCGCGCCGTTGTCGGTGGCGGCGTGAAGCGTGTCAACGTCTGCACCGGATGCCTCCGCGCCGGCAAGATCGTGAAGGCGTCGCACACGCCGGTCACCAAGTAGGACCGTTTTCTCCGGCCGGCACCACCGGCCGAGTGCGCTGGTGCCCGCTTTGCTCGCGGTCACCCGCTGCCAGCCACGAGACGCTCTCGACCGTTGCGGTTGGGGCGTCTCGTTTCGCGTCCGGCGGTGATCGGGACAATCACGTCGGGTTGTGATCGGGACGGTGGCCACGATGATCCGGGAGTGGTCGGCCGCCCGACGATGGGCCATCTCTACAATAGATGGAACCAGGTTTTCCTTCACTCGTATTGATATCCGGCCGCAAGATCGGCCAGACTCGGGGAAGAGCCGGATCCCTCCGGTAGCCTGCCCGCTTCATCCGTAGTTGCTCTTCGAGGAGGCGCATCGACATGCAGGGCGTTGTGAAGTCCTATGACCCCGTGACCCGCCAGGGGGTTCTCCTGCGCGACAATCCGGAACGGACCGAATACGACCTTGCTGACGACGCGCTCCACGGTTCGATCTTCCGCATGCTTCGTCAGGGTCAGCGCGTCGTCTTCGGCGTGAACGACCAGGGCCTCGCCACGAAGCTCGCACTTGGCTCGGAGCTCGACATGGGTACGCCCGGCTTCGACTGACCTCCCGGTCAGCGGCGACGGCAGACCCTGCGGACCGGACGGGCCCAACAGATCTTCGGCGCACGGCCCCGGTCCTTTCGGTCCGATGTCGCGCGCCCGCACGATTCAGGAGTTCCGATGTCCACTTCCACGACCACAGCTGCGCCCACGACGAACGCCAAGCTCCTCGCCTGGGTCGCCGACGTTGCCGCGCTCACCAAGCCGTCCCGGGTCGAATGGTGCACCGGGTCGGCCGAGGAGTACGAGCGGCTCTGCCAGCTCCTCGTGGACAACGGAACGTTCACCCGTCTCGACGAAGCGAAGCGACCGAACTCCTACCTCGCCACGAGCGATCCCGGCGACGTCGCCCGCGTCGAGGACCGTACGTTCATCTGCTCAGCCGACCAGGCCGACGCCGGCACGACCAACAACTGGCGCGACCCCGCCGAGATGAAGGCAACCCTCACAGGACTCTTCGACGGCTGCATGGCCGGCCGGACCATGTACGTCGTGCCCTTCTCGATGGGCCCGATCGGCTCGCCGATCGCCCATATCGGTGTCGAGCTGACGGACTCGGCCTACGTGGCCGTCTCGATGCGGATCATGACCCGCATGGGCCAGCGCGTCCTCGACACCCTCGGCGATGGCAACTTCGTCCCGTGCCTGCACTCGGTCGGGATGCCGCTCGCCGAAGGCCAGCCGGACGTGAAGTGGCCGTGCAACGCCGACAACAAGTACATCTGCCATTTCCCCGAAACCCGGGAGATCTGGTCGTTCGGCTCTGGCTACGGCGGCAACGCCCTGCTCGGGAAGAAGTGCTTTGCGCTGCGCATTGCGTCGGTCATGGCCCGCGATGACAACTGGATGGCCGAGCACATGCTGATCCTCGGCATCACCTCACCCGCCGGTCGGAAGCATTACATCGCCGCCGGGTTCCCCTCGGCCTGCGGCAAGACCAACCTCGCCATGCTCGTGCCCACGATTCCCGGCTGGAAGGTGGAGACCGTTGGCGACGACATCTGCTGGATGAAGTTCCACACCGACGGCCGGCTTCACGCGATCAACCCCGAGGCCGGGTTCTTCGGTGTTGCGCCGGGCACCGGCGAGGACACCAACCCGAACGCGATGGCCACGCTGACGGGAAACGCGATCTACACGAACGTGGCCTTGACCGAGGACGGCGACGTGTGGTGGGAGGGTATGACCACGACCGTGCCGGCACGACTCACCGATTGGCGACACAACACCTGGACGCCCGAGTCGGAAACGCCGGCGGCCCATCCGAACGCGCGCTTCACCGTTCCGGCCTCGCAGTGCCCGTCGATCGCTCCCGAATGGGAGGACCCGACCGGCGTGCCGATCTCGGCGATCCTGTTCGGGGGACGCCGGGCATCGACCGTGCCGCTGGTGACCGAGTCGTTGTCGTGGGAGCACGGCGTGTTCATGGGCGCCACCGTGGCGTCCGAGACCACCGCGGCGGCCGCCGGCGTGGTCGGCAACCTTCGCTTCGACCCCTTCGCCATGCTGCCGTTCTGCGGCTACAACATGGCCGACTACATGCAGCACTGGCTCGACATCGGCACGTCGACGGACCCCTCGAAGCTCCCGCGGATCTACTCGGTGAACTGGTTCCGCAAGGATGCCAACGGCAAGTTCGTGTGGCCGGGCTACGGTGAGAACAGCCGAGTGCTCAAGTGGATCATCGAACGCCTCGAGGGTACGGCAGCCGCGGTCGAAACCCCGGTAGGCCACCTTCCGGCCCCCGGAGCCATCGACGTGAACGGTCTCCCGGTGTCCGCCGACCAACTCGACGCAGCGTTGCGGGTCGACCCGGCCGAGTGGCTGGCGGAGCTCCCCAAGGTCGAGGAGCACTTCGCCAAGCTCGGCGATCACCTCCCCGAAGCCATGCGCACCCAGCTCGCCGATCTCCGAACCCGCCTCGCAGCCGCCACCTGACGCGTTGCGAGAGAGGGTGCCCCCTCGGTTCTTGGCGCTGCGCCGCTCGCTTCGATCGACTGCTCGCAGCACGGGTGACCTGACACGTCGCGAGAGAGTTGCCCCCTCGGTTCATGGGGGCAGAACACCTCCGAGCGTCACAGAGGTGTTCTGCGGCATACGGGGACTGCTTCGGACGCCCGTGCGGCTTGTCGAGATTCCACCGTCGGGCCAGACTCGTCCGGAACGACGAGGTCACTCCCAGTCGAGTCCGGAGCCCCATGCAACGCGCCGCCCAAGAGAAGCTGGCCGAGGAGATCCGTGGGTATCTCCGAAGCGGATCCACTGCCCTCGCCGACGAGGTGGTGCGCAATCCGACGGTCGAGTACGTCGATCCCGATCACCTTCGTCGCGAGCTCCGGGACCTCTTCGCGAGCACTCCGGTGGTCGTTGCCCACGCATCGGAAGTGGCCTCGCCCACCGACTTCATCGCCGTTGACGTTGCCGGAGTCCCGATCCTCGTCGTCCGCCAGAGCAACGGCACCATCGGCGCATTCCTGAACGTCTGCCGTCACCGTGGATCCAAGGTGGCGACCGAGCCGTCCGGTCACCGCAGCGTGTTCACGTGCCCGTACCACGCATGGTCGTACCGGCCGGACGGTACCTTGCTCCACGTGCCTCACGCTGACGACTTCGGGGCCATCTCCCGCCAGGAGTACGCACTCATCGCCCTCCCGGCGGAGGAACGCCACGGTTTGGTGTGGGTCATGCTCACCGCGGAACGATCGATTGATGTGGCCTCGTTCCTCGGACCAGAACTCGATGACGAGCTGGCGTCGTACGGCATCGACCGCTTCGCGGTCGACCGCATCCACCGAGTCGATGTAGCGACGAATTGGAAGGTGATCATCGACGGGTTCCTCGAGACCTACCACCTCGGTGTGCTGCATCGCACCACCATCGGCCCGCACATCCGCACGAACCTTGCGCCCTACCGGACCTTCGGACCGCACGGGTGCATGACGGCCGTGCGCACGAGTTTCGACCGCCCCGAGCCCGACCCCGAGGGCGACCCCGGACCGCACCTCGTCAACGCCTATCAGATCTTCCCGAACACGGTGCTCGTGTGGTCGGGCATGCACTTCGAATCCTGGACGGCCTTCCCCCGGGTGGACGACCCCGGCACTAGCGACGTGACCGTGCGGGTGCTCGGGCGAGCCGACCATCTCGCCGAGGTGACCGACTACTGGGACAAGAACTGGGATGTGGTGACGTCCACCGTCCTCGGGGAGGACTTCACCGTCGGTGCGTCGATCCAGCGTGGATTCGACGCAGGAGTGCAGACGCACGTCACGTTCGGCCGCAACGAACCGGGCGTGCAGCACTTCCACCGCTCGCTGCACGACGCCCTTGCGTCGACGGCGGAACGGGGAACGAAGGACTGACGAACCTGCCGACGGGCAACGGCAGAGCGGTGCGGGAACGGCACCGATCGTGACCTTCCGGGGCTCGCGGCGGGCGGTGGAGTCAGGCGCCAGTAGCGTTGACGCCCGTGCCTGCCGCAAATCGCTACATCATTCCGAGTGAGATGGACGGCGCGCGCCTTGACCGGGCACTGCGCCTGCTCATCGACGGACTGGCCAAGAACGACGCATCGATGCTCATCGGCCGACGTCGCGTGCGGGTCAACGGCCGCCCGGTGACCTACGACTCGTGGGAGGTCCGCACGGGTTATGTGATCGAGATCAGCGGAGCGATCGCCACGAGTGCCAATGCGCACGTGTTCGATCCGAAGTGGATCCTTGCGGACGACGGTCAACTCGTCGCCGTCGACAAGCCGAGCGGGTTGCGGCCGGAAGAGCGCGGCGTCATCGATCGCGACAACTTGGTGACGTTGCTCAGCGATCACCTCGGTCAGCCGATGGTGCCGGTGCACCGGATCGACCGGGACACCTCCGGCGTGATGTTGCTCGTTCGTAAGAGCGCTCCCCGATCCCTGCGCTCCGAACTCGACGCCGCGTTCAAGGGCCACGAGGTCACGAAGCACTACATCGCCGTGGTCGCTGTCCCGCATCGCCTCAAGGCCGGTCGCCTCGTCGACTTCATCGCGCAGGATCGCGAGCATCGTGATCGGATGGCGGTGGTCGAACGCGGCGGCGACCGGGCCGAGACGCTGATCGAACTCGGTGAGGCGAACGCGAAGCGCCAGCAGGTCCTGCTGGCGCCGGTGACGGGCCGAACCCACCAGCTCCGCGTGCAGCTCGCGGCACGGGACTCGCCGATTCTCGGGGATCGGCTCTATGGGAGCAAGCCGGTCGCGCAGGCGGCGTCACGCCTTCTCCTCCACGCTCGTCGTCTCGAGCTTCCTCCCGTGGGCGGTCACGATGCCCGGGTGTTCGAGGCCGAGCTACCACGCGAACTTACGATCTTGCCCTCGTCGGCAGGTGATCATCAGACGGATGGATCGTCGGAGAACGACGACACCGGTCTGACTCCCCGTCGGCCGACGAGCAAGCCCAAAGGCCCCGTCGCCCGCAAGCCGCCACGCGAGACCAAGCGGGCCGCCGGCGAGAAGGCCGCACGCCGCAAGGGGTAGCCGGTCCGACGGGGGGGCTCAGAGTCGTCGGTCGTTGGCCCAGCGGGTGAGCTCGTATCGGCTCGACAGCTGGAGTTTGCGCAAGACCGACGACACATGGGTCTCGATGGTCTTCACCGACAGCGTGAGCTGGCGCGCTATCTCTTTGTAGGCATAGCCCCGGGCGATGAGGCGCAGCACTTCCTTCTCCCGCTGCGTCAGCTGATCGAGCTCCGGATCCGACGGGATGTCGACGGAGAGGTTCGTCGAGAAGGCGTCGAGCACGAAGCCGGCGAGACGCGGAGAGAACACCGCGTCGCCGTCGGCGATCCGCTCGATGGCGGCGGCAAGCTCCCCTCCGCTGATCGTTTTCGTAACGTAACCACGGGCGCCGGCACGAATCACGGCGATGACGTCCTCTGACGCATCGGACACCGAGAGCGCAAGGAACTTCACGTCCGGCTCGCGTTCGTGGACCCGCGAGATCACCGACGCCCCGCCGCCACCGGGGAGGTGGACGTCGAGAAGGACGACTTGCGGTCGGGCACCGATGATGCCGGCAACGGCGGTGTCGACGTCGGCTGCGTCGCCGACGATCTGCACGGCGTCGGCCAGTTCGGCCGCCACACCCTTGCGGAACAGCTGATGGTCATCGACCAGGAACACACGGGTCTTCATGACTGCGCTTTCGTTGGCTCGACTGTTGGTTCGTCCGTGAGCGAAACCACGGGCGCCGGTGACCGCGCAATCACCAGCTGCACCTCGGTTCCCTCGCCTGGTGCCGAGGTGATGGTGACCCGCCCGCCATTGCGCTGCAACCTACCGATGATCGAGTCTCGCAAGCCTCGACGGTCAACCGATACCGCGGCCGGGTCGAAACCTCTCCCGCGGTCGCGAACGAACACGACGAGTTCCCGTTCATCGACTTCGAGGTACACATCGACCTTTCCCGCGCCCGAATGCTTGCCCGCATTCACCAGCGCCTCGCGAGTCGCGGCGAGAACCACGCGAGCGGCATCGTCGAGGGGTCCGTCGCCGACGAGGACGACATCGACGTTGATCCCGTACGCCTGCTCGACCTCCTCGGCGACGACATCGAGCATTTCGCGGATCGACAGCGGTCGGCCGGCGCTCTGATCCCCGTCGCTGAAGAGCCATGCCCGGAGTTCTCGTTCCTGTCGACGGGCGAGCGCCTGCACCTGCTTCGGGTCATCGGCCTTGCGCTGGATGATGGCAAGGGTCTGCAGGACCGAGTCGTGAAGGTGCGCGGCGATGTCCGCCTTCTCCTCGGACCGGACTCGTGCCCGCCGCTCGTCGCTGAGCGCGCGGAGCATCGAACGGCTCCACGGCAGGAGGATCACACCGAGCCCGGCGACGAGAGCGACGACGGCGAAGAACAGACCGGTCAGGGCGTTCAACCGACCAGCTCGCGAGACAACCCCGGCGAACCCGCCGAAGACGAAAAGCCCTCCGATGGCGAATCGGATCACCTGGCCGCGCCACGGGGACGTCCCGGTTCGGCTCAGCGCGTGCTCGATCGAACGGCGTCCTTCGTGACTGATCATCGAGAAGCCGATGGCAACGATGACGATTGCGGTGATCAGCCATGTGGGAAACGGCAGCCCGGTCTGCTGGATCAGAAGCAGAAATCCGAGCACGACGGCGCCGAATGCGAGGGCCGCGATCGGGTCACCGGCGGCGTGGAGAACCGGAACGGTTCCGGGTCGGGCAGCGCCCTCCATCCCCGAGGCGTGCAGGGGCAGCAGGGCCCAGGCGAGAAGGTAGAGCACGACACCGACGCCGGAGGCGAAGGCGAGTGCGACGAACGCGATGCGGACGATCGACGGATCAACACCGAGCCGCACGGCAAGTCCCGAGGCGACTCCACCGAGCCACCGCTCCCCTGGTCCGGAGCGCTCGACGCCCTCGAGCGGCCCGAGCGGCAGATGGGGACGAGCCGGAAGATGGGGACGAGCAGGAAGATGGGGACGAGCAGGGCGAGCCGGCCCGCTGACCGGGGGAGGATCGTCGAGCGCGCCAGACGCGCCCGGCATGGCGTCGGGAAGACGCGGCGGATCGATCGGCCGGGGCACGCTATCGATGATGACAGCCCGAGCACCCTTCGACCGCCGGGGTCGTCCCCCACCAAAACCCTGACCACCCCGACACTCTCAGGGTCGGTTCGGGGGAACACCTGACGGCGCGAGCGCGTGACACCACGCACCATGGATGACGTGAAGACCGAAAAGACCACGACTTCGGACGAGTCCCCGTTGAAGGCGAAGAAGCAGGAGGCCGAACTCCCGGCCGAGCGCCGCCTCTATCGCAGCCGGAAGAACCGGGTGTTCAAAGGTGTGGCCGGTGGCATCGGCGAGTACCTAGGCATCGATCCCGTGCTCGTTCGTCTGGCGTTTCTGCTCACCTTTGCTATGGGTGGTGTGGGCGTGATCGCCTACGTCCTCGCCTGGGTGTTGCTACCGAAGCGCCCGAAGGGTCAGGCGGTGCCTCCGACGCCGCGGACGAGCGGGCTCGAGGTCCTCCACAACCGATCTCTCGGCGTCTGGATCCTTGTCGCCATCGGTACGGGGCTGATCCTCGACCAGTTCAGTCTGAACATTGCCGGCGATCGTCTCTGGCCTCTGCTGCTCATCGGTGGCGGACTCATCGTCCTGATGCGCCGACGTGACGCCGGAGCCGGCACCACCGACACGGGGATGGCGACCGTCGCTGGAGGGACGTCGGGGCGGACCGCGGCCCGAACGTCCTCGGCCGAGTCGACCATGAGCATCTTCGAAGGCGGGCCGTCTCGACGCGACCTTCAGGCCGAAGCGCTCGCCGAGCTGCATGATCCGGTGGTCGACGAACTCGACCGGGCGGTGGCCGAGCTCCGTGCCGAGCGCCTCGGAACCACGGTCACCGACGTCGTCGCGCCTCCGCCGGGCTCACGCCGACGCGATCGCCGTTCCGAGCCCAGGAGCATTTTCCGCCGTGCCGTGATCGGCTCGCTCCTCGTCCTTGCCCTGCTCACCGTCCTGACGGCGGCCGTGGGATTTCGAATCCTCGCCCGCGGTGTCGGCGAACGTCAGGTTGCCTACGTCGGGCAGCAATCATTCCGCCAGACGTTCGGGGCCGGAGAGCTCACGGTGGATCTCACCGGGCTCGAAGGCAGGAGCGGCCGGACAACGAACGGCGAGATCTCGCTCGACTTCGGGCAAGCGACACTTCGGCTGCCGTCGGGACCAACGCGTCCGACAGTGCGTGTGACGACGCACGGACGCATCGTTGCCGCCCAGACCGGTTTCAACGGAGCGACCGAGGCCACGTTGTTCGGGTCACGTGTCAACCGTTTCGAGGGCTGTCCGGGCGCCGGCACGGTCGACATCGATCTGACGATCGTGGCGGGTGAGGTGGAGCTCATCCCCGACACCACAACGCCATGCTCGCCGCGGCCGGACAGCGAGTTCTCGGGTCGCTCGGCCGCCCGTTCGACGCCTTCCGAACCCACGACCCCGACCGCTGCGCCCGCTCCCTGATCCCCATCACCTCGACCAAACCCAAAGGAAACCAACACCATGAAACTCACCAACGTCCTCTTCTTCGTCCTCGGCGGCGTACTTCTCCTCGCCGGGATCGGCGCCCTGGCCAGCGTGGCGCTGCGCCTGCTGTGGCCGGCATTGCTCCTCGGCGTCGGCGTGGCCCTCATCGGCAAAGCGGTCAAGTCACCGTCAGCCGACTAGTTGCTCGCCAGGTCCAGCCGTTCTCGACGGCTGTGAGCGCTGCGCCGCTGACGGCCCCCAACGTCAGCGGCGCAGACGCGCCGCCGGGAATCGGGCGCCCTGAGCGGTATCAGTGCGCGCAGCCGCAGCCGCTCCCACAGCCGCCCGCTGGGCGTGACGACGCAGGGGCCATGTTGGCGGTGGGTGCGGCACCGCCGACGGCAGCGAAGCTCGACAGCAGGCGCATGCTGTTGGTGTGCCCGAAGGGGCAGGTGGCCGAGCTGCTCGATTCCGCCATTGGGCGTTGCTGCTCGAACCGGGTGTCGCATTCCTTGCAGCGGTATTCGTAGAACGGCATGGCGGAAGTCTACGGAGCGGCACTCAGGGACGCGTTGCCGGCGACTGGGTGTGCGACGGATCGGTCTCGACGAGGCCTCCGAGAACATGGTCGATCGCCGCCAGGGTGCCGGCGTCGAGGCGCACGCCGGCCGCGGCGACGGAGTCGTCGAGCTGCTCCGGGCGCGACGCGCCAACGATCGCCGATGCCACGTTCGGGTTTGCGAGGACCCAGGCAACAGCAAGCCCGGCCATGGTGAGCCCGGCCTGCACGGCGATCGGGCGAAGCTCCTGGACGGCGGTCAGAACCGGATCGCTCAACCACCGCTTGATGAAGATCGCGCCGGTCGGGTCGAGTGCCCGCGAGCCATCGGGAACCGGCTGGCCCGGCAGGTACTTGCCGGTGAGAACACCCTGGGCGATCGGCGACCAGACGATCTGGGACAGCCCGCACTCTTCGCTCGCCGGAACGACCTCGGTCTCGATCACGCGCCACAGCATCGAATACTGGGGCTGGTTCGACACGAACGGCACGTGCAGCTCGCGGGCGAGCGCAGCGCCGGCGCGGATCTGCTCGGCCGTCCATTCCGACACGCCGATGTAGAGCGCCTTGCCGGCGCGAACGATGTCGGCGAACGCCAGCATCGTCTCTTCGAGCGGCGTCTCGAAGTCGTAGCGGTGGGCCTGATAGAGGTCGACATAGTCCGTCCCAAGCCGCTTCAGTGAGCCGTCGATGCCCTCCAGAAGGTGTTTGCGGGAAAGACCACGATCGTTCACCCCTCGTCCGGTCGGAAAGAACACCTTGGTGGCGATCTCCAGCCCCTCGCGCCGCTCCCCCGCGAGCGCTCGACCGAGCACCGACTCGGCGCGGGTGCCGGCGTAGGCGTCAGCGGTGTCGAAGGTGGTCACGCCGAGCTCGAGGGCACGCCGGACACAGGCGGCGGCGGCGTCCTCTTCGACTTGGCTGCCATGGGTCACCCAGTTGCCGTAGCTGACCGCCGAGACTTTCATGCCGCTGCGTCCGAGATAGCGATGTTCCATGTGCGGTTCCTTCGTCGGGAGAGGTGTCGACCGTAGCGCCTCATCGGAGCTGTCCGGGTGGTGCAGAACGTCGCAGCCACGCCAGGGGATTTTCGCACTCTGCTAGACGGGAGGCCATGAGCAGACCGGCGCGACTCGACGAACAGATCGCCTTCCTCGTCGAGATCGACAAGCTCAAGTCAATTCTCCGCCAAACCCCCATCGCCGACGGTTCTCGCCGTGAGAACACGGCCGAGCATTCATGGCATCTCGCGATGTTCGCGGTCGTGCTCGCTGAGCACGCACCGGAGCCGGTCGACGTCTCGAAGGTGATCATGATGCTGCTCCTGCACGACATCGTGGAGATCGACGCCGGTGACACGTTCATCTATGCGGCCGCCGATGCGGCGGTGGCGGCGCAGCAGGAGGCCGATGAACTCGCCGCTGCGCATCGGATCTTCTCGTTGCTCCCCATTGATCAGGCGGGCCGTCTCCGGGCGATCTGGGACGAGTTCGAGGCGAAGGAGACCGCCGAGGCGAAGTTCGCGAAGACCATCGACCGGCTGCAACCAATGCTGCTGAACCGGGTGAGCGGTGGTGGTTCGTGGACGGCGCACGGCATCGCCGCCGACAAGACCCGCCGGCTCATTCATTCGACCATGCAACCGGGTTCGGTCCTCACCGCCTACGCGCTCGAGATCGTCGCGCAGGCACTTGCCGAAGGGCTGCTCCTTCCGGATCCGAACGATTGAACGAATCCCCTCTGCTCAAGGCACATACGCCACTACGATGAGCGGCGTGTCGACCGTTGCCGCCTACATCCTGTTGCAGACCGACGTGGGGAAGTCCTCTTCCGTGTGCAAGGCGGTGGTCGCTCTCAGCGGCGTCGTGAGCTGCGAGGAAGTCACCGGTCCGTATGATCTGATCGTGAAGGCCGAGGCCGGGTCGCTCGACGAGCTCGGCAAGCAGGTGGTCTCACGGATCCAGCTGGTGGAAGGCATCACCCGCACCCTGACCTGCCCGGTCATCCACTTCTGACGATCCGGCACACGCCTCTCGGGTGGCGTCGACCATCGGCCTCAGTGCCCCATCGACCACACGAGGATCTCGGCACCCTCCGGCCCGGCCATGACTGCCGGACTGCCGGCACCCGCCAGGCGGGCGGCGTCACCGGCGAGCAGCGGCGTGCCGTCGATGTCCGCGGCACCCTTGGGCACGAACACGTGGGCGAAGCGGGCGTCGGGAATCCGGACGATCTCATCCGGAGCAAGGCGGGCGCCCCAGAGGACGGCATCGCGCTGACGGATCGAGATCGCCGCATCGTGTCCCGCTCCCGAGGCGATGGGCACGAGTCCGCCCTTGGCGAGCTCGGCGTTGATGTCGAGCTGTTCGTAGCCGGGGCGGATCCGCTGGGTGTCGGGCAGCACCCACATCTGGACGAGGTGGACCGGACGTTGCTTCGACGGGTTCTTCTCGGAGTGCCAGATCCCGGTTCCGGCCGACATGCGCTGGGCGAGGCCGGGATAGAGCAATCCGCGGTTGCCTTCGGAGTCCTTGTGCTCGAGTTCTCCTACGAGCACCCAGGTGACGATCTCCATGTCCTGGTGGGGGTGCGTATCGAAGCCGGTTCCGGGCGCGATCACGTCGTCGTTGTTGACCAGGAGCAGCCCGTGGCCGACGTTGGCGGGGTCAAAGAAGCTGCCGAAGCTGAACGAGTGCCTTCCGGCCAGCCAGGACAGCTTCGTCTCGAAGCGCTGATCGGCTCGGTGGATGGAGATGGTCGAACTGTTCATGACGGGCACTTTCGATCGTCGGGCTGCTGTTCCAACACCGCCGCATCCGAAAGTATTTCAGTTTTGGACTACTTGCCGAACGGTCCCGGTCAGCCGGCCACGGTGAGACCGAACAGGAGGAACGTCCGGTCGGCCTCGGTTGCACCGAGACGGGCGCCCATCTTGTCGCCGGCAGGTGAACCCGTCATGTCGATGGCCAGCACGACGTTCGGATCGTCGAGCGCGCCGGCTGCGGTTCGTATGTGCACGTGTAATTCTTCCGGGGCATCGTCGGACATGGTGTCGTCGAGCGCGAACCGCTGGATCCAGGTGCCGAGCTTCGACGGAGTCACCCCGTCGGGCACGGCGATCTCCTGCACCCGCAGGATCCCGGCCGGGAGAGGCGCAAGGGTGCGATCGATGGCGGCATCGGCCGTCGGTCCGACGCCGAAGCCGGTGAAGGCCTTGCGCGTCATCACTTCTTCCCGATCGAGACCGGTCGCGAGACCGACTGGAAGAAATCGTTGCCCTTGTCGTCGACCACGATGAAGGCCGGGAAGTCGTGCACGTCGATCTCCCAGATCGCCTCCATGCCGAGCTCGGGGTACTCGAGCACTTCGACGCGGGTGATGCAGTCCTGGGCGAGACGCGCCGCCGGGCCACCGATCGAACCGAGATAGAAGCCGCCGTGTTTTGCGCACGCGTCGGTCACCGCTTTCGAGCGATTTCCCTTGGCCAGCATCACGAGCGATCCCCCGGCCGCTTGGAACGCGTCGACGTAGGAGTCCATACGCCCAGCGGTCGTCGGTCCGAAGGAACCCGACGCGTAGCCCTCGGGCGTCTTCGCCGGTCCGGCGTAGTAGATCGCCCGGTCCTTCAGGTACTGCGGCAGACCCTGGCCCGCGTCGAGGCGCTCTTTCAGCTTGGCGTGGGCGATGTCGCGTCCGACCACGATCGTGCCGGTGAGCGACAGGCGAGTCTTCACCGGATGCTTCGACAGTTCGGCCCGGATCTCCGACATCGGCAGGTTGAGGTCGATCTTCACGACGTGGTCCGTGAGGTCGTCGTGGGTCACGTCGGGGAGGAACCGCGCCGGATCAGTCTCGAGCTGTTCGAGGAACACGCCCTCGGCGGTGATCTTGCCCAGCGCCTGGCGGTCGGCCGAGCATGAGACGGCGAGCGCGACGGGACACGAGGCGCCATGGCGAGGAAGGCGGATCACCCGCACGTCGTGACAGAAGTACTTGCCACCGAACTGCGCGCCGATACCCGTCGCCGCCGAGATCTTCAGCACCTCGGCTTCCATCTCGAGATCACGAAACGCCTGACCATCGCGGTTGCCGCTCGTCGGCAGTGAGTCGAGGTATCGGGCAGAGGCCAGCTTGGCGAGCTTGAGCGAATACTCCGCCGACGTGCCACCGACGACGACACCGAGGTGGTAGGGCGGGCACGCCGCAGTACCAAGCGTACGTATCTTCTCGTCCATCCAGCTGGCAAAGCTGGCGGGATTGAGCAAGGCCTTCGTCTCCTGGAAGAGCAGACTCTTGTTGGCCGACCCGCCACCCTTGGCCATGAAGAAGAACTTGTACGCATCGCCGCCGACGGCTTCGATCTCGATTTCGGCCGGCAGGTTGTTGCCGGTGTTCACCTCGTCCCAGAACGTGACCGGCGACATCTGCGAATAGCGCAAGTTGGTGTGGACGTAGGTGTCCCAGATGCCCTTCGTGATCGCTTCCTTGTCGTCGGATCCCGTGAGCACGTATTGGCCCTTCTTGCCCTTCACGATCGCCGTGCCGGTGTCCTGACATCCGGGGAGGATCCCACCCGCGGCAATCGCCGCGTTCTTCAGCAGATCGAGCGCGACGAAGCGATCGTTCGCGCTGGCCTCTGGGTCGTCGAGGATCTTCGCCAGCTGGGCGAGGTGGCCGGGCCGCAGCAGGTGCTGGATATCGCGCATCGCTTCGCGGGTCAGCAGGGTGATGACTTCAGGATCGACCTCGAGGAACGTCTTTCCGTTGGCCTGGAACGTCGAGACACCATCGGCGGTGAGCAATCGATACGGGGTCTCGTCAGGCCCGAGCGGGAGGAGCTCGCGGTAGGCAAACGTTGCTTCGGCAGGCGTAGACATGTGGTCCAGTCTGCCGTCCGGGATCGGTCCGCGTTGACGACGGGTTGCGTCGCCGGGTTCTCGGGGATGGTGAGCGGTGTCGCTCCCCGAGCGACCTGATGCACAACGATCGAACAGCTTCCCGAGGCCGCGATCGACCGGGTCGACGGTCAGGACCCGAAGACTTTCCGTTGACATTCCGTTCGGGCGGCGCGACGATCACACGACTTGACCCACAAACTGGAGGGTACGAAGATGCCACTTGCCGAACACGTAGGGTTCGATGCGCCTTCCGAGGTCCGAGAGATGCCCTTCGGCAAAGCCGAGATCATCATGCTCGGAGGTTCCCCGATCATGCGGATGACCCTGCAGCCCGGTTGGCGTTGGAGCGAACATGTCAAACCGATGGCCGGAACGGAGCTGTGCGAAGCTCCGCACTTTCAATACAGCATCTCGGGACGCATCGGTGTACGAATGGCCGATGGCAACGAATTCGAAGTCGGTCCGGGCGAAGTGAGCAGGTTGGAGCCCGGTCATGACGCCTGGGTCGTCGGCGACGAGCCGGTCGTCGCCATCGACTGGGGCGGAGCGCACGTCTGGGCGAAGTCGACGTAGCGCCAGGTCGCAAGCTCGACGCCGCTCGTTGTGAGCGGGCCGGTGGACCAGAGCCTGCGCGCTCGGTTCGTGATGCGTGACGGTCGCTCAGTAGCTTGGGACAAATGGCCGACGCTTCCCGGACCCCGGATGGTCCCCCGCCCGACGTTCGGCCGTCGATCATGCGGGCCCTGGGACGGCTGCTTCGGCGCAACCTTCGACCCTACCGACGGCAACTTCTGCTGGTCGTGGTGTTCCAGTCCCTGCAGACCGCGGCGGCGCTGTATCTACCGACTCTGAATGCGTCGATCATCGACAAAGGAGTGCTCGCGGGGGACAGCCACTACATCTGGACGCACGGTGGCCAGATGCTGCTCGTCACGATCGTGCAGGTCGTTTTCGCGGTCGCAGCGGTGTACTTCGGTTCGCAGGCGGCGACCGGTTTCGGGCGCGACGTGCGGCGCGACCTCTTTCATTCCGTCACCGGGTTCTCGTCGCGCGAGGTGTCCGAGCTCGGGGCTTCGTCGCTGATCACCCGGATCACCAACGACGTGCAACAGGTGCAGATGCTCGTGCAGCAGACCTGCACGTTGTTCGTCGCTGCTCCGATCACGATCGTCGGAGGCGTGATCATGGCGCTGCGCGAAGACGTCGGACTTTCCGCCCTGCTTGCGGTGAGCGTGCCGGTGCTGCTGTTCGTGGCCGGATCGGTGATCCGTCGGATGATCCCTCTTTTCTCGGTCATGCAGGTCCGCATCGATCGCGTCAATCAGATCCTCCGCGAGCAGATCACCGGTATTCGCGTGGTTCGGGCGTTCACCCGCGAACCCGAGGAGACGCAGCGGTTCTCCGCGGCGAACGAATCGTTGACCGCCACGTCGCTTGCCGCCGGTCGGCTCCAAGCCCTGATGTTCCCCATCGTGATGTTCATTCTCAACGGTTCGAGCGCGGCGGCCGTCTGGATCGGGGCCGACCGCATCGTCGCCGGCAAGATGCAAATAGGCGCGCTTATTGCGTTTCTCTCCTATCTCGTCCAGATCCTGGTGTCGGTGATGATGGCCACGTTCATGCTGTCGATGGCACCCCGTGCCGCGGTGTGCGCCGAACGAATCGTGCAAGTGCTGGAAACGCCGAGCACGGTGGCCCAGGCCGAGGACGCCCTCACCGAACTGCCCGGTCACGGAACGTTGGAGTTTCGCCACGTGGGATTCCACTACCCGGGCGCCGAGACCCCGGTGTTGTCCGACATCTCCTTCGGAGTCGAGGCCGGCCAGACGACAGCAATCATCGGAGCCACCGGGTCCGGAAAGACCACCTTGTTGAACCTCATTCCTCGGCTCTTCGACGCCACATCGGGCGAGGTGTTGGTCGACGGTGTCAATGTCCGCCGCATCGATCTGCAGACGCTTTGGAGCCGCATCGGACTTGTACAGCAGAGGCCGTATCTCTTCTCCGGAACGGTGGCGAGCAACCTTCGCTACGGCGACGCTCATGCCTCTGATGACGATCTGTGGCACGCACTCACCGTCGCGCAGGCGGCAGATTTCGTGCGGGCGATGCCCGGCGGGCTCGAGGCACGAATCGAGCAGGGTGGGACCAACGTGTCGGGTGGCCAGCGTCAGCGCCTCGCGATAGCCCGGGCCCTCGTGCGTCGCCCGAATGTGTATCTGTTCGACGATTCGTTCTCTGCCCTCGATCTCGCTACCGATGCGCGCCTACGAGCCGCGCTTGCGCCCGAGACCGCCGACGCAGCAGTGATCATCGTGGCCCAACGGATCTCGACGGTGCGCCACGCCGATCAGATCGTGGTCCTCGAAGGTGGCGTGATCGTCGGTCTCGGCACGCACGATGACCTCGTGGAGTCGTGTCCCACGTATGCCGAGATCGTCGAATCGCAACACGCCACGCAGGCTGCCGCATGACTGAGACCACCCCTCCATCGGCCGAGGCGGCGAAGGAAGACGGCCCCGAGTTCGATCCCCGCATCCAGCGTCAGCAGGCACAGGCAAATCGTGCCGTGATGGGCCGGGGGCCGATGGGCGCGGGCGGAATGCCGGCCGAGAAGACGAAGGATTTCGGCGCCTCTGTTCGCCGGCTGCTGGCGTTGATGGCGCCCGAGCGCGCCCGGCTCTTAGCCGTGGTGGCGATCGCCATCGTCAGCGTCGCGCTGTACGTGTCGGGTCCTCGTGTGCTCGGACATGCCACCGATCTGATCGTTCGGGGCGTCTACGGGCGGGGCCCCGGACGTCCCGGGACTGGAGTCGACTTCTCGGCACTCCACCGGACGTTGTGGTTCGCCGGCGGTCTCTACGTCGTGTCGGCCATCCTCGCGGCCACGCAGGGTCGGCTCCTTGCCCGGATCGTGCAACGAACGATGTTCACGCTCCGCGCCCGGGCGGAAACGAAACTCCACCGCCTCCCGCTCGGCTACGTCGATCGCACTCCGCGAGGTGATCTGCTGAGCCGGGTGACGAACGACGTCGACAACATCGCCCAGAGCCTCCAGCAGACGTTGAGCCAGATGCTCACCTCGGCGCTGCAGCTCATCGGGGTGTTGGCGATGATGTTCTGGATCTCCTGGAAGCTCGCGCTGTGCGCAGCGATCACCATTCCTCTGTCGTTGTGGGGACTGAAATTCATCGGTGGCAAGAGCAGGTTGCGTTTCGCGGCGCAGTGGCGTCACACCGGAGCGCTCAACGGTCACGTCGAGGAAGCCTTCACGGGCCACGCCGTGATGAAGGTGTTCGGCCATCAGGTCGAGAGCGAGCAGCATTTCGATGAGGTGAACGAACGACTCCACCGCGCCAACTTCGGTGCCCAGTTCATCTCCGGCACCATCCAGCCGATGATGATGTTGCTGGGCAACCTCAACTACGTCGTCATTGCCGTGGGAGGTGGACTCATGGTCGCCAACGGCTCGCTCTCGATCGGTGGCGTTCAGGCGTTCGTCCAGTACACGCGCCAGTTCACCCAGCCGCTTACCCAGATGGCGTCGATGTTCACGGTGTTCCAGT
>JANMYF010000106.1:0-4532 GCA_031381685.1 Acidimicrobiia bacterium
CCGTTCTCGCCGGCGCTGGAGTCGCACTACGTGCCCGACGCCAAGAGCATTGCCGCAGGTATCCGTTCCGTCTTCGGCCGCCCCGCGCCAGGAAGCTGACCGCCGCTCGTGTCCGGGTGGTCCCGCACCGTCGGCATCATCGCCAATCCGGCAGCGGGCAAGGATGTCCGCCGCTTGGTGACGCATGCGTCGCCGACGTCCGACGCGGCGAAGATCGGTGTTGTCCGCCGAGCCGTTCTCGGTGCGATCGGCGGGGGGGCAACACGCGTTGTCGTGGCGCCCGATCGGCATCGTCTCAGTGAGCGCGCCGTTTCCGATCTTCACCACAGCGAGACCGGTGGCGTCACGATCGACGTGCTCGACGAGCCGGTCTACGGCATCCGGAGCGACACCACCACTTTGGCCAAAAGATTCGCCAAGGAAGGAGTCGATGCACTGATCGTGTTGGGCGGTGACGGCACGAATCGCGACGTCGCCAAGGGCTGGCTCGACGCCCCGCTGGTGTCGATCTCCACGGGGACCAACAACGTGTTCCCCCGTCAACTCGACGCCACGATCGCCGGGCTCGGCGCCGGTCTTGTGGCCGCTGGCTCCGTCGGCATCGCCGAAGTGTCGTTCCGCTCGAAGGTCATCCACGTGGCCTTCGACGACGGATCGCCAGATGACCTCGCCCTCGTCGACCTCGCGCTGATCAACGCCCAGTTCATCGGATCACGGGCCGTATGGGACCCCTCGGCGATCCGGAGTCTGATCGCATGCATCGCCGAACCCGCCAGCGTCGGCATGTCGTCGATCGCCGGCCTGCTTGCTCCGATCGACCGACGCCAGGAAGGTGCCACGTTCGTCGAGCTGGCTGGTCCGGGCGAGGAGATTGCCGGTGTGGTACGCGCGCTTATTGCTCCGGGCATGCTCACGCCGATTCCTTACAAAAGGTGTTCTCACCTCTCCGTTGATTCACGGGTTCCTCTCGGCGGGCCGGCCCTGCTGGCTTTTGACGGCGAACGTGATCGCATCATCGACGCGGGCGTCGTCGTCACCGCGCGCCTTCGTGTCGACGGACCGATCGTGATCGACCCCGAGCGTGCCATCGCTCTCGCCGCCGAGCGCGGCGTGTTCCACTCCCCTGCGACCCGAGGACTCTGACGATGCCTGTTCCCTTCAACATGCCCAAGCTCGGGCTCACCATGGAAGAAGGAACGATCGTCGAGTGGCTCGTCCCGGCGGAGAGTGCTGTTGTGCCGGGCGCCGCCGTCGTTCTCGTCGACACGGACAAGGTGCAGACCGAAGTTGAGATCCCCGACGGCGGCCGGCTGGTGTTCGTCGGCGAGGTCGGGTCGACGTACAAGTGCGGTGAGCTCATCGGCTACCTGCTGGCCGACGGTGAGTCCGCCCCTGCTGCGGCAGCGACATCAGCGGCGTCGGCCGCGCCTGCTGCGGTCGCACCGGCAGCGGTGGCGGCCACGGCGGCGCCGACTGTTCCCGCCGGGTCTGCCGCTCGAGGTGACGGCGGACGCGTCCTCGCTTCTCCATATGCGCGCGTACGAGCGAAGGAACTGGGCGTCGACATTGCGTCGGTCGGCGGCACGGGGCCGGGCAACCGCATCGTGGCCGAGGACGTCGAAACCGCGGCACGTAGCCCGCGGCCTGCCTTGGTTGGTGCCGCCGCACAGCCTGCCGCTGCGCCCGTCGCGCCAGCCCCGTCGGCGGGACCCGCCGGGTGGCGCACGCCGGTCGCGCCGCCAATCACCTATGCGGCCGCGGAACTCGCGCGTCTTGTCGGTCTCGACCTTGCCCAGCACACCATCAGGGCAACATCACCCGACGGTCGGATCAGCCGGGAAGACGTCGCCACTTACGTGCGCGGCCTGCTCTCGGGTGGACGCGGCACCGGTCCCGGTCCGTCCGTCGCTCCCCCGGCGACTCAGGAGCCCACGGCGATCGTTCCGTTCAAGGGCATGCGGGGAACCATCGCCACCCGTATGCGCGCATCGCTTCAGGACATGGCGCAGCTCACCTTGATGATGGACGTCGACATGGACGCTGTCGTCGCCGATCGCCAGGCCCGGAGGGCACGGGGCGAGGCTCCGAGCTTCACCGACTATGTGATCGCGGCGTCGGCACGCGCACTGCGGGACCACCCGAGGGTCAACAGCCAGGTGACGCCCGACGGTATCGCGCTCCTGCCGCGGGTGAACGTCGGCATGGCTGTGGCGCTCGATGAGGGCCTCGTCGTCCCGGTCATCCCCGACACCGACGGGCTCGGGGTCGTGGAACTGAGCAAGCACACCGCCCGACTGGCCGAAGCCGCGCGCACCGGCACCCTGAAGCTCACCGATTACGAAGGTGGCACGTTCTCGGTGTCGACCCTCGGCATGTTCGGCGTGGACGGTTTCACCCCGGTGATCAACCCGCCCAACTCGGCAATCCTCGG
This sequence comes from Acidimicrobiia bacterium, assembly GCA_031381685.1. GTDB lineage: Bacteria > Actinomycetota > Acidimicrobiia > Acidimicrobiales > JANYDT01 > JANLQX01. The sequence goes on from JANMYF010000106.1 coordinate 2,432, forward strand.
CGTCGGACGTCTCCGCGACGACGTGGCATGGTCCGACGACGGCTCCATCCGGCGAGTGAAGCGCCTCACACTGAGCCTCACGTGGGACCACCGGGTCTTCGACGGCGCCCCCGCCGCGGAGTTCGTCCGCACGATCACCCGCTACCTCGACGACCCCAGCACGTTGGACTGACGCTCACCAAACGAAGACCGGCCGGCGAGTTGTCGCGTTCGGTCGCTCAGGGAGCGACGAGACGCGACAGGTCTCCTACAAGAGCGTGCTTTCTCCGATGGTCGAGAACCTCGCTGCGAGGGCTTCGTCGTAGGTGAGGAGCACAGCCGCCGAGAAGTGCGCCGTTGCGGCGATCCAGGCATCGTTCCCTCTGATCCCGGCGGCACGGCAGACTCCGAACGATGCAACGAGGGCCGTGGGCTCGGAGTGCAACGGGTCCGCGGCGATGTCGACCACACGCATTCGACGAGCGGCGTAGTACGTCCGTCTTCGGAGCGAACCGGTTGGCTGAGATGTCCAACCGACCGCCAATTCCCCGAGCGTGACAACGTTGATCGACGGCGCCTCGGTCGCTTTGCGGAGCTCTGCGATCAACGCATCAGGCTTCCGCTCCACAAGGTGGATCACCGCTGACGTGTCCAGAACCAACCTCACACGAGTCCGAGCCGTTCGGTGGCGTCGGGCTCATCGTCTGAGGCGTCCCGTTCGGCGATTTCCGCGGCGAGGCCGGAATCGTACGGTTCCCATTCCGGGCCGGTGATCTGAGCCAGCCAGACATCGGCGTTCCACCGGCCTTCGCTCGTTGCGAGCGCAGTGAGCACCGCTATTGGCACGCCGCCGTCAGTGATGGTGACCGCCTCGCTCTGCGCCCGTTCAATCACTTCGCGAGTGTGGTTTCGGAGTTCACGCATCGTCGCGGTTTGCGCCATGACCCAGTGTATCACATCGGTGCGATACAGCGACCGATTCCGAGAGATATTGCGTTCGGTCGCTCCTGGAGCCACCGAACGCGACATGTCTCCAGGCTCCTACAGATACTTGACCAGTTCTTCGCCGATGGCTTCGGGTGTGGTCTGGGGTGGGAAGCGGGCCACGACGTTGCCGGACCGGTCGACGAGGAACTTCTCGAAGTTCCAGGTGATGTCGCCGTTGTCGGCCGCTTCGGCCTTCAACCACTTGTAGAGATCGGCGGCGCCGTCGCCGTTGACCTCGATCTTGGAGAACATCGGGAACGTCACGTCGTAGGTCGACGTGGCGCACTCCCGGATCTCTGCCTCCGTGCCGGGCTCTTGGCCGGCGAACTGGTTGCAGGGGAAGGCCAGCACGTTGAAGCCCGCCGCTTTGTTCGTCTCAAACAGGGTACGCAGACCTGCGTACTGAGGGGTGAGGCCTCATTTACTCGCGACGTTGACGATCAGGTTGACCTGGCCGTTGTAGTGCTCGAAGCTCACCTCCTCGCCCGTGATCGAGGTCATGGTCAAGTCGTGGAATGCAGACATCGCTGCCCTTTCAAAGTTGGTTGGTACCGATGTGAGACTAGGCCGGACCGGAGCCGCTTTCGCGTTCACGGAAGTCGCCGAACGCCTTGTCGCGCTCGGACAGCGCGGCCTTCACGCCCTTCTCGGCAAACGACTTCATGTAGGCGCGTGACGATGCCTGGTGGAATCCCATGGCCTGGATGTCGGCGCCGGCCCGGAGCCCGGCCCGAATGCCCATGGCTTCCATCTGGCGGTGACCGGCACGCTTGTTGAGCGTCAAGAGATCCTTGGGGACGAGCGAGACCCGCTCGGCGACGCGCAACACCTCGGCATCGAGGGCGTCGATCGGGAACGACTTGTTCGCCGCGCCGCATTCGACGGCCTCGATCCCGCTGATGGCGTCGCCGGTGAGAAGCATCTCCATGCCCCGGCGCATGCCCATGAGCCAGGGCTGCCACTGCATGTCCGGTGGCGACATGAGCCGCACCGGCGGGTAGCCGATCTGCGCGTCGTCGGCGACGTAGAGCAAGTCGCATGCCGCGGCGAGCTCGGTCCCTCCGGCGAGGCAGAAACCGTGAACCTGACCGATGATCGGCGTGGCCATGTCCCACATCTCGAACCAGTTGTTGAC
>JANMYF010000119.1:0-3304 GCA_031381685.1 Acidimicrobiia bacterium
CGGGATGTTGCACGGCCTGCGCATCGATGGCGGCAAGGCCTCGTGGTATCGCAACCGCTACGTCCGCACCCCGAAGCTCGCTGGCGACGGTATCCCGAGGATGGACGAGAACTTCGTGTTCGATCGCACGGCGTCGGCCGCCAACACCCACGTGATCCACCATGCCGGCCGGATCCTCTGCCTCGAGGAGGCCCACTTTCCCTTCGAGGTTGACGGGCTGCTGGAGACGATAGGTGCACATACGTTCGGCGGTCGGCTGAACACGGCGATGACAGCTCACCCGAAGGTGTGTCCCGAGACCGGCGAGATGCTGTTCTTCGGGTACGGCCAGCTCCCGCCCTACCTGACCTACCACCGCGTGAATGCCGCCGGTGAGCTCGTGCAGTCGACGGAGATCCCGGTGAAGGGTCCCACGATGATGCACGACTTCGTGACCACACGGAACTACACGGTCTTCATGGATCTGCCCGTCATCTTCGACTTGGACCTGGCCATGACCGGCTCGATGCCGTTCCGGTGGGACGACGACTACGGCGCCAGGATCGGTGTGATGCCCCGGGCCGGTTCGGCCGACGACGTGCAGTGGTTCGACATCGACCCCTGCTACGTGTTCCATCCGATGAACGCCTTCGAGCGCGACGGCTCCGTCGTCATCGATGTCGGCCGGTTCCGCACCCTGTGGCGCCAGGGCTCGAACGACTTCGATGAGTTAGCCAACCTGTACCAGTGGGAGCTCTCGCTCTCGACCGGAACGGTGCGCGAACGGGCGCTCGACGACCGACCCGCCGAGTTCGCTCGGGTGGCCGATGACCGGGTTGGACTTCCCTACCGCTACGGGTACATGGCGGCGACCCGTCCGGCGGATGGCTCGGGTCTGGCCGACACCCGCCTCCTCAAGTACGACCACGCAACCGGTTCCTGCGAGGAACACAACTACGGGGCGGGACGCCGACCCGGCGAAGGCGTCTTCGTCGCCGACCCCTCACGAGCGGCGGGGGGCCAGGAAGACGCCGGATGGGTCATGAACTACGTCTACGACGAGTCGACCGACACAAGCGATCTCGTCATCGTCGATGCCACGAACTTCTCCGGCCCTCCGGTGGCCACGGTGAAGCTGCCCGTGCGGATCCCGTTCGGCTTCCACGGCAGTTGGGTGCCCGGCGCCTGAACCCGGGGGCGTGAGCTCCCGACTTGCTTCGGCCGGCAGCGCCGGTCCTACACACCAGGTGTCTGATTCAGACCGCGACGATCTCGATGAGATCGTCGAGGGCTTTGAAATCGTCAGGGTTGCGTGTGTAGAGAGGTAGTTGAACGGCGTGTGCGGTCGCCGCAATCAGCAGGTCGACAGCGCGGGCGCCACGCGCCTTTCGTCCAGCAGCGACCACGGCGGCGTAGACGCGGCCGTAGGCTCGTGCTGCGTCGGCGTCGAACGGGAAGGGCTCGAAGGTTGCTTCCGTTCGCTGCAGTCGGTCTTGGCGTCGGGCGCGTTCTTGAGGGTCTGAGGTGGCATGTGGCCCGGCCGCCAGCTCGGCCATGGTGATCGCGCTCACTCCCATCTCGATCGGAAGACGCTCCGGATCGATCTCGTCGAGGTCGATGACCACAGAGGTGTCGAGCATGCCTTGTGCGTGTCGGCGCTCAGGCACGGGGCTCGATGCCCTGGCTCACGTGCCGGTCGAGGTCGTCGCGGAACCTCGCGGCGTCGATCGCGGGAGCGTGAGCGAATGCCGCCACCACGTTGTCGCAAGTCACGAAGCGGCGGCGTCGCAAAGGGATCAGCTCGCCCACGGGCACGCCGTTGCGGGTGACGACGAACGCCTCGCCCTGATCGAGGCGTCGCATGATCTCACCGCTGTCGTTGCGGAGCTCTCGCTGCGTGATGGTCTCGGCCATCTCCCAACTGTAGCACGCGTGCGACGCGACTGGTACGGTCAGTGGCCTTCGAACGGATCGCCCTCCTGTGGCGAGACGGCCCGGTCTCAGCTGCGCTGACCTCTGGCGCTCGAACCCTCAGCCGTTCTTGGGAAGTGACGAGAACGGCACCTTCGAGTCGTTGCCCGGCTCTTTCGGCAGCCCGAGCACGCGCTCGCCGATGATGTTGCGCTGGATCTGGTCCGTGCCTCCGTAGATCGGCGGGGCCTGTGCATGCAATGCGGTGCTGGTGATCGCCGCATACCTCGGATCGCCGAGCACGGCATCGAGTGCGTGGCGCTGGTCCTCCGTGTAGGCGTGCAGCGTCCCGTACGGACCGATGATCCGCATGCCGAGATCACGCTGGAGACGAACGATGTTGCTCATCGAGAGTTTGCCGATGTTCGCCATGCCGGCGATGTCCTCGCCCTTGGCGCGGGCCGCTTTGACCCGCTCGTTGTTGATCCGGCCGATCTCGCCCAGCGTGTAGAGCATGGCGAGGCCCTGGCGGATCGTCGGATCGTTGATCGTTCCGTTCTTGCGGGCGTGATGGAGGAACACCTTGAGCCCTCCGGCACGCACGGCGGCCGCATTGGAGGTCACCGAACCCGATGATCCGGTTGGCGGGTCCACGAAGTCGCCGGCTCGCTTGTCGAGATGTCCGGCGACGGTTCCGGGAAGCGCGGCGCTGATGGCGCCACCTCCGCCCGCGCCGAGCCCGGAGCGTTCGAAGGCGAGTGTGGTGTTGGCGACGGCCCAGCCGTTGTGCGGCCCACCGATGAGCGCCGAGGCCGGAACCCGGCCGTCGGTCATGAAGACCTCGTTGAACAGGGCGTGGCCGGTCATCTCCTTGAGCGGACGGATGTCCACTCCGGGCTGGTGCATGTCCATGGCGAAGTAGGAGATGCCCTGGTGCTTCGGCGCCTCGGGATTCGTACGTGCAATGAGCATTCCCATGTCGGCGTAGTGCCCGCCGGATGTCCACACCTTCTGACCGTTGACGATCCACTCCTCGCCGTCGAGGACGGCTTTGGACGTGAGACCGGCCAAGTCCGATCCGGCACCGGGCTCACTGAAGAGCTGGCACCAGGCGCGCTGGCCCGTCACGATCGGACGGACGTAGTCCTCGATCTGCTCCTGCGATCCATGCGTTGCGATGGTCGGCGCGGCGAGGAGCATCCCGAGTCCGCCCGGCGCCGGAAGCGCGCCGAACGTGCCGATGGCGCGGGCGACCCGCACCGAATCCGACCGCGACACTTCCTTACCGTAGGCGTTCCTGGGGAGGCTGGGCGCGGCCCACCCCGACAGGCCGAGGCGTTCCCACCACTCGGCCACGGTCAGGTCGCCATCCCAGTTCTCGTGGAGCCAGTCCTGGAGTTCGGCGATCAGTGCG
>JANMYF010000083.1:0-6497 GCA_031381685.1 Acidimicrobiia bacterium
ACCGGCCGGGTCGGGCGGTGGCGGTGAGTGAGAGTCCGGCCGTTGAGAGTGTGGGTGACGATCGCACGTTTGTTGCGATCACTGAAGCGCAGTGGAAGAGCGCAGCGCCACGCAAGCAGAGTCCGGAGCGCACCCTGGTGGTGTGGTGTCCCGACTGGCCGGTGGTGGCGGCCATCCGCAGCGGTGACGCGCCGGGCGACATGCCGGTGGCGGTGTTCCGCGCCAACCGGGTGGTTGCGGCTTCGGCGCGGGCCCGAACCGACGGCGTGCGGCGGGCCATGCGCCGCCGCGAGGCCCAGGGCCGCTGCCCGGACATCGAGATCGTCGACGACGATCCGGCCCGTGACGCCCGGCTCTTCGAACCGGTCGCGGCGATGGTCGACGCGTTCACCCCGCGCGTCGAGATCGTCCGGCCCGGCCACCTCCAGTTCGCCACCCGGGGTCCGTCGCGCTACTTCGGGGGCGACGCGATCCTCGCTGCCACCATCGCCGAGGCGATCACTGCGCTCGACCCGACCGACGTGCTCGACGTCCGACTGGGGATCGCCGACGGACCCTTCGCGGCAGCGCTGGCGGCACGCACGGCGGCACCCGGAGCCGCTCGGGTCGTGGAGGCGGGCGACACCACGGCTTTCCTGCGCGGCTATCCCGTCGATGCCCTCGTGGCCGTGGAGGGCGGACGCGCCGTCACCAGATCAGCGCGCGGGTCGCGCGGACCGTCGGGTGGCAGCCGGACTCCACGGGGTTCGACGACGCCCGTGTCGGCCAACGGCACTGCCGCGCCGCGCAAGAGCGCAGCACCAGGTACGCAGGGTCCCGGCCGGGCCGGCCATCCGAGCGAGGCGAACGGGCTGGCGCTGATCGACATCGTGTCCCTCCTCCACCGCCTGGGTATTCACACGCTCGCCGATCTCGCGGCGCTCCCGCACGACGATGTGCTGGCCCGGTTCGGCCCGATCGGCGAACACGCGTGGACCCTGGCCGCCGGATTCGATCCACGTGCCGTACGCCCCCGGGTACCACCGCCGGAGCTCACGGTGAGCATCGAATGCGACCCTCCGCTGGAGCGCGTCGACACTGCGGCGTTCGTGGCCCGCGGTCTCGCCGATGAGCTGTGCGAGCGTCTCGCCTCGCACGGTGTCGCGTGCACGTGCATCGCCATCGAGGCGCGCGTCGACGATGGCTCTCCGGACGGACGCGTCGTCACCCGCCGGTGGCGCCACGACCGCGCCGGGGTGGCGGGAGGCCTCACCCCCCAGGCGCTGGGGGAGCGGGTCCGCTGGCAGCTCGACGGGTGGCTCCGGGGGGCAGCGGCGCTGGGGTTGGCGGAGCGTCTGGTCGGCGGGATCACCCACCTGCGGCTGGTCCCGGAGGAGGTCACGGCCGACACCGGCCGTCAGCTGGCGCTGTGGGGCGGGGCGAGCGCAGCCGACGAACGGGCGGCCCGGGCCTTTGCCCGCATCCAGGGTCTGCTCGGTCCGGAGGCGGTCTGCGCGCCGGTGCGGGTGGGCGGGCGCCGTCCGGCCGAGATGGTTGCGCTGGTGCCGTGGGGCGACGCGCGCGACGTGCCCGGGGCGGTGCACGCCGATCGCCCGTGGCCGGGGTCGCTGCCGCCGCCCCATCCCACCGTGGTGCCGCCACTGCCGGTGCCCGTCGAGGTGCTCACCGCGGCGGGAACACCGGTGCGGGTGAGCCGTCGGGCCATGCTCGACGCACCGCCCGCCACGGTCCGCCTGCCGGGGGAGTCGCCGTCGGCGATCACCGGCTGGGCCGGGCCGTGGCCGCTGGAGGAGCGGTGGTGGGACGTGCAGTCCGCCCGCCGCCAAGCCCGTCTGCAGCTGATCACCGAATCCGGCCGCGCCCTCCTCGTCACCCTCGAATCCTCCACCTGGTGGCTCGAATCCTCCTGGGACTGACCGCGTTGGGAGAGAGGTTGCCCCCCTTCCCATTGGTGCTGCGCCGCTCGTTTCGCTCGACTGCTCGCAACACGTGACCCGCTGACAGACACTGGGAGAGAGGTTGCCCCCATATATGGGGGCAGAACACCTCCCAACGCCGCTGGGAGGTGTTCTGCTGCATCGGCCCGCCCGGCGCGGCCCGACCCGACCGGCTGGAGTTGCCGACCCGTCACGGGCCAAGTTGCACTCGGCTCGGACACCACGTGGAATGGTCGGCACATGACGGATCCGGGGCGGCCCACACCCGACGACGAGGCGTCGTCGGAAGAACGAAGGCGCCTCCTCGGCCCGCTGTTCTCCTCACCGAGCCGGCGTTCCGCCGGGGTCACCCCACCCGACCGGGTGAGCCCCGCGCCTGACCGGCCGACAAGCCCGGCAGCGTTGGATGACCTGACCACGGAGCGCATCAGCGCCGAGTTCGAGGTCCAGGCCGAAGGGACGTCGCTGCCCTGGGACGCGGTGCTTCGGGCATGGCTCTCGCGTCGGCTTCCGAACGTCGGACGGTCGAAGTGGGTCATCCTCACCGCGGTACTGCTCGGCAACTTCGCCGCGGGGATCGTCTTCACCTTGCTCTCGGTGGCCCGGGTCACGATTGGTGAAGACCTCGGTGCACCTCCGTCGCTCGTGCTGTGGGCGTTCACCGCTCCGTCGCTGGCGGCCGCGATGGTGGCCCCGTCGTTCGGCCGGTTCGGTGACCTTCGCGGTCACAAGCGGATGTTGCTCGTCGGTTTGATCGGTGGCGCGGTCACGGCTCTTATGGTGGCGCTCTCGCCAAATGTAGGTTCACTTATCTTCTTCCGTGCGCTTTCGGCGATTGCGGGAGCTTCCATCGGACCGTCGTCACTGGCGCTGATCTTCCGCGTCTTCGATCGCGACGACCGGGTCAAGGCCATGGGCTACTGGTCGTTGGTGAACGCAGGCTCGCCGGTGCTGGGTGTGCTCGTGGGCGGGCCGATCATCGACCACTTCGGCTGGCGGGCCATGTTCTTTGCCCAGATCCCGTTGTACGCCCTGGCTGTCCTGGTGGCGTTCATCGTGCTCCCCGAAACGCCCTTGCGGATCGTCCGCAGGTTCGACTGGGCGGGGGCATCGCTGCTGGGCATGGCGACGTTCCTCGTCCTGCTCGCGGTGAATCGCGGGCCGGCGTGGGGATGGGCGGACGCCCGAGTGGTCGCCGGGTTCCTGCTCGCGCCGATCGCCCTCGCCGGTTTCGTGCAGGTTGAACGCACCGTGGCCGAGCCGTTGTTCCCACTTCCCTTGTTACGTGTACGTAACGTTGTGTCGGGCATCGGCGCGCAAGCCTTCTCACAGTTCGCCTACCTCGGCGCCGGGCTGTTTCTGGTGAACGATCTCCTCGTGGACAAGACCCGTTTTGCTCTGTCCCTCAGCGAGGCGAGTCGGTTTACGATCGCCCGTCCGATCTGTTTTGCCATTGTCGCGCCGTTCGCCGGGCTGCTCGCCATTCGACAGGGCGAACGCTTCGCCTCGACGCTCGGCATGAGCTGTCTCTTCGTGTCGATGGTCGGTTTCGCGGTGATGCGCCCCGGCTCGTCACTGCTCGGACTGGTCACCGCGACTGCGTTGGCCGGTCTTGGCATGGGGATCGCGTCGCCATCGCTCACCTCGAGCGTGGCCAACGCCGTTCCGGAATCGGCGCTCGGGGTGATCGGCGCGGCCCAGCAGTTGCTCACCCAGATGGGCGGGGTGATCGGCACCCAGGTGATGGTCACGGTCGTCGGCGGCGACGGCCGTCGAAGCAACAGCGCCTACCACCTGGCATTCGCGATCGCTGCGGTGATGGCGGTGTTCTCGATCCTGTGTGCCCAATCGCTTCGACGAAGACAGCGGGACAACTGACACCCGGGCCGAAACGATCGCGCTGGACGATCGAACACCTGTTTGCTACGGTGAAGGGATGGGATGGTCGCACGGGCCGAAGACGTGGTCGGAGCTCAACGCCCGGCTGTCTGACGGACGCCGACCGAGCCCCGGGGACCTGATCCAACGTGCTGACGAGGCGTCGGATCAGGCCCTCGGGGACCCAAGCCAACCCGAACGCTCGACACCCGACACCCGAACGTCTGTTCGCGACCTTACCGCGGCTCGGCTCCCGACTGTCCAGCCGGACCCATCTGTTCTTGGTGTGCCCGGCCGGGTCGACCCTCGTCCTCCCGGTGCGAACGCCGGAGACTCGCCCGCCTGGTCGCGCAAGCGCCAGGCCTACGTCGCCCCGTCGAGGGTCCTTGCCGGCAGGAACGAGGCGTCGATCCACGATCTCGACGCCACGCCCTATGCCGAACTGCACTGCCATTCCAACTTCTCCTTTCTCGACGGGGCGTCGCACCCCGAGGAGTTGGTGGAAGAAGCCGTCCGACTCGGCCTCACCGGGCTGGCCCTGACCGATCACGACGGGCTCTACGGGGTTGTTCGCTTCGCGGAGGCGGCGCGGGCCCACGGTCTGCCCACGGTGTTCGGGGCCGAGCTCACGCTGCACCTTGCATCGTCGGCGTCGGCACGGATGGGGGAGGCCGATCCGCACGGCGACCATCTCGTCGTGCTGGCCGCCGACCCGGTTGGCTACGGGCGCCTTTCCCGGGCCATTGCCGCCGCCCACCTCGCCGCCGGGGAGAAGGGTGCGCCGAGGCTCCTGATCGAACAGCTCGCGGCAATGGGCGAAGGGTCAACGGTGCCGTTCCATGAGGCGCTCACCAGAGGCCCGGCGCCGGAGTCGCTGGTGAGCGGCGACACTGTCCTCTCCTCGCTGCAGGTCACGCCGCTCCACCAGTCGGTGGCCGACGATGCAGCGATCCGATCGGCGGCCGGACGGCATCCTGCGGCGTGGGCACGCCAACAACTACGTGCACAGATAACCAGTGCGCGTAATGATCTCCAGAACACCGATTCGGGGCATTGGCGCATACTCACCGGCTGTCGCAAGGGGGCTGTCCCCCGTGCACTCGTCGAACATGGGCCGCATGCCGCGGCGCGTGAGCTCGACCGGCTCATCGACGTGTTCGGCCGTTCGAACGTGATCGTCGAACTGTGGGACCACGGTGACCCGCTCGACTCGGCGCGCAACGACGGGCTCGCCGCTCTCGCCACGCGCGCTGGGGTCGATCTGATCGCCACCGGCAACGTGCACTACGCGTCGCCGGCGCGCCGTCCTCTGGCCACTGCGCTGGCTGCGGTCAGGGCCCGCCGTTCGCTCGACGACATCGATCCATGGCTTCCCGCCGCGGCGGCCAGCCATCTCCGCAGCGGGGCCGAGATGGCTCGACGGCTCGCCCGCTATCCCGGTGCTGTCGCCCGGGCGGCGGAGATCGCCCGTGACTGCGCCTTCGATCTCAAGTTGGTGGCACCGAACCTGCCGCCTTATCCCTGCCCGGGCGGGCTGTCGGAGATGGCCTTCCTCCGGCGGCTGGCCGAAGAGGGGGCGGAGCGTCGCTACGGTCGGCGCAAGGGCGCCGTTGGCACCATCGCCGGTGAGGACTCCGAGCGAGTGCCCGGTGCGTATCGTCAGATCGATCACGAACTGGCCCTCATCGAGTACCTCGGCTTTGCCGGCTACTTCCTCGTGGTGTGGGATCTCGTCGAGTTCTGCCGTCGGTCGAACATCTTCTGCCAGGGGCGCGGGAGCGCGGCGAATTCTGCAGTCTGTTATGCGCTCGGCGTCACCAATGCCGATGCGGTGAGCCTCGGCCTGCTCTTCGAACGGTTTCTCTCGCCGGAACGCGATGGACCACCTGACATCGACATAGACATCGAGAGCGATCGTCGCGAAGAGGTCATTCAGTATGTGTACGCACGATATGGACGGGAGAACGCAGCGCAGGTTGCCAACGTGATCACCTATCGCGCCCGCTCTGCTGTGCGCGACATGGGCAAGGCCCTCGGACACGCCCCGGGTCAGCTCGACGCCTGGAGTAAACAGGTCGACGGGTGGGGTCGCGTGCGGGCCACGGCCGAAGACCCGGCCACCGACATTCCTGCGCCGGTCCTTGCGTTGGCCGCCGAGGTCGAGGACTTCCCCCGTCATCTCGGTATCCATTCCGGTGGCATGGTCATCTGTGACCGGCCGGTCGTTGAGGTCGTCCCCGTCGAATGGGGCCGCCTCTCAATAGCGACCGAAGCGCTGCTCCCTTCGGAACAACACGAACTCGATGACGATCCACGAGCGGAGGGGTGGCGCCGGACAGGGGCCCCGGGCCGAGGAACGGAGACCCGGTCCGACGGAGTCGGACAACGGGCGAGTACCGCAGAGTCTCGTCGAGGTGACGAAAGTGGGGTGGGTGTCTGGTGTTGCGAGCAGTGGAGCGCAGCGGAGCAGCGCAGCGCCGGGTCAGCAGAGTCTGGGGGTTGGTCCGGTGGCAGGACCCCGCAGCGGGGACCAGGAGGCACAGGCCCTCTGTCACGCCGCAACCGGGCCGGGGGCACCAGTACCGCCACGAGTACCCCATTGCGCACCGTGCTGCAGTGGGACAAAGACGACTGCGCCGCAGCAGGTCTGGTGAAGTTCGATCTGCTCGGCCTGGGAATGCT
>JANMYF010000085.1:0-15991 GCA_031381685.1 Acidimicrobiia bacterium
GACGGTGAATTCGCAGACGGTGACCGGGCTGCTACCCGCCACCACCTATCGCTACCGGGTGCGGAGCGCAGATACGGCGGGAAACATCGCGACCTCCGCCGAGGCAACGTTCACGACTCCACCCCTCAACAGGGGCTCCAACCAACTCGTGATCTTCGACGACTCGTTGGTCAACGCCGACGACTGGGGCTGGGCACCGCGCAACTACGCCAGCACCTCGCCGGTGCAATCGGGCGCCAAGGCGATCGCCGCGACCGCAGACCCGTGGTCCGGCGTCCAACTCCACCTGCAAAACCCATTCACCACACCCCCCGGCTCGACGCTGGAATTCTGGATCAACGGCGAGAACGGCGGTCAGCAACTGAGCGTCGACCTGTTCTCCTCAGGGGTCCGCAAGGCGACCGTGCCGCTCGGCACACTCGCTCCGAATCAGTGGCGCAAGGTGCAGATCGACGTGTCCAACTTCGGCTCCCTCGACCTTGTCGTGTTCTTCAACGGCACGGCCAACGCTTCGGGCCGCTACAGCCTGGACGGACTGCGGTTGACATGGTGACCGGACCGAAGGTCGCCGTGCTCATCGCGACGAGGAACCGCACCGCGTCGTTGGAACGCGCGCTTCGTTCGGTTCTCGCGTCTGGATACGACCCGTTCGAAGTGGTCGTTGTGGACAACGCACCGAGCACCGACTCGACGATGGAGTTGGTAACAGCGATGTCCGCTTCCTCACCGGTGCGGTACGTCCGCGAACCGCGGGCCGGGTTGGCCCGCGCCCACAACGCCGGACTTCAGGTGATATCGGCCCCGATCGTGGCGATCACCGACGACGACGTCGTCGTCGATCACGCCTGGTTGTCACAGATCGTCGACGCCTTCGCGCTCGGCGACGACGTGGTCTGCGTGACCGGAGCGATCGAGCCCCTCGAACTCGAAACCCCCGCACAACACTGGGTCGAGGATCATCTCGGCTTCAACAAGGGCACGACGCGCACTGTGTTCGACCTCGGCGCAAACCGTCCCGACGGTCGACTCTTTCCCTACGCTGCGGGCGCGCTCGGCTCAGGGGCGAACATGTCGTTCCGAACGTCGTTCCTCCAGGAGATCGGCGGGTTCGACCCGGCGCTCGGCGCCGGAAGCGTGGCCAAGGGCGGCGACGACCTGGCCGCGTTCTACGAGGCCATCGTGCGCGGGTACCGGCTCGTCTACGAGCCGACCGCGGTCGTCAAGCACCAGCACCACCGCGAGCTCGACCAACTCGAGAGGCAGATCACCGGCTACGGGGTTGGACTGGGCGCATTCCTCACGAAGGTCGTGATCGACCGGCCGTCGACACTCGTGCGGCTGGTTCGGCTGGCACCGCAGGGGTTCCGCCACGCGGCAACGATGCGTCGCGCCGCTGAGGCGCTCCCGGACGAGGCCGCGGTCACGAGGAACCCGAACCGTGGTGATGAACTCGCTGACGATCGCTTCGGGGCCCTCCGCCGCCGAGAGAGGCTCGGAATGCTCAAGGGTCCGTGGGCATACGCCCGCTCGCGTTGGGAAACGCGCACCGAGCGGATCGGGGTTCCACGATGACTCGGGTGCCCGCGTTGCTGTACCACTCGATCTCCGACGACCCATCGCCGGCGCTGGAGGACTACACAGTTCACCCCGAGGTGTTCCGGGAACACCTGAGTGTCATCAGGGCGCAGGGCTGGGACGTCGTCACCATTACCGAGCTCGAGCGACGCCTCGCCCAGCGCCGGGCCGCACCGCAGGTTCGCGACGAAGGACAACCGATGCTGCTGATCACGTTCGACGACGGTTTTGCCGACAACACCGAAGAGGCGGCGGTGGCGCTGGCGGAGCACGGTTTCCCGGCCACGCTTTACGTGACGACCGGGACGATCGGTCGGTCATGCGACTGGCTCGGCAACGCCGGGAGACGTTCGATGGTGTCGTGGTGGCAGTTGCGCGGCCTCGTCGACGCCGGATGGGAGGTCGGATCACACTCGGTCAGCCACCCGGAACTCGACGTGATCCCCCTCCGCGATGCCCGACGGGAGATCGAGCAATCGCGGGCAGTTCTGGAGGACGGACTGGGACGGACCGTCGACTCCTTCGCCTACCCCCATGGGTACTACCGCCGTGCTGTACGCGGTGCCGTGATCGCCGCGGGCTACGGCAGCGCGTGCGCAGTGCGCAACACCTGGAGCACGGCCACCGACGACAGTTTCGCCCGGGCACGACTGACGATTTCGCCGACACTGTCAGCTCACACCCTCGGCGCCCTGCTCCGTGACGAGAACGCCCGCGAGGCACGACCACGAGAAGGAATTCGTCGGGCCCGCGCGCAGGTTTGGCGAAGCTATCGGCGAGTTCGTCGGCTGCGAGACGGAGCGACGAAATGACCCTGACCATGTCGACCGACACCGACGGCCGCCGCATCGCGCGCCTGGCGCAAGTGGTCAGCCCTGCGCCCCGAGAGACGTGGGCCGAACTCGTGCGTACGGACAGCGAGGCCCTCGTGACCCAGACACCGGAATGGACCGATGCGATGGTCCGGACCGGCAAGTTCGTCGACGTCAGCCGCCTCTACACGTTCGACGACGGTCGCCGGTTCGTTCTTCCGCTGGCCCGCCGTCATGGACCGGCCGGTGCGGTCCTGGGTGATCAGGGGTTCCCGAACGGCTGGGGGATCGGCGGGCTCGTCGGTCCTGGGCCGGACGCACGCATTGTCGCGGCGGTGTTCGGGGACCTCCGGTCCCGTGCGCTGCACCGAGCCCAGATCCGGCCGAACCCGCGCCACGGCTCGCTCTATCGCGACGGCGCACCGCGATCGGTGCATGGACTCGCCCGCCGAGCGCACGTCATCGACGTCCGAAATGGCGTCGACGACATCTGGACCCGCTTCTCCCGCGCCGCCCGGCGCGGTGTCCGCAAAGGCGAGAAGGCAGGGCTCGACGTCGAGCACGGGTCGAGCGAACGGCTCGTCCGCGAGTACTACGCGCTTCATGAGAAGTCGGTCGAACGATGGGCGGCACAGCAGCACGAGCCGCTGGTCCTGGCGCGCCGTCGCGCGGAGGCCCGCGACGGCCTGGAGAAGTGGCTGACCATCGCCCAGGTCCTCGGACCGATGTGCAGGATCTCGGTGGCCCGACTCGGCGGCGAGCCGGTCGGGGCCATGGTGCTGTTGCGCGGACCCAACGGCCACGAGACGCGCAGCGCGTTCGACCGGGAACGGATCCAGGGTTCGGACCCCACGTACCTGCTCACGTGGCTCGGTATCCAGGAGTCGGTCGCGTGTGGCGCTGGTTGGTACCACCTCGGCGAGACGGGCACGTCGGCTCGCCTCGCCGACTTCAAAGAGCGGTTCGCCGCCGAGCCCTACGACTACGCCGACTATCGGGTCGAACGCCTCCCGGTCACCCGCACCGATCTCCTCGCACGAGCCGCGGTCAAGCGCCTGATCGGCTTTCAGGACTGACGGTGTCGACGCGCCTGCCGAGGAGGCACAAGAAACGAAATGCGGCAATCGTCGCCTGCATCGCCTCGATGGCACCCGTGATGGCATCGTGCTCCGAACACGACGGTGCGCCGATCGAGCAGCCACCCGTCACGCGCGGCCGATTGCTGTTCGAGGACCACTTCGAGGGCGTTCGGCTCGACGCCGACCATTGGAACACCTGCCACTGGTGGGGCCCCGACGGCTGCACGATCGCTACCAACAACGAGCTTGAGTGGTACCTGCCGCAACAGGTCGCCGTCCGGGCGGGCACGCTCCGTTTGACCGCCTCTCGCGAAAAGACCATCGGCAGCGACGGAAGTACGTTCCCGTATCGATCCGGCATGGTCACCACAGGTCGGGTGTCGGCCACCCGTCCCGAGCCGAAGTTCGCGTATCGCTACGGCTATCTCGAGGTCCGAGCCCGAATCCCGAAGGGTGCCGGCCTGTGGCCCGCGTTGTGGCTCCTGCCGACGACGAATGACTCATTGCCGGAGATCGACCTCGCCGAGGTCCGTGGGTCGAAGCCCGACATCGTGAGCATGCATCTCCACTGGCGCGACAAGTCCGGCAGGGCGAAGGACCGCGGCGCACGGACGACCGCGGCCGACACTTCGAACGACTGGCACGTGTTCGCACTCGACTGGCAGCCCGGCTCGCTTCGCTGGCTCATCGACGGGGTCGTTCGGTGGCAGATCCGAAGCCGCGAAGTGCCGTCCGAACCGATGTACATCATCGCCAATCTGGCAGTTGGCGGCGACTGGGCGGGTCCACCGAAATCGGGCACAACGTTCCCGGCAACGTTCGAGATCGACCGAGTCACGGTCTGGGCGAGCTGAGCGATGACGATCACGGTCACCTCACGGTTGCGCTCCCAGCTCCGGGTCCCCGTCCTGCGCGCCGGCTACGCACTGGTGCTCAGCTCACTGGCCACCTCGGCGCTCGGAGGGCTCTTCTGGTTCGTCGCCGCCCGCCGTCTCAGCACGGCGTCCGTGGGCGTCGGCTCGGCCCTCGTCGCCGCCACGACACTTCTTGCGGGGATCGCCAATCTCGGACTCAAGAACGGGCTCCTCCGCTTCATCCCGACCGCCGGTTCGACAACCCGCCGCCTCATCGTCCGTTCCTACGCAGTCGCCGGGACCTGCGCCATCCTCGCCGGGACGGTCTTCCTCGTGGGACTCCGCATCTGGACACCCGATCTCTTGTTCCTCCGCGACAACGCGGGCGCGGTCATCGTGTTCCTCGCCACGCTTGCTGCCTGGTCGGTCTTCGTCCTCCAGGACAGCGTCCTCGTCGGATTGGGTCATGCGGAGTGGGTGCCGGCCGAGAACATCGCCTTTGCCGTTGTGAAGATCGGTCTCCTGGTCTCGCTCGTCGCGATCTCCCCCAATTGGGGCGTGTTCCTTTCGTGGGCAATACCGACCTTCGCGCTCATCGCCGTCGTGAACACAGGCATCTTCCGGGTCTTGCTGCCACGCGTGCGTTCATCGGTCGCCAAGGCCGCTCCGTTTCGGGCGGTCATCCGGTTCTCACTCGCCGACCAGGTCGCGACCCTTCTGTGGATCGCCACGATCGACGGGCTACCGCTGCTCGTGCTGCGCCGGTCAGGTGCTGAGGCCGCGGCCTACTACTACCTCGCCGCCCAGATCGCCTACGGCCTGTACTTCGTCAGCGGGTGCATCGGCGCGGCGCTCGTCGCCGAAGGCGCGAGAGACCAGCGGTCACTTGCCGATCTCCAACGCCGTTCGACGCGGCAGGCCTTCGGCCTCGTGACGCCCGCGGCCGTGATGGTGATCGCGTCAGCGCCATGGTTGCAGGGTGTGTTCGGCCGGGATTACCGAACCAACGCAACGGTCCTTCTGCAGCTTCTCGCCCTTTCGTCCCTCCCCTACACCTTCACCTCGCTCACGCTCAGCCGGGCGCGGGTCTTGGGCCGAATGCGGATCGTGATCGGCGGACACGCGGCGATCTTCGTGCTCTGCGTCGGGCTCGCCGCTGTCTTCCAGGAACGCCACGGTCTCAACGGCGTCGGCCTTGGCGTACTCGCCGGACAGACCTGTGTTGCGGCATCCTTCGCCGTCGCTGGAGCGCTGCGCCGCATCGGCGGAAGGACGGACTCTGCCGTGGCGGCCACGGAGACCGACGCTGCAGCCGGTCTCGATGGGCTGATCGATCGACTCGCCGGTGTCCGGGCCGCCACGCGTCGCCGACGCGCCGAATACCTCCTTCCCTTCCGACTGGCCGCCCTTCAGCTCCCGGAGTCGGTGCACTCGAACGACGCTCGTTTGGTTTCCGTGCACAACGACGTGACGATCGCCGAGGTCGTCGGAGAGCAAGGACCGGCCATCGTGAAGCTGGCCACCCGGCGGACCGCCGGAGCAGGACTCCGGAATCATGTCGCGGCGTTACGTGAGATCAGCACGGACCGTCGTTTTCACGGCTTGCGTTTCGCTGTGCCCGCGGTGCGATCGGCTGTTGCCGACGTCGCTCGACCGTTCGTGATCGAAACACGTTGCGACGGCGTCCTGACGAGTGACTCGCTGACCAGCACGGCCCGCCGTGATCTCGGACTCGCGTCGCTCGGGCGCAGCATGTCGGACTTCTACAGTCGAAGCGCCGATCGGGTGACAGTAGGCAGCGAATCCGTGGCGTCGTGGGTGTCTCTCCCCCTGGCAACGATGCGGTCCGCGCTTCGAGCGCCGTCGGCGTCCTACCTGGCCGGTGCCGAAGCGATCGAGCGCGAGCTCCATTCGGCTTTGATGGGACGGGAGCTCGACGTCGCTCGCGTACATGGCGATCTCACACCGGGGAACGTCTTGTTCGATCGGCAAGCGTCGGAGGTGTCCGGTCTCGTCGATTGGGAACGCTCGCATGCCTGCGGCATCCCTGCGGTTGACCTCATGCTTTTCGTTCTCGGTCTGCGCCGGGCCCGCGAGGGACGCGAGCTCGGAGATCTCGTCATCGAGCTCTGCAACGGCACACGGGACCTCGACGCGGCGGAGATCGCTCTCCTCGAGCAGGGGGGCTGGTCGGCGTCGGGGCTCTCGATTCGCCACCTGACGCTCCTGGCGTGGCTCGGTCATGCGGAATCCAACCTCCTGAAGGCGAAGCGATACGGATCCGTCGGCGTGTGGCTCAGCCGCAACGTCGTGCATGTCGTCGAGGAGCTCGGACGCGACACCGGGTTCCCGGTCGCGGGGAGGGACCGAGGTCGTTGGGCGCGTCTTTCCGCGGCCTTCCGGGAACGGTCGCTCATCGGCGTTGTTCAGGGGTCGCTGGTGCTCGTCGGGGTCGGCGGGCTGTGGTGGTGGTCGCTCGATCGGATCCGGGTGGATTCGATGACTGACATCGGACTCGTATCCGTGCTCCCCATCTCGGGCTGGATCGCAATCGCGGCATTGATTGCGTCGAT
This sequence comes from Acidimicrobiia bacterium, assembly GCA_031381685.1. GTDB lineage: Bacteria > Actinomycetota > Acidimicrobiia > Acidimicrobiales > JANYDT01 > JANLQX01. The sequence continues at coordinate 6,894 of JANMYF010000085.1, forward strand.
CGTCAGCGCGCTTACGCGCCCGGTGCTCGACGAACGACGCCTGTGGGTCCTCCTCGGTGGTTTCGTCGTGCTTATCCACGCCGCGTCACCGGTGCTGTACGGGACGCTCCGATACTCCTGGGCGTGGAAGCACGTCGGCATCGTCGACTACATCACGCGGCGATCGTCGGTGAACCCCCGGATCAACTCACTCGACGTATACCACAACTGGCCCGGGTTCTTCTCGGCGAATGCTTCGCTCGTCGACCTCTCCGGCATGAAGAACGCGGTACCGCTCGCGATGTTGACGCCAGTTGTCGTCAACCTCCTCAATCTCGGCGCCCTGCTCCTCATCCTTCCGGCGCTCGGCGCGAGTCGCCGCGTGACCTGGACGGCGGCGTGGTTCTTTTTCCTCGCGAACTGGGTCGGCCAGGACTACTTCTCACCTCAGGCCATGGCGTATTTCCTCTACCTCGTTCTCGTCGCGCTCGTGGTCAGCCGTCTGCCGGCAGGTCGTCGCAGACCGGGGAAACCACTCGCACCGAGTGGTACCCGGGCGATCGAACTCCCGCTGCTTCTCGCCATCGGCGCAGCGATCATCTCGAGCCATCAGGTCACCCCGGCGCTTCTCCTCGTCGTGATCGCGACACTCGCACTCAGCCGCTTGGTCCGTACCGGCAAGCTCGCGGTGGGACTGCTGGTCGTCCAGTTCGCCTGGCTGATCGGCCCGGCACGACCCTTCATGTCCGACAACATCGCGTCGACGTTGCGATCGTTCGGCGCACCGGTGCGCAACGTCGAGGCAACGCTTCGAGACACGAGCGCGCAGAGCAGCGGACAGGCGATCGTGTCGCTGGCCGGGCGGTGCGTTGTCGTCCTCATCGCCGTTGTCGCTTTGGTCGGCCTGGCGCGCCGATGGCGAGCCGGGCATCGAGACGTCGTCGCCATCATTCTGCTGACCGCCCCCGCGTTTCTCGTCGTGGCGAACGAGTTCGGCGGGGAGATCGTGTTCCGGGCATTCCTGTTCTCGGTCCCGTTCCTTTCGCTGTTCGCCGCGTGGGCATTCAACGACGGGCCGGATAGGACCCGTTCGGTCCTCCGGTTCGTCGGGGTGGCCGCCGTGTCGACAGCGCTCTTCTTCGGATTCATGCTCGCCCACTTCGGCAAGGACCGCAGCTACCACTTCACTCCATCTGAGGTCGCCGCCGCCGACTACCTGGCCGATCATGCCTATAGCCAGACACTGCTCGTCGAGGGGAACGGCAACTTCCCATCGCAGTTCCGCAACTACGAACGCTTCGTCCACGTGCGCCTGACAGAAGAGCCGCGCGACAGCGTACGGAGAATGCTCGACGATCCCGCCGCCCGACTCAGCGAATGGTTCGAGGACACGCGTTTCGGAGCAGGGTACGTCGTGATCACGCGGAGCCAAAAGGCCGACATCGAGGCCGAGGGAACCCTCCCTCCCGAGGCGCTCGATCGGATCGAGAGCGCATTGCGGTCGTCGCCGCGCTTCAAGGTCGCCCTCGAGAACCCTGACGCCGTCATCTTCGAGCTCGCGGCAAAGAAGTTCGCCCGATGATCCCCGACCTTGCGACCACGGCAACGGCGCTCGCCGCTCTTCTCGTCATCGTCGTTCTCGTCGTCGCACCCGGACGCGCGCTTGCGCGCCACCTCTTGCCGGAGGCAAGGGTACGACCGGTGTCGATCTCGATCGCGCTTGGCATCGCGTGGCTTGTGCTGGCGAGCGAAGTACTTTTGTATGCGCGCTGGTGGAAGCCGGCTGCACTGATTCCCGCTTCCCTCTTGGTGACGGCGCTCGCCTACTCCCTACCAGTCGCACGCCCGAGACACGGCCGCCGCACTCGAGACGTTCGCTCGACCGCGGCCGCGGTCGCCGTCGGACTGGTGGTTGTCGCAACCGGGGCATCGATGGCGAGAGCCCGATACTCCGATGTCGAGATCACGACGCTTCAGTCCGCCTGGGACCGCGCGTCCAACGGCGCCGCCTTCCCGTCCAGATCGGCGACATCGATCCTCCAGTGGCTGGTTCTGCCTATGCGGGCGGCCAACGCCGGGACGCTCTTGGCGTCGCGCTGGATGGGCCTGATGTTCGCCGTGGCAGCGCTTCCCCTCGCCTATCGAAGTGTTGCCCTTCGGGTCCGAGCCGACCGACGCATGGCACTCGTGGTTCTCCTCGCCGCAGGGGCGTCGCTCTCCCAGGGCGTCCGATTCATGGACATCGCCACGGTGGGGGCCCCGTTCCTGTTCGGCGGCATGGCGCTCCTCGTCCGCCCGCCCCGGGGCCCTGTTCAGCCCGTTCTCGCCGGGCTCGCACTGGGCATCGCCGCGCTCAGCGCGCCCACGACTGCGCTGGCGGCCGCCGGCGTGCTCGTAGCCGTCACGATCCGCTCGCTTCGTCCGGCGAATCCGGCCGATGAAGTTGCCCACCTCTTCGTTTCCCTGCTGGTCACGATCTCGGCCACGTTGACGTCCGTCGCGGGGACCGCGTTCGCCGCACACGTGGGGATCGACGTTCCGGGGTTCGCCTTCGCCGCGCATCCGCACACGTTCGGCGATCTTCGTGTCAGCCCGTTCGCAACCATCGCGATCATGTTCGGCATCGGCGCGGCGACGTCGTGGTTCCCCGGGCTCTACAACGCGATCCGTCGAACGATTGCCCGAGTCAACACCATGCTCCTCACGGCCCTTGTCGGTGCACTGACCGGCGCCCTGCTGGCGGATGCACCGGTAGGTCGGACGGGATTCGTCGCTGTTCTCGTCGCGCTCTGCTGCGTCGCCGAAGCAGCATGGCCGACCAAGACGGCGAACGAGCGATTCTCCGGGCTCGACGTCGCGCCGCGGCGCCCGATACCCATGGTGCGTCATGTCCCGTCGGACTCCGTCGCCGATCGCGCCGCTATCGGGCTCGCCGTCGTGATGCTTGTGGGCGCCCTTGCCACGGCTGGGCTCGCAGCTCGTCGGACGAACTCCGCTCAGCTCGCGAGTCTTCGGGAGATCACCGAACGGACGACCTCGACGGAGTGGGTGCTGAGCACGAACCCGTCGGATCCGGTCATGCGCCGAAGCGTCAGACCCGACGAAATCGACCGCGCCACGATGGCGATCCTGGCACCCGACAAGTTGGCCACTGACACGGAACTCCGCACACGCATCGAGCGCGACTTCGCGCCGACCCCGGTCCGTGGCGTCTGGGTGCGCGTGCTCGCGTTCTCAAGCGGCTTCTGACTGGTCAGAACACGCCGCGCCCGCAGAAGCGTCGGCGCTTTCGTCCGGTCCCGCGGCAGTAGACGGCCTCCGCCCAACGTTCTTGCACTCGGTCTGCAAAACTGACCGCGTGGCTCGAGTCTTCATTTCGTACCGACGAAAGGACGGGCCATACGGCGTAGGCTGGCTGGCCCAGGCGCTTCGCTCCTTGGACGACGTCACCGGTGTGGACACCGAGTTCCACGACCTGGAACTGCGAACCGGCGTCAAGCTCAACGAGGCGCTCGACCAGGAGATCGACCGGTCCGATGTTGTGGTTGCGATGATCGGCCCAGTATGGCGTGGCGAGCAACCGGAGGGTCCCGCACGAATCACCGACCCGTCTTGCTGGATCGTCCGAGAGCTCTCTGCTGCCTACCGCCTCGGAAAGAAGGTCGTGCCGGTCCTCTACGCCGGCGCCGCGCACCCGTTGAAGTCCGAAGTCCACGACTCAATCCACCAGATCTCCGAACAGCTGGCCATGCCGTTGCACGACGAACGGGACATGGAGGCCCTGGTCGCCACGATCAGGACCTACCTCGTGGAGATCGATGACGAGCGGGCGGCCCGTGAGGGCCTTGAAGAGCCCATCGAAATCCCAAGGATTGGGCCTCGTTCGCTGATCGCCGTCACTATGGCGGTCCTGGCGATTGCGGGTGGCGTTGTTGGCTGGCTCTCCATGAGCTACCGCGCGTGCAACCCCGGGCAGGCGTGCATCGTGCAGGAGACCGGCAGCTACCAGATCCTGCAGTGGATCTTCCCGGTCGTCGCAGCCGCGGCCGGTCCGGCTGCGCTGCTCGGATTGTTGTACTGCAGGCGCCTACTCGGTCTTTCGCGACCTCGGTGGCTTGTCATCGCTGCCTTGGCGCTCTTCGGCGGCGCTGCCATCGTCATGCTCGTCTTCACGTCGAACACCGGTTTGCGCGAGTTCGTCGGCCATCCTTCGCTGAACCACGCCGGGCTCCGGTTCTCTGCCTGGGGGTTGTTCGGAGCAGTGCCGGCAACTCTCTGGGCGTTCCCGATCGTCTCGGCGTTGTATTCCTCAGCACGCGGCGATCGGCGCAACTTGGCCAATCGAGCCATCCGACTTTCAGCCATGCGAGAGACGGGACGCTTCGCGGTGTTGTTGCACGCCGTTTTCTTCGCGCTTCTTGTCTGCATCGCACTGCTGATGCTCGGCGCGCTGCGCCAGGCTGACTCCTCGGTCACCTACGGCCCGCTCGCCATCATCGAATTCGCGCTCGTGTTCGGCACGATGCTGTCGGTCGGCGACATGTTCGTGGTCTCGCGCCTCCGGTCCGAACTGGCCGAACTCGACGGCCGTCTCGACATACTGCCGCCGCGCTATCGAGCGAACGCCCGCCCGAAACGACAACTCGATCCCCTCACGAACGCCGGCTGGTGGTTCCGGGCCATCCCCGCCGCGCCCTTCGTTACGGCGCTAGCCGGAAGCGTGTGGTTGCTTCTCGCCTCGTAGCGAGCATGCGCTGGCCCAGAAAGGCCGGATCGGTGGGTACTACACGGCCTTGCGGACGTGGACGGGAATCGCGCTCATGAGCGGGAGTCCGCTGATTGCGTCGTAGGCCGACCCGGCATCGCTGAGTCGACCGGTGGTGTCGCCGAGGGTGTACGGATCGCTCGCCGGACCGAGATCACCCGGAAGATCACCCCACGCGTGGGCCATCGAGACGGTGCCCGCCTTCACGTCGGGCGACGACTTCGCGACCGCGCGCACCGAGCCGCGAGTCGAGGTGATCTCCAACAGGTCGCCGTCGACGGCCTCCCACAGGACAAGGTCGGTCGGATTCACGTGAGCGTAGGACGTCGTCTCCTTCTTCCGCAGCACTTCGAGCTCGCGACCGGCAGAGTTCAATACACCCTTGAGCCGTCGAGATGCCATGCGGTGCGTGTAGACGAGCGCATCGAAACCGTCGAGGTCCTCGTACGAGTTCGCCGACGCACGGATGCCCCGGATCTCCTCGAACACTCCGTCGGGCACGAGCTGGAACCGTGCGGCGGCATCGTCGTCGGGCGGAAGCACTTCCATGCGAAGGTCGTCGTGCACGACTCCCCCGACCTGGGCACGCATCTCCGACCACGGTACGCGCACGTAGGGATAGCTGCGCTCGAGGATGTCATTGCCCGAAACAGTCTCGTCCGGCGTGATGGCGCCGCCGGGCAGATCGAGGGTGAGGCCCATCCGCTTGGCGAGCTCGACGAAGAGCCCGGCCTCGTCGACCATCCCGTCGTCGGCTTCGAGCACCGAGTCGGTGTACATGACGTAGGGGTCCTCCCACCAGCGGTCGACGTTCGTCGGAACGTCGGGACGCTCGAGGCTGAGCTTCGACGGAATCACATAGTCCGCCAACCGCGCCGTCGCCGAGACGGTGATGTCAAGGGCGACATGGAGGTCGAGTGATTCCAATGCGTGGATCACATTCGCCTGATCCGGCCACGCCACCACCGGGTTACCACCGACGGTGAACAGCGAGCGGATCTGGCCCTCGCCGGGGAGAAGGATCTCATCGGCGAGCGCCGCCGTCGGACCCTGTCCGAGGATGGTGTGCAGTCCCTTGACGCGAGCCTCGGAGCCGTTCGTGAGGAACTCGGGCCGCGGCGCACTCACCTGGGCCTTCGGCGGACGGGGCTTCTCGTTCAACGACAGCACGCCCGTCGGGCACTGCACCATCTCGCCTTCGCGTGAGTACCGCCCGCCGATCACGTTGAACGACTGCACCAGGTGTTCGAGCAATGTGCCATGTGGCGCCATGCTCGGCCCGGTGCCGCACATCGCCGTTCCGCGCGGGCCGGCCGCGAACATTCGCGCGGCCGCGACGATGTCGTCGGCCGAAACTCCGCTGCGCGACGCCGCCCAGTCGAGGTCGAAATCGCCGACCGCTTCGTGCAAACGGTCAAGGCCATCGACCCAGCGGTCGCAGAACTCGACATCGGCGAGGCCCTCGTCGAGGATCACCTTGATCATGGCACCGAGCAACGCCGGATCCTCACCCGGCGTGATCTGGAGATGGATGTCAGCGAGCATCGCCGTCTCGGTACGACGAGGGTCGATCACGATCAGCTTGACGCCGCGCTTCTTCGCCTGCTTGAGCGCGGCAAGCGGGTTGATGAATGTCGGGCCGCCGGCCTGCGCGAACATCGAGACCACGACGTTGGAGCCGACGACGAGCGACACATCGACCGTGGACCAGCCCTGCATCCCCGCGGCCCAGGTACCGAGACGCAGCGGCGTGACCAACTTGCCGGGTTGGTCGATCATGATCGAGGTGTAGAACGACGGCGAACCGGTGGCCTTGTGGAAGGCCCGGATGACCGGATGCGCCGCGGCGTTCTGGAACGTCGCCGTGCCGCAGTAGGAAGCCATCGAGCGTGGCCCGTGCTCGTTGAGCAGCGCCATCAGCCTCTCGGCGATCTCGTCAAGCGCTACCGATGTGGGCATCGGCGTGAACGACCCGTCGACATTGCGCTTCAGTGCGGTGCGCAAGCGCTGTGGGTTGTGGTGCTGGGCACCGAGGTTGCGACCTTTGATGCAGGTGTAGGCGCCGAACAGGGGGTCGTTGCTGTCGCCGCGCACCGACACGACGGTGTTGTCGACCACGTCGATCTCCATCGGGCACGCCGCATGACAGAACCGGCAGAACGTCCGGTGCGTCACGGTAGCCGGTTGGGTTCCGTTCGCCTGATCGGTCTCGATCAGGTCAGTCGTCTGTACAGACACCGCATACCTCCGTGGGGGATTGAACCGCCCCGGACCTTACCGGGACCGGCACCCCAACGACGAGTCCGACCGGTCAGTCGTGTTCCTGCGGTTCCGCCCGAACGATCATCACCGGGCAGGTGGCGTGGTGGACGCAGTAGGTCGCCGTTGAGCCGAGAACAGCCGAACGGAACCCGCCCCGTCCCCGAGAGCCGACCACGAGCAGATCAGCGCCCTCGGCCGCGGCCAACAATTCCTTCGCGACATGTCCGCAGGGAGTGAGCAGCGTGACGTTCGTGGCAGACGGCCCGAGCACGGCGCTGACTTCGCCGGCGAGGAGCTCCTCTTCGCGTTCGATCGTCGTGCCGACCTCTCCAGGCAGCGGATACACGCCACCGACGAAGTCCACGTAGACCGGGAAGGCCCATACTCCGACAACCTCCAGCCGCGCTCCGCGTATCGACGCTTCACGTGCGGCGATCTCCAACGCGCGACGAGCGACGGGCGATCCATCAACCCCGACAACGACCCGCTTCTCTGCATCACTCATGACCGATCCTCTCGGGTGTCTTCTCGACAACAAGCGTGCGGGGCATCAGGGAAGGGAACTAGGGACCTTGGTCACCTCCCCCCCGTGCGCAATGGGGGCGGTGGGCTGTACCCGACTGCCCTAGCGCCCCTCGCCTCTGTGGAACACGATCAACCCAGAACCCGTCGGCTCGCCGGCGAGCAGGCAACGCGAGGAGCGTGAGGTCCATGAACACCCTCTCGGACACCCGGGTCACGACCCCTTTGATGGTCTTCGGTGATGACGGGTCGGCGAGTGCCGACGTGGCGTGCCTGTGGGTGGCGAACCATCGATGGGAGGGCTGGGACCTCGAGATCATCACCGCAACGATGCCGTCGCTCCCACTGCCCGACAAGCAGGCTGCGTATCGCGAGTGGAGTTCGCCACACGCCCGCACGATCCTCGGCCAGGCGGGGTTCCATGAGCTGCGTCACCTTGCCATCGAGCGCGATCCTCGGCTCGTCTTCGATGCGCGCACCGACGCGTCGCTGATCGTGGTCGGCGACCGCAACGAGAGGCGGCCGGCACCGAGCTTCCTGGGGAGCACCGCCGAGTGGCTCGTGCATCATCCGCCGGCACCCCTCGCCGTCATCCGCTCGGCCCGACCGGTTCGCAACGTCTTGGTGTGCGTGGACGGATCCGGTCATGCCCAGACGGCGCTCCGGGCCTTCATCGCCCTCCCGTTCAGCCGTGACGCCGAGGTCACCGTGATGCACGTCGACGAAGGAATCGGCCATCGGCGGGCGGTCGACGATGCCGTCGACCTGCTCGCTGCCGCCGGGATCACGCCGCGCCTCAGGTCCGACAGTGGACGTCCCGCCACCTGCATCGCCGAGGAGCTGCGCCGGGAACCCCGTGACCTCACCGTCCTCGGTACTCGCGGCCTCACCGGTCTCAGCCGCCTGCTCCTTGGATCGACGGCGAACGCGGTCGTCCGAGCCGGCCATGGCTCGGTGCTCGTCGCCTCGGACCATCCGGTCATCACCGAGGATGCGACGCAGACGGCGTAGATGGCAGCATTAGCCAAAGCGCCTGCTCCGCCGACCCCACCGCACTCGACCACCCGACTCGACCACCCCACAAGGAAAGGATGCCCACCATGCAGAGTTCAAGCGTGCACCAGTGCCCGTATTGCGAGCTGAAGTTCCTCTACCTCACCGAGGTGAAGGACCACGTCGAGCACGATCACCCGAATCACGCCGACGTGGTGTCCAGCATCGACGCGCACGAGATGCCGAAGAACTGACCCACCGGTCGACGCTCCGCCGATCGGCATCCGACGCCGCGTCAGCGCGGAAGGCGGGCGAAGCTCGGCGGGCGCTTCTCGAGGAACGAGCGCACGCCCTCGGCGAAGTCGGGGCGTCCGAAGCTCTCGACCATCAGGCGGGCGGCGTCACGTTCGGCGGCGCCGAGGCCCGCGTGCAACTGTTCGTAGACCTGTCGCTTCATGATGCCCATCGATGTCGGCGAACACGTGGTGGCCAGCCGCTCGATGTAGCGGCGGCAGAACGGCAGGAGATCGTCGGCCTCGACGAGGTAGTTCGCGAGGCCGATCGACAGGGCCTCCTC
>JANMYF010000199.1:0-5163 GCA_031381685.1 Acidimicrobiia bacterium
CGTCTCGCCGTCGCTTCATTACTACGAGCCGATGATCCGCAGGCTCTTCGACCCGAAGCCATGAGTAGTACCCGGTCAATGCAGTCCATGCGGAGCGCGTCGAGCGCGGCCTGCTTTGCCGCGACGTCGCGTTCGGCGGCCGCGTTGGCCGCCGAAGCCTGAGCACGTGTCCGGTCGGCGAGATCAGGTGAGCTGACGAGCACAAATCGAGCTTCGGCGATCGCTTGCTCGCTCGTGGTTCTCACATTCTCGGCATTGGCTCGTGCGGTTGCGAGGTCTGCTTCGGCCGCGCTGATCTTGGCTTGGAGACTGGCAACGTCGATGACTTGACCGTCACCCGAGGGCAGCGGTGTTCGGGCCGATGCGAGCGCCGACTGTTTGGCCGCAATCTCACTCTGCGCGACGGTGTTCGCGGCGTTGGCGGCGCGCTCGGCCGCCGCGAGGCGTTCGGGCGATGTTTCCCGCGCCACGAGAAGGGTATCGACTGGCAGAATCGACATCGAACTCTGGAGATCTGATGCCATCCTCAGCGCAGCACCACGCGCCAACTTCCATCCCGAACGTCTGGTCGTTCCGAAAAGACCTGAACCGCCGAGGCGAAAGGAAGACCGGCAAGTACCCGACCCCCGACAAAAGTCAAGCACGAGTGAGTCGAGGCTGATGATGAGAAAGTTCTCGATTCGTCCGACGTTGACCTGGAAAGGCCGCACGTTCAAAGGGCCACGTGGCTGGTCGGGGAAGCCGTTGCATCCGCCGTTGACGGATGTTCCGATCGCCGCATATGTCCTCGGTGCAGGCTTCGATGTGGTGTCGTTGATCGGTGGTGAGGATCGTGGGTGGGCAGGTGAGATGTGGCACGCCGCGACGTTCACGTTCGTGGCAGGTGCAGCTGTATCGGTGTTCGCGGCCTTGACGGGCTTGTGGGACGCGTGGAAGTCGTCGGAGGGAGGCACGCAGGCTCGTCGTACGATCAACACCCACGCCACGATCATGCTCACCGTTACCGTGCTGGCGCTGATCAATGTGGCGTGGCGCCTCAACAGCTACAACCGCGAAGTGGTCACTCCCCGCGGAATCGTGATCCTGTCTGTGGTCGTCGCGTTGCTGGTGTCGGTCGGTGCGACTTTCGGAGGGACGCTGGTCTACGACTATGGGTTCAACGTCGAAACGGCTGGCGATTCGCCGGTCTGGCACAAGTCCGAGACGGATGTGTTTCCCGGGCATCATGACGAAACGAACACGTCGTCGTCATGAACAAGCTGCAGGACGATTCCCTCGGTCGAGCATCAGCAATCGCCCTTCCCGAGGCACGACCCCAGCCTGAGACGCCCTCATGGTGTGCTGCAGGGCAAGGTCGCCTTGGTCATCGGCGCCGGTTGCGGCATCGGTGCCACGCGCGCAGATCGTTACGGAACGACTTCGCTCGACACATCCGGGCTTGGGTGTAGGTCTTTGTCTTTGACCATGAACACGACAGCAAAGGACCAGAACCGATGATCGACCTCGACCCGTTCAGGAACCTCGTACCGCTCGACCACGGCCTGAGCGTCGTTGTCACCCGACGCCCCGACCACACCCCCCAGACCAGTGTCGTCAACGCCGGTGTCCTTCACTCACCACTCGACAACACCGAATCGGTCGCCTTCGTCGCCGCAGGACGAACACGCAAGCTCACGAACCTTCGGTCCGACCCAACCATCTCCATCGTCGCGCGGGTCGGATGGCGGTGGGCCACCGTTGAAGGAACAGCAACCCTGATCGGGCCCGACGACCCCGACCCAGGCATCAACAGCGAACAACTCCGCCTCCTCCTGCGCGACATCTTCACCGCCGCCGGCGGCACGCACGACAACTGGGACACCTACGACCAAACCATGCGCGACGAACACCGCACCGCCGTCCTCATCACGCCCTCTCGGACTTACACCAGCCCCACATAGCCAGCAGAGCGGTAACCACCCACTCACTCCAGACACGATGCACGTCCGCAATCGCAGGGTCTGCGTTCACCGGGACTGAAGACCCGTCGACCGCTCGACCGATCCGGGTCAAACTGCAACCGGTGCTTCTACGTCGATCGCCGACGGGGCCATGATCACCGTCGATGACTCCCGCGGGACCGTCACGGTGCACGGCCCGAAGTAGCCCTTGGCATTACGGAGTCCCGCTCACGACCAAGATCTCGCCGGTGAAACATACCGACGCTTCACATGCGGGGGAACACCACGGCCGCTTTGAAGTCGTTGTCGGTGCCGGCGCGGCCAACGAAACCAACGACGAAGACCGCCACCCGGCCCAAAGCCACGGTCCGAACCGGGAGCCGCCCGGTGCCGCTAACGCCGGGACTGTCAGTGCGTCGAAGGTCGGCTTAGCGCTAGTTACTAAGCGCGCAGGGCGTTACTGAAAGACCTTGACCGGGACGTCCGACACGGTCCGACCGCTCCGGAGGTCGTAGCGTCAGCTGGATGGGCGAGTCGGAGTGTCCGGATTCTGAGGTTGGGGTCGACGGGCGAGCCGACGTGGCGGAGCCCGACGGTGAGAGATCACGGGTCACGTTGTCCGACGATGCGGTCGTACTGAGACCTTGGAACTTCTCGGATGCGGGGTTCATGGCTGAAGCATGGAGGGACCCAGCAATCGAGCGCTACAACGGTCCGGCGCCCACGTCGGTCACTGACGCAATCGCGATCATCGAGCGCATTGAGCGGAGCTGGCGAAGATTCGAGGTCGAGGGTGATCCAACGGGGGCCGCCTTCGTGATCGTTGATGCGGCCTTGGGCGAGACAGTCGGCATGTGCGGCATCGACCACTGGTCGAGCACCGGCGTAGCCCAGTTCGGCTACTGGTTGGCGGCAGGTGCGAGGGGACGCGGGCTTGCCACTCGCGCCGTAACGATGATGACGGGTTGGTTGTTCGAGATCGGAGCGGCTCGCGTCTTCCTGACAATCCAGTCCGAGAACGCGGCTTCGGCCGCGGTCGCACGCCGAGCCGGCTTCACCTATGAGGGCACGCTTCGTGCCTACGGCGTCTGGCAGGGGCAACGTAAGGACGTGGATGTCTTCGCTGTTCTTGCTGATGAGTGGCCGTTGGGAGGAGCTCTCTAATGCCGGACCGCCAGCTCGGTGAGGTCAAGTCAGGCTCACCGACGAAGCGATCTCGTGCTGAAGCACTTCGGCTCCGATGATGGCTGTCTGCTGATCACCCGAATGTCCCGAACCCCTGAACCGCTCGACTGCATCGACCGTCTGCCATCGCTCGAAAACGTTGATTCGTTCTGGATCGAGCAAATCAGGGGACAGGCTGAAGTCCATACAGCCTGGAGCGGAACGAGCGGCCTGAACGACTGAGCGACACTCCCCGAGGTAGACGTCCCGATTCTCCGGAGCGACACGAAGCCAACCAGCAACGATGATCATCAGTCGACGTTACGCGAACGGAAAACGAAAACGGCCACCTCGGTTGCCCCAGGCCGCTGGCTCTTCGGCGCATCGCCGCCTGCGTGCGGACCACCCGAGAACGCTCAGCGCAAGACATCACGGAGCAGCCAAAGGCAGGGGTGGCGATCGGGGATCCGAGGAGAGGTGCGGGTTCCCGCAATCCGTTCGAAAGAATTCGAAACTTCTTCTGAATGGCAACCCGATACCCTCTGGGTCAATACTCGGTGAGACAAATTTGGTGATGGATCCGAGCATGGAGGCAGGAGATGGGTTCTGCGGTGTCGAGTCCTGTACGGACGGGACAGACTGAGGAGCGTGGTCGTAAGTCGCTTCGGGCACCGAAGAGCCCACGGGCCGAACGGCCGGAACGGCGAACGTTTAGCGCGGACTACAAGCTGTCGGTCCTGGCCGAGTACGACCGCTGTAGCGAGGCCGGCGAGAAGGGCGCACTCCTGCGCCGTGAGGGCCTGTACTCATCGCTCATCACCGACTGGCGACGACAACATCGCGAAGGCGTTCTGGTCGTGACCGACGGCCGTTCTTCTGAAGGCGGCCGTGGCGCACCGTCGGCCAACGAGGTCGCCCGGCTCCGAGCCGAAAACGAACGCTTGAAGGTCAAACTCGCCAAAGCACAAGCGATCATCGAGGTCCAGGGAAAAGTGCAAGCGCTCTTGGAACAGCTCTCCAAGAGCGCGGACAACGACGCCTCGTAGACGACATCATCGACACCGCGATTGACGAACTCGCCCTCACTGTGGGCCGTCAACGAGCCTGCACCGCGCTTGGCCGCTCACGCGCCTCGCACTACCGCCGCCACCGCACACCACCCAGACTCGGCCCGCCACGGCCACGACCACGCTCCCCTCGAGCACTCAACGACCAGCAGACCAACGAGATCGTCGCGGTCTTGAACTCCGAACGATTCTGCGACCAAGCACCCGCGCAGATCTGGGCCACACTCCTCGACGAAGGCATCTACCTCGCGTCGATCTCGACCATGTACCGAGTGCTGCGCTCCCGCGACCAGATCCGCGAACGACGACGACAAGCCCGACACCCCGCCCACCTCAAACCCGAACTGATGGCCGACGGCCCAAACCAAGTCTGGTCCTGGGACATCACCAAACTCGCCGGCCCCCAAAAATGGACCTGGTTCCACCTCTACGTCATCGTCGACGTCTGGTCCCGCTTCGCTGTTGGCTGGCTCGTCGCGCCACGCGAAAGCGCACGACTTGCCGAAGAACTCATCGCCGCCAGCATCCACACCCAACACGTCCCCACCGGCCAGCTCACCCTTCACGCCGACCGCGGCACATCCATGACCTCACGCACCGTCGCTCAACTCCTCGCCGATCTCGGCGTCACCCGCAGCCACTCACGACCCCACGTCTCCAACGACAACCCCTACTCCGAAGCACAATTCAAAACCCTGAAAACCACGCCACGGTTCCCCGACCACTTCACCAGCCTCCCCCACGCCCGCACCTTCACCGACGAATTCTTCGCCCACTACAACCACCACCACCGCCACTCCAGCATCGGCTACCACACACCAGCCGACGTCCACGCCCAACGCCACCACGACATCCGCGCCGCCCGACAAGCCGTCCTCGACCACGCCTACAACACCCAACCCCACCGATTCCGCCACCCACCCACCGCTCCCACCGTCCCCGAAACCGCCTGGATCAACCCACCACAACAACCACAAGAAGATCTGTCTCAA
>JANMYF010000222.1:0-38343 GCA_031381685.1 Acidimicrobiia bacterium
CGACGCCGTCGCGACACGTCCGTCCGGCGGCCGGGAAGGCGGGGACGACCACGACCGGCGCACCCGTTCGCCGCTGCGACGCCACGATCTCGCGCGCCCAGTTGCCGCGAAGCGTCGAGTCGATCTTGTGGGCCAGGCGCAAGCCCCCATCGATGGCGTCGACGGCGGTCCGGGTGACCGAATCGACCCGGTTGGCGGCTCCGGACGGGTCGAGGTGGCGCGACCCGAGATCGAGCACCACCACGGCATCACGGAGGCTCGACAGCCTCTCGAGGCCCGACCACATCACGACGGGAACACTCCCGCATCCGAGCTCGGCACAGCTGCCGGCGGTCTCGTTCGCGCCCGTGCGGTCGTCAGCGAGCACGACGAGTCTCGACGCGGTGATCACATCCTTCGGTCTAGCGCACGGAGTCGGAGGCTTCTGCGTCTTCGATCCTTGGCCATCGACGAAGCACCGCGGATCGAGGCTGGGTGGTGTCGGAAGCAACGCCGAAGGGCGCTGCCGCACGGGGGAGGGGTCAGGCAGCTAGGCAGCGGAGCTCAGGATCGATGAGGTGGATGAGCTCCTCGATCTTCGAAGCGGCGAGGTTCACCGCTGTTTGTGCGTCGCGCCCGCCGATCATGTTCCTCGCGGCGCGCACAACGCGACGCTCGAGGATGCGGCGTCCGCTCATCCCGAATCCGATCGCAGGAAGCGACGTGGCGTGGCCGCCGACTTCGTAGGCGAGCAGGGCACCGTGAAGGGTAACGAGGTCAGCTCGCACGGCCATCGGCGATTCGTCGGTGAGGAGCTCGAGTTCGGTGACGATCGATTCGAGAGCGCGAGCGGCTTCGAAGGTTCCGGTCGGCGCGACGACAGTGGGGAATGTGTTCTGCATGGAGCCATCGTGACGGTGAGTTGTGAACCCCAGATGTCGAGAGCACCCGAACGACCGATGTCACGCGAGCCAAGCGTCACGTCAGAGACTCTGCGCTGTGGCGGCCGTCACGGCTCGGCCACCCGCCGTGCCTTGCGGGAGTGGGTCCCACCCAGAGTGGTCTTCCCAAAGCCGGTGATTAAAGGCCGGCGATGAAAGGAATGTCAACGTCCGTCGCCCCTAGGGTGTCGCGGTGGCGTCTTCCGGAGAGCAGTGGAGGCTCGAGATCGACAGTCTCGACTCCGGTGCGCAGGCCCGCCGCTTGGCGGAGCGGGCCCGCCGGTTGCTCGGACCGGTGGCCGGCAACGTGCAGACGATCACGGCCACCGAGCTGTACCTCGTCGCCGAGCCGCTCGATGAGGCGGGCCGCAAGCTGCTCCTCGAGGCCGTCGTCGACCCGGCCACCCAACGGGGAACGTGGGCCATCGCTGCAGAAACGTCGGATGCCGGGCGAGACGATGCCCCGTTCGTCGAGGTCTCGCTCCGTCCAGGAGTCACCGATCCGCTGGGCGACGCGTTCTCGCGGGCCGCTTCGCTGCTCGGCATCCGTGGGCTGACGGCAAGGTCGGGAACCCGCTACCGCTTCGACGCCGGCCTCGATCGTCACGTGGTGGAGCTCGTCGCCGGCGCGTTGCTCCACAACGACATCGTCGACGAGGTCTCGTTCGACACGCCGATCCTCGCCCGTTTCATCGGTCCGTCGACCAACGACGTTGTGGAGGTGGTGCCGGTCCGCAACCTCTCGGACGACCAGTTGGCGGCACTGTCGCGCGATCGCGGTCTGGCCCTCGATCCGGGCGAGCTGGTGGCGGTCCGTGAGTTCTTCGCATCGATCGACCGGGATCCCACCGATGCCGAGATCGAGACGATCGCACAGACCTGGAGCGAGCATTGCTCGCACAAGACCTTCCGTGCGCGCATCACCTGGGCCGACGGAACGCTGGTCGAACCGTTGCTCAGGCAGCTCCGTCGGTCGACCGACGAGATCGCCGCGCCGTGGGTGCGATCGGCGTTCGTCGACAATGCCGGGATCATTGCGTTCGACGAGTCCTTCGACATCGCGGTGAAAGTCGAAACACACAATCACCCGTCCGCGGTGGAACCGTTCGGTGGTGCGAACACGGGCGTCGGTGGGGTCATCCGCGACGTCCTCGGCGTTGCCGCCGACCCCATTGCCGTGACCGACATCCTCTGCTTCGGGCCGATGGACACGCCGATCGCCTCGCTCCCGATCGGGGTGCTGCACCCGCAGCGCGTGCGCGATGGCGTGGTCGCGGGAATCGCCGACTACGGCAACAAGATGGGCATCCCCACCGTCGCCGGTGCGGTCGCCCACCAGGAAGGTTTCACGTCCAACCCGCTCGTGTTCGCCGGATGTATCGGTCTCCGGCCGGCCGACCTCGTCCTCACCGGCCAGGAACCGGGCGATCGGATCGTCGTGCTCGGGGGAGCGACCGGGCGCGACGGTATCCGGGGCGCCACCTTCTCCTCAGCGACGATGGACGCCACGACCGGCGATGTCGCGGGCGCCAGCGTGCAGATCGGCGATCCGATCACCGAGAAGCTCGTCGCCGACGCATTGGTGGACGCCCGTGACCTCGGGCTGTTCACGGCCATCACCGATTGCGGGGCGGGTGGATTCTCCTCGGCGATCGGGGAACTGGCGGCGAGCCTCGGGGCCGACGTGGAGCTGGGGGCGGCACCTCGCAAGTATCCCGGCCTCGCCCCGTGGGAAGTGTGGCTCTCCGAGGCCCAGGAGCGCATGGTGCTCGCCGTGCGTCCGGGCAACCTCGACGCGCTTTTGACGATCTGCCGGGAGCACGGCGTGGCGATGGCCGACCTCGGTTCGTTCCGCGACGACGGGCAGCTCATCGTCCGCTCCGATGGCCGGGTGATCGTCGATCTGCCCGGCGACTTCCTCCACGACGGCCGTCCGACCCGCGAGCTCGTGGCCGAGCGTCCCGAGGCACCCGCCTCCCACGATCGACGCGATGCGTCGTCGATCCTCGACAACGCCGGGCCGCTCCTGCTCTCGGTGCTCTCGCATCCGGACGTCCGGTCGAATGAGGACATCGTGCGCGGTTTCGACCATGAGATCCTCGGTGCGACGGTCGGCCGCCCCTACCTCGGGGCCGAAGATGATGGGCCCGGCAACGCCGCGGTGATCGCTCCGCTCCAGGCGGCCTCCGGACGTGGGTTGGCCATCGGCATCGGGATGAACTGTCGGACCGGCGTGATCGATTCGCGTCGGATGGCCGAGGCGGCGGTGGACGAAGCGGTGCGCAACGTCGTTGCGGTCGGTGCCGATCCCGAGCAGCTTTCGCTCCTCGACAACTTCTCGTGGGGCGATCCACGCCGTCCGGAGATGCTCGGCCGTCTCGTCGATGCGGTTGCCGGGTGCTGTCACTCGGCGAACGCCTTCGGTGCACCGTTCGTGTGCGGGAAGGATTCGCTCAACAACGAGTATGTGGCCGGTGACGGGACGAGGCGGTCGATCCCGCCGACGCTTGTGATCACGGCGATCGGGATCGTCCCCGATGCCGACCGGATCGTCACGAGCGACGCAAAGGGCCCGGAGGACGTTCTCGTCCTCGTCGGCACGACCCACTCGGAGTTGCGCGGGAGCGTCCTCGATGCCGTGCTCGGCATCGACGGCGGCGGCGCGGTCCCGGGCGGTGACGCCGACTCTCCGGCGCGGATGCGAGCGATCCACAAGGCGATGGCCGACGGTCTCGTGCAGTCGGCCCACGATGTGAGCGACGGCGGCCTCGCCGTCGCCGTGGCCGAGATGGCGATGGGCGGCCGACTCGGGGTCTCCGTGACGCTCGGAACGGATGGGCTGCCACCGGGGGGTGCCGTTGACGCGTTGTTCAGTGAGTCGAGCGGGCGGATGCTCCTCGAAGTCGTTCCCGAGCACGCCGAGGAGCTCTGCGCGAGGACCGGCGGCTCCGTCATCGGCGAGTTCACCGACGAAGCGCGGATCGTGTGGCGAATCGACGATCGCGTCATCATCGACCTGGGGCTCGGCGAGGCGCTCCACGCCTGGCGGGGCCATGTCGCCGAACGAGAGGCCCAGCCATGACGCGACCTCGTGCCCTCGTCGTCTCTGCGCCCGGAACGAACCGCGACCACGACGTGGCGTATGCGCTGTCGCTCGCCGGTGCCGATCCGGTGCGGACGCGTCTGGATGTGCTCGTCCGACGCCCGCAGCGCCTTCTCGACGCCCAAATGGTCGTGTTCGCCGGGGGGTTCTCGCATGCCGACTCGCTGGGTGCCGGCGCCCTCGCCGGACTCGAGGTCGAGCGCACGATCTCCGATGAGCTTCGGGCGTTCGTCGCCTCGGGCCGTCCCGTGCTCGGGATCTGCAACGGATTCCAGATCCTCGTCCGCTCCGGTCTGCTCCCGGGATCTTTGGTGCACAACAGCGATGGCCGGTTCGTGTGCCGTTGGGTCACACTCGAACCGGTCACCGATACTCCGTGCGTGTGGACGAACGGCATCGAGGACCCGCTCGACTGTCCGGTCGCCCACGGCGAGGGTCGGTACATCGCGAGTGCCGGGGTCATACGCGCACATGCGGTTCTTCGCTATGCCGGCGGGACGAATCCGAACGGCTCGACGCTCGACACCGCGGGCATCACCGACACGACCGGCCTTGTCCTCGGGCTCATGCCCCACCCGGAGAACCATGTGGTCGACCGACAGCATCCGCGTTGGCACCGCGGTGAGCACCGCCATCTCGCCCTCCCCCTGTTCGCCTCCGGTGTGGCACACGTGAAGGCCGCCGGATGAAAGCGACCGCAGGTCCCGACGACCTGGACCTCGGCCTCGCGCCCGCCGACGTTCTCGACGTGATCGATCTCCCGTTGCCCGGCCGGCGGGAGGGCAAGGTCCGCATCGGATGGGATCTCCCGGCGGACCGACTGCTGTTCGTGACGACGGACCGTCTTTCCGCATTCGATCGCGTGCTGGGTTGCGTCCCCGGGAAGGGCCAGGTCCTCAACCGGTTGGCGTGGTGGTGGTTCGACGAGTTGGGCGACATCGTCCCGAACCATGCCCTCGCCCTTCCTGACCCGAACGTGCTCGTCGCCCGTCGAGCGTCGCCGCTCCCGGTCGAGGTCATCGTGCGCGGCGCGATCACCGGCGTAACTACGACGTCGCTGTGGATCCGATACCTGGCCGGTCAGCGAAGCATCGACGGCCATCAGATCCCGGATGGCCTTCGCAAGAACGAGTTGTTGCCCGAACCCATCATCACGCCGACGACCAAGGCTGCGGCAGGGGGCCATGACGAGCCGCTGAGCGTGAGCGCCGTCGTCGAGCGCGGACTGGTCGACGAGACGCTGTGGACGGACGTTTGCGATGCGGCTCTGGCCGTGTTCGCGCGGGGCGCCGAGGTCGCACAAGCCGCCGGTCTGGTCTTGGCCGACACGAAGTACGAGTTCGGCATCGACGCCGAAGGACAGCTGATGCTCATCGACGAGGTCCACACCCCTGACTCCTCGCGGTTCTGGAACGCCTCGACCTATGAGGAACGGCTCAGCGCCGGAGCGGAGCCGGAGAGCTTCGACAAGGAGATCATCCGCCGTGCATACGCCGAGCGGGGATACCGGGGCGACGGCACTCCTCCGGTGCTCCCACCGAGTGTGTGGGACGACGTCGCGCGGGGGTATCAGGCCGTGTTCGAGAGACTGACCGGTGAACCCCTGGTCCTCACCCAGGAGCCGATCGTTCAGCGAATAGTTCGTGCGCTTACTTCTACAGGATTGATCGGGAACTAGTGTCCCGAATCGCAAGTCTGCTGCGGAATTCCCGGCCAGATTCCGCCGTGGCGGCGTCCTCGTCGTTGCGGTTGGACAAGGCAGGCGCTGCCTCCTGCGTCCTTGCCACGACGAAATCTGACTCGCGAATTGCGCGAGCCACTCACGAATCGGGACACTAGCAGCGATGTGCGGAATCCTCGGAGTGACCCTCCCGTCATCGGCCGAAGACCATGAGGCCGCCCGGCTTTCGTTCTTCGGCCTCTTCGCCCTGCAGCACCGCGGCCAGGAAGGGGCCGGTCTGGCGACCGCCGACGGCACGGGTGCGCGCATCCACAAGGACACCGGACTGGTGACCCAGTTGCTCACCGAGGAACGGCTGCGCCAGCTTCCCGGACATCACGCCATCGCCCACACGAGGTACTCGACGACCGGGTCGTCCGTCGTGCGTAACGCGCAGCCGTTCCTGGTCGAGACGAGGCACGGTCCGCTCGGCATCGTCCACAACGGCAATCTCGTCAACGCCGCCGAATTGCGCGATGAGCTCCTCGCAAAGGGCTTCCCGCTCGCCGCCACCTCGGACACCGAAGTGATGGTGTTGATGCTGGCGAGCGCCGGCGGGAGCTCGTGGGAGGAGCGCATCGAGCGAACCATGCCGGCGTGGAAGGGTGCGTACTCGCTTGTCGTGCTCGCCTCGGATCGCATCGTCGCCGTGCGCGATCCGTGGGGGTTCCGTCCCCTCTCGATCGGTCGCCTTCCGAACGGCGGCTGGGCGGCGGCATCGGAAACGAGCGCTCTCGCCACGCTGGGTTGCAGCGAAGTCCGAGAGGTCGAACCGGGCGAGATCGTCACGCTCTCCGGCGACTCCGCCTCCGGTCGCCGCACCCTCTTCGGTTCACCGTCGCTCGCCCGCTGCACGTTCGAGCACGTGTACTTCTCTCGGCCGGACAGCGTGTGGGACGGAACCAGCGTGCACCACGTCCGTCAGCGGCTGGGCGAGCTCTTGGCCGAGGAGGCTCCGGTCGATGCCGATGTCGTCGTTCCGGTCCCCGACTCGTCGATCCCTGCGGCCATCGGGTTCTCGCAACGTTCGGGCATCGCCTTCAACGACGGCTTCATCAAGAACCGCTACATAGGCCGGACCTTCATCGAGCCGACACAGGCCATGCGTGAGCACGGCGTGGCCATGAAGTTCAACGTTCTGCGCGAGAATCTCGAGGGTCGCCGTGTGGTGATGATCGACGACTCCATCGTCCGGGGTACCACTGCCGGTCCGCTTGTACGGATGCTGCGCGACGCCGGGGCGACGGAAGTGCACGTGCGGGTCACCTGCCCGCCGATCACCCATCCCTGCCACATGGGGCTTGATATGGGTACCTACGATGAGCTGATCTCGCATCGACTTGACGTCGAGGGACTCCGATCGCACATCGGCGCCGATTCGCTGGCCTTCCTCTCGCTTCCCTCGCTGATGAAGGCGATCGGAAGAACCGACGGCTACTGCAACGCGTGCTTCACCGGTGAGTATCCGATTCCGGTGCCGGTCACGTTCGGTCGTACGAAGAACAACTTCGAGGGAGTGCTCCGATGAGCCCCGGATCGGTGAACGTCCTGGTGCTCGGGTCGGGCGGACGGGAGCACGCGCTTGCCTGGGCGGTGGCGAAGTCCCCGCGATGCGGGGAGCTGGTGGTGGCTCCCGGGAATGCCGGCATCGCTGCACGTTGCGAGCCGGTGAGGGTCGACGATCCGGAGGCGGTCTGTGCGCTGGCCCGACGTCTGGGGACGGACCTCGTCATCATCGGTCCGGACGCCGCAGTGGCGGCGGGCGTCGCCGATGCGCTCATCGCCGCCGGCGTCGCGGTGTTCGGGGCGACGAGAGCGGCTGGGGAACTCGAGTGGTCGAAGTCCGCGTCGCGTGCGTTCTGCGAGCGTCATGGCATCGCCGTGCCGAGGAGCCGTTCATTCGTGGCCGAGGATCTCGACGACGCGGTCGCATTCGTCCGCGGCGAGGACGTGCCGATGGTGGTGAAAGCCGATGGTCTCGCCGCCGGCAAGGGTGTCGTCGTCGCCGACACTGTCGAGGAAACCGTCGACGCTGTCCACGCCATGCTGACGGACCGGGCTTTCGGAGAGGCCGGCTCGACTGTGCTCATCGAGGAACGACTCGTCGGCGAGGAGATCTCGCTCCTCGCGTTCTGCGACGGTATCCGCGCGGTTCCGATGCCGCCGGCGCAGGACCACAAGCGTCTCCGTGAAGGCGACCGCGGGCCGAACACCGGTGGCATGGGCGCGTACGCGCCGGCGCCGATCTGTCCGCCGTCGCTGGTGGTCGAACTGACTGCGTCAGTCCTGCAACGCGCCGTCGACGGATGTGCCGCCGAGGGCCGTCCCTTCCGTGGAGTGCTCTATGCGGGTCTCATGCTCACCGCCGACGGACCTCGTCTGCTCGAGTTCAACTGCCGCTTCGGCGACCCCGAAGCCCAGGCGATCCTGCCGCTGCTCGACGGCGACCTCATCGAGATCGCGATGGCCTGTGCCGCGGGAACGCTGGACGAGGCCACGGTGCGCTGGCATGACCGGACGGCCTGTGCGGTCGTCGTCGCCGCGCCCGGGTATCCCGGCGCGGTGCAGACCGGTGGACATGTCGGCGATGGATCGCACTCGGACGACCTGGTCTTCTGGGCGGGTGTTGCCGGTGCCCATGAGACCGGCGCCGGTCACGGTGAATCACTCGTCGTCAGCGCCGGACGGGTGGCGGCGGCCGTCGGGGTCGGGGCCGACGTACGCGAGGCCCGCACGTCCGCGTACGCCACCGTCGACCGGATCGGTCTGGTCGGCCGTCAGGTGCGCCGGGACATCGGCTGGCGGGCCGTCGCCCGGAGCACGGGTGGCTACTCGGCTTCCGGCGTCGACATCGACGAGGGCAATCGTGCGGTTGACCTGTTGAAGGCAGCGGTGTCGGCCACCCACGGGCCGAGCGTGCTTGCCGGCGTGGGCGGCTTTGGCGGGGTGTTCGACATCTCGGCGCTGAAATCGATGGAGCACCCGGTGCTCGTGGCCTCGACCGATGGCGTGGGCACGAAGGTCGCTCTCGCCGCGCAAGCCGGTCGCCTACGGGGCGTGGGCATCGACCTCGTGAACCACTGCGTGAACGACGTGCTGGTGCAGAACGCCCGGCCGCTGTTCTTCCTCGACTACATCGCCGCATCGAAGATCGTCGCCGAGCAGGTGGCCGACATCGTGTCCGGCATGGCCGAGGCGTGCTCGCTGAACGGGTGCGCATTGCTCGGCGGGGAGACCGCGGAGATGCCCGGCGTCTACCACGACGGAGCCGTCGATGTCGCGGGGACCCTCGTCGGGCTTGCCGAGCGAGCATCCCTGTTGCCGCGGCCGACGATCCAGGCCGGCGATGTCCTGCTCGGCCTGGAGTCGAGTGGACCGCACACGAGCGGGTACTCGCTGTTGCGCCGCATGTTCGCCGCCCTTCCGCTCGACGCGATGCCCGCTCCGCTCACCGTGCCGCTGGGCGACGCGCTGCTCGAACCTCACCGCTCGTACCTTCCGGTGCTCGGCCCGCTGCTCGACGGTCCCGTAGGCCATGCGGTGAAGGCCCTGGTGCACATCACCGGCGGTGGCCTGCAGGAGAACATCCCGCGGGTGCTGCCCGAAGGCCTCGGGGTGAACATCGCACTCGGCTCGTGGCCGCTTCCTCCTCTCTTTGAACTCATACGCGACGTCAGCGGCCTCGACCCCGAGGAGCTCCATCGCACGCTGAACATGGGCATCGGGATGATCGTCATCTGTGCACCCCGCGATCTGGACGAGGTCCGAGCGGCGCTCGTCGAGGAGACGTGGGTCATGGGCTCGGTCGTTGCCCAGCATGCCGGTGTGGTGGCCCTCACATGAGGCTGGCCGTGCTCGCGTCGGGCGGAGGCTCGAACCTGCAGGCGATCCTCGACGCATGCGCCGACGGATCGCTCGACGCCACGGTGGTGATGGTCGTGTCCGATCGTCCGGAGGCACCGGCCCTGGTGCGCGCCCGCGAAGCAGGGGTGCCGATCGTCGTGGCGCACCCGCGCGGCCCGCAGCCGACCTTCGACCGCCGGGACTGGGACAGCTCGTTGGCCGACATCGTGTTGGCGGCGTCGCCCGACTGGGTGGTGCTCGTCGGTTTCATGCGCGTCCTCACGAGCGCCTTTCTCGACCGGTTCCCGGACCGCGTGATCAACCTCCATCCGGCCCGCCCGGGTGAGCTGGCCGGCGTGAACGCCATCGCCCGTGCCTTCGACGAGTTCCGAGCAGGCGCGCGGATGTCGACCGGCGTGATGGTCCACCTGGTTCCCGACGAAGGAGTCGACGAAGGACCAGTGCTGGCCGTCGAGGATGTGCCGATCCTCCCTTCCGACACCCTCGACACCCTCGCCGCCCGCATGCACGCGGTCGAGCATCGACTGCTCATCCGCACGCTCACCCACCTACCCCGGGAGGTTCATTCATGAACGACAGGGTCCACGCCGTACCTACTGGCGCTGCGCCGCTCCGCTCCGCTCCGCTGCTCGCAACACAGGAAGTTCCTTTACGCCACGGTCTGTCCGTGGAGCACACGCAAGCACCGTCGACGAACGACGAGCTCTTCGATCGGTTCACCGCGTTGACCTTCGACGATGTCGTCGTGGTGCCGGGGTACAGCGAGGTGCTCCCGGCCGACGTCGACACGTCGGCGACGCTTGCCCGCGGCATTCGTCTTCACATCCCGATCGTCTCGGCGGCGATGGATCGGGTGACGGAGTCGCGCATGGCGGTTGCCGTGGCGCGCGAAGGCGGGATCGGGGTCATCCACCGCAACCTCGACCCCGAGGATCAGGCCGCCGAGGTGCGCCGGGTGAAGCGCAGCCAGTCCGGCATGATCACCGACCCGGTCACGGTCGGACCGAACGCCACCGTTGGCGAAGCCGAGGGGCTGATGGCGCGTTTCCGGTTCAGCGGCGTGCCGGTCGTGGCGCCCGATGGACTGCTGATCGGGATCATCACCAACCGCGACATCCGCTTCCTGGAGCCCGGTGACGAGCAGCGGCCCGTCACCGACTTCATGACGTCAGCAGGGTTGATCACCGCACCCACCGGCACAACCCTCGACCAGGCGAAAGCGCTGCTGCGCCGTCACCGCATCGAGAAGCTGCCCCTTGTCGACGACCGCGGTCATCTGACCGGGCTCATCACGGTGAAGGACCTCTCCAAGCATCGCGACCATCCACACGCATCGCTCGACGGGCGGGGCCGCCTTCGGGTCGCCGCAGCCGTCGGGGTCGGTGCCGACGTCGAGAAGCGGGTTGACGCGCTCGTGCAGGTCGGCGTCGACGCCGTTGCCCTCGACACGGCTCACGGGCACTCCAAGGGCGTGATCGACACGATCGCCATGATCCGCGGTGCGTGGCCCGACCTCGCGATCCTGGCCGGGAATGTCGTCACCTCCGAAGGCGTCGAGGCTCTCGTGCGGGCGGGCGCCGACGCCGTGAAGGTCGGGGTGGGCGCCGGTTCGATCTGCACGACCCGCGTCGTTGCCGGTGCCGGCATGCCGCAGCTCTCGGCCATCCACGAGGCGTCGCTGGCGGCGCATCGCCTCGGGATCCCGGTGATCGCCGACGGCGGCATCACGTACTCGGGTGATCTGGTGAAGGCGATTGCCGCCGGCGCAAACCTCGTGATGCTCGGAAGCGTGCTGGCCGGAACCGACGAGTCGCCCGGCGAGTTCGAGCTCTACGAGGGCCGCCGCTTCAAGAGCTATCGGGGCATGGGCAGTCTCGGCGCTTTGAGCGGCCGGGCGAACGACCGTTACGCAACCGGCCAGGGTCGTGGTGAGACCGATACCGGCAAGCTCGTGCCCGAAGGTGTCGAAGGTCGAGTGCCGTATTCGGGATCGATCGGTGACGTGATGCACCAGATGGTCGGCGGCCTGCGGGCAGGCATGGGATACGCCGGTGCGGCGAATCTCGATGAACTCCGCCGAGCGCGGCTGATGCGGGTGACAACGGCCGGTCGCGCCGAGAGCCATCCGCACGATGTGCAGATCACCAAGGAAGCGCCGAACTACAGCCGCGGCGGCCTATGAGGTCCGAAGCACACCCTCTGGTCGGGCTCGTGATGGGTTCGATCTCCGATTGGTCGGTGATGGAACACGCTGCGCAGATTCTCGACGAGCTCGGCATCGCGCATGAGCGCAAGATAGTAAGTGCACACCGTATGCCGATCGAGATGGCCGGCTACGCGACGAACGCGGCGGAGCGAGGGTTGCGCGTGATCATTGCCGGAGCCGGAGGATCGGCCCACTTGCCCGGCATGTTGGCGGCGCACACGCTCGTGCCCGTCCTCGGTGTGCCGATCCCGGCCACCGCTCTGCAGGGGATGGACGCGCTGCTGTCGATCGTGCAGATGCCGGCCGGCGTTCCGGTCGCCACCTTCGCCATCGGGAAGGCCGGCGCAATCAACGCCGCGTTGTTCGCTGCCGCTGTGCTTGGCGCGGACGACGTCGACGTGGCGACTCGGCTCGCGGCGCGGCGTTCCCGCTCCCACGATGAGGCGGTTTCGTCGCAGGAGCAGCTGCCGTGAGCTGTCGGCGCCGCTCGTTGGGCTGATGGTGGCCGAACAGCCGGACCCGCGCACGATCGGCGTCATCGGCGGGGGCCAACTCGGGCGCATGCTCGCGCTCGATGCCCACGCCAACGGCATCCGTTGCGTCGTGCGCACCGATGAGCAGTCGGGTGGGCCCGCGGCCCAGGTCGCCGATGCCGAGTTCGTCGGCCCCTATGACGACACCACGCTGAACTTGGCCTTTGCCGGCGCATGCGACGCCGTCACGGTCGAGTTCGAGAACGTTCCCGCTGCGTTGCTCGAGGCCATCGCCGAACGCGTTCCTGTCAGACCCTCGGCGTCGTCGGTCGCTATCTGCCAGCATCGCCGGCGCGAGAAGGAGTTTCTCGTCGCGCACGGCATCCCCTGTGCACCGTTCGCGGTTGTGCGGTCGGCCGACGAGGTCGTCTCGGCACTCTCGTCGCTCGGGGGAAGGGGAGTCCTCAAGACGGCGGCCTTCGGGTACGACGGCCGCGGCCAGGAACGCCTCGACCGGTCGAGCATGTCGCACCACGAGATCGTCGCCGCGTGGGTCCGACTCGATGCTCGCGAGGCGGTCCTCGAGCAGCTCGTCACGTTCACCAGTGAGATCTCCGTCGTCGGCGTCCGCGGGAACGATGGTTCGTGGGTCGCGTACCCGCCGGGGGAGAACGTGCATGTCGCCGGAATACTCGACCACACGATCGCCCCGGCGCGGATCGGCGACGATGTCTCGGCGAGGGCAACGTCGTTGGCCCGGGCGATCGCCGAGGCGCTCGGGCACGTCGGTGTGATCGGCGTCGAACTCTTCGTGCTGGGCGACGGGTCTCTTCTGGTCAACGAGATGGCACCTCGGCCGCACAACTCCGGCCACCACACGATCGATGCCTGCGCAGTGAGCCAGTTCGGACAGCAATGGCGCACGGCGCTCGGCGTGGGGCTCGCCGACGCGTCGCAGCACACTCCGGCGGTGATGCTGAACCTGCTCGGTGACCTCTGGTCGCGGGGCGAGCCCGATTGGGCGGCTGCCGTGGCCGACCCGTCGGTGCGGCTCCACCTGTACGGGAAGTCCGACGCACGCGGGGGACGCAAGATGGGGCATCTGTGCGTGTTGGGTCAGGCCGGCGAGTCGACCGAGAGCCTGCTAGAACGAGCACTTCGAGTCCGGGAGTCGCTCGAGTAGCTGAACCAGCGGTTCTGCGGGTACGGCTGGGCCAGCTCGTCCTGACCGCTATCCTCACGACATCGGCTGCGTCGAGGGGCGGGCCCTGCGATCGGAGGCTCCGGTGGAGACTTCGGAGTACGAGAACGGCACGCCGTGCTGGGTCGACCTGGGAACCCCCGACGTTGCCGCAGCTGCGGCGTTCTACTCGGGACTGTTCGGGTGGGAGATCGAGATCGGTCCGGCCGAGATGGGCCATTACTCGATGGCGACCGTGGGAGGTCTGCCCGTTGCGGCGATCGCTGACCAGCAGACGCCTGGGGCCGTCTACTGGACGACGTATCTGTCCACCGACGATGTCGATGCCACCTTCGCGAAAGCGAAAGCTGCCGGCGTGACCGTGTTCGTCGAGCCGATGGACGTGATGGCATTCGGACGGATGGCGGTCATCGCCGACTCCGGTGGCGCTCCGGTCTCGTTCTGGCAAGCCGGCGAGCATCGAGGTGCCGGACTCGTGAATGAACCGGGCACCCTGTGCTGGAACGAACTGACCACCCGCGCGGTAGAGGAGTCGAAGACGTTCTATGCCGCGGCCTGTGGGCTCACCACGACGACCCATCCGCACCTGATGGGTGACTACTACGAGTTCCACACTGTCAGCGGGCGTCGAGTGGCCGGCATGATGCCGATGGTCGGTGACATGTGGCCGGCCGATCTCCCGAATCACTGGATGGTGTACTTCGCCGTGGACGACGTTGATGCCGCTGCGAAACGATGCACCGAACTCGGGGGCAACGTTGCGGTGTCGCCTACCGACATCCCACCTGGCCGTTTTTCGGTGTTGAACCACCCTCAGGGCGGATTTTTCTCCGTGATCAAGCTGGCCATCCCACCTGGCACTTAGCGGGGCGATTCGGGGACCCCGTCCTGTCTCTGCGGCGAGGGCAGCTAGACCGGTTGGCATGGAACATGCGATTTCTGCAGTTGGGCTGCAGCGAAGATTCGGTGACGTCGATGCCGTGCACAGCGTTGATCTGCAGGTCGAAGCCGGAGCGATCTATGGCTTTCTCGGCCCGAACGGCGCCGGAAAGTCGACAACGGTCAAGATGCTCTGCACACTTATCTCTCCTACCGGTGGATCGGCGCAGGTGGCCGGTTTCGACGTGGCCACGCAGGCGACGGACATCCGTCTTCGCATCGGCGTCGCCCTGCAGTCGAGTGCTCTCGACCCCAAACAGACGGGACGAGAACTGCTCGACCTGCAGGGCCGCTACTACGGTCTCAACAAGACCGATCGGGCGCGACGGGTGCAGGAGTTGGGCGACCTGATCGACATCGGCGATGCACTCGACCGGCGGACCGGCACCTATTCCGGAGGCATGGCACGTCGTCTCGACCTGGCCATGGCGCTGGTCCATCAGCCGTCGGTGGTGTTCCTCGACGAGCCGACCACCGGGCTCGACCCGGCCAGTCGCGCCAGCGTGTGGGAGGAGGTCCGCCGGCTCAACGACAACCACGGCGTCACCATCTTCCTCACCACCCAGTATCTCGAGGAGGCCGACGAATTGGCCGACCGCGTCGCCATCATCGACGGCGGACGCATCGTCGCCGAGGGGACGCCGGACGAACTCAAGCGATCGATCGGCTCCGATGTGATCATCGCAACCGTTTCCTCGGACATCGATCGTGCGAAGGTCGTAGCAGCCACGGTCGACTCGTGCGGACCGGTGGAGGTCCACGGGCCGGAACTCACGATCGTCACGTCCAACGGGGCGGCAGCCATCGGTCCTGTGGCCATCGCCCTTGCCGCCGCCGGGATCACTGTCACGTCGATGACACTGCGCCGTCCAACGCTCGACGACGTGTTCCTCGAACTGACCGGAGCGCACCTGTGAACGCCTCTCCACGCCAGCATCTCCTGGCCCGCGAAGCCGGGTTCGCCGCCGACCTCGCCACGGTCGCTCGGCGGTCACTCCGCGGCATGTTCCGCGATCGCGAAGCCGTGATCCCGCCGTTGATCATCGGAGCGTTCTTCTATGTCGTCAACGTCGGTACATTGCAGAAGCTCGGCGAGCAGGCGGCCAACGTCGGCAATTACAAGTCGTTCCAGTTGCCGCCCGCGGTCATCTTCGCCGTGACCGGTCTGTCGCGCGCCGGCGCTCTCGTCGCGGACATCCAGAGCGGGTACTTCGATCGGATGCTCGCCACGCCGATCAAACGGATCACCCTGCTGCTCGGGCTGATGATGGCGGACTTCTTTCTCGCCATGGTGCTCACGCTGCCGATCATCGCGGTCGCGAGCGCGTTCGGTGTCCGATTCGAGACCGGGATCGTCGGCATCGCGATCTTTGCGCTCCTGTGCGGACTGTGGGGCCTGGCGTTCACCGGCTTCAGCTACGCCATTGCGTTGAAGACAGCGAACCCGGCTGCGGTCAACTCGGCATTTCTGATCTTCTTCCCGTTCGCGTTCATCACCACGACGACGGTGCCGAAGGCGGCCATGACCGGCTGGCTCCAGACCCTGGTGTCGCTCAACCCGGTGACCTATCTGCTGGAGGGTCTCCGCTCGGTGATCACCGGCGGCTGGTCGACGGACATCCTCGGCGCAGTGTTCGCCATCTCCGGGGTGTTCGCCGTCGGCTTCGGTCTCGCCCTCGTTGCGCTTCGCGGAAGGGTGTCGAAGAAGTAGGGCCGACGGGCCGAGCCGAGGGGTCGTCCCAAGAAACGTTCGGAGAATCCGTGATCCGCCGGTCCGTGTCCGGCGAATGGTCGGTGGAGGCAACACCGCCCTCCCCAGTGCACCAAGGAGTTTCCATGAGCAACGTCGCCACTGTGCAGTCCATGTACGAAGCTTTCGGCCGCGGGGACATCCCCTTCATCATCGATCAGCTCGCCGACGACGTGAAGTGGGAGGACGGCGCGACCGATCACGGCATTCCGTGGCTCACCCCGGGTGTGGGCAAGGCCCACGTGGCGTCGTTCTTCGGCGAGATCGCCGGGTTCACCTTCGAGCGCTTCGACATCGAGGCGGTCATGGGCGAAGGCGACATCGTTGTCGGCGTGCTCCAGGTCGACGTGATCGTGAAGGCCACGGGCGGACGCGTTGCCGGTCTCGAGGTGCACGTGTGGCGATTCGGGCCCGACGGCAAGGTTTCCTCGTTCAATCATTGCCTCGACACCATCGATCAGCTCGCGGCCGCGCCGAAGGCCCTGCTGAACGCCTGAAGCACCTGATGCCTCTGAAGCTCGCGCCAGGAGACGTGAGTTTCTGGAGCGAGTGATCGTTCCCGTAGAGTCCTTCGCATGGCTCATCCTCGTGCGTTTCGTTTCGGCATCATGGCGGGAAAGGCCAAGACCGGCGCAGCGTGGACCGAGCTGGCGCGCAAGGCCGAAGACCTCGGCTACTCGACCCTGTGCGTGGCCGATCACTTTACCGACGGCTTCGCCCCCACCCCCGCGCTCGCTGCGGCCGCCGCAGTGACGACGAAGCTGCGCATCGGATCGATGGTCTACGGAGTGGACTTCCGCCATCCGGCGGCGCTGGCCAAAGAGGCCGCCACGATGGATCTCCTCTCCGACGGCCGCTTCGAGCTGGGCATCGGCGCGGGTTGGATGGATCAGGACTATGACTGGACGGGCATCACCCGTGACTCACCCGGTGTGCGCATCGATCGTCTGGCCGAAGCCATCGGCATCATCCGCGGTCTGTGGTCGGGCTCGCCGGTGGAGCACGCGGGAACCAACTGGACGATCGACAAGATGGTCGGCACACCCCGGCCGGTGCAGGCCGGGGGGCCGCCGATCCTCTCGGGCGGCGGCGGAAAGCGCATCCTCGAAACGGCAGCGCGTCTGGGCGACATCGTGTCGGTCAATCCCAACGTCGGTGCCGGCAAGTTCGACGCCGCAGCATGGGCCAGCATCGCCGCGGCGGAGACCGACGCAAAGATGGCCATCGTGCGGAACGCCGCGGGCGAGCGTTATGCCGATCTCGAGATCGCGTTCCTCAACTTCTTCACGAACGTCACCGGCGACACGATGGCCGCAGCGACAACCATCGGCGGGTACATGGGCGGCGTGCCTCCGGAGGCGGTGCTGGCATCGCCGAACACGCTCGTGGGCTCGGTTGATGCGTTGGTCGACGAGATCCACGCACGCCGTGAACGCTGGGACGGTTCGTACATGATCGTTATGGCCGACGCCATCGACGCGTTCGCTCCGGTCGTCGCGCGCCTCGCCGGCTGACACTGCGCCGTCGCGGCGTTTTCTAGATGATGCCGAGTCGTCTGGCAGCCCGGCTGGCTGCTTCGGGGCCGCCCAACTGGCGCAGGAGCAGAAGGCCATCGATGAGGGCGATGGCCGCTTCCGCTTCCCCCCGGCGCTGCTTCGTCGGACCCTTCAGAAATCCCACGACCCAGTCGACCCAGGCTTCGATGAGTTGAGGAACCAGCGTGTTGTAGGGCGCTCGTCCGGCGGCGGCAAGCCCATTCGCCTCGAAGAACAGGGCGAAGATCGGATCGGCCTCGGTGCGGGCGAGCACCGGCCACGCGGCACGGGCCAGTTCGAGGTGAGTAACGGCGGGCTTCGAAAAGGCCTCGCCCAGCATGGCCTGCAGCGACAGGCCCATCGACACGACGACCTCGCTGATCAGATCGTCCTTGCTCGGGAAATAGTAGACGATGGTCCGGTCGTTGATCCTGAGCCGCTTGGCCAGCCGACCGAACGTCAGTTGGCTGAGTCCGTCCTCGAATGCCGCAGCGACTGCGCCCTCGAGGATTTCTTCTTTGGTGTGTCGGTGGCCCATGTCGTTCTTGACTGTAGTGATCACTACGAATACGGTATGCAGTGACCACTACAACGAGCGGCCCAACCGGTTCTCCACGGTAACCGCCCCGAACCGGAGGAACACGACGTGCCCGAGACACCGAAAGACTCACGCCGTGTGGCGCGGCTACTTCGACCTCCTGACCGCAGGGAAGATTCACGATCCCGCGGCGGCGTAATGACGGTAGCTCTCGACCTGTGGCCCGAGCCGAAGCAGGCACCAACGCATCTCGGCACCATCGAGTACCGAGACGTCGGCGAGGGGCCGACGATCGTGTTCCTCCACCTCGTGCTTGCCGAGGCGTCGCACTGGGACAAGATGGTGCCGCTGCTTGCTGACCGATTTCGCTGCGTCTTTCCGACCCTGCCGCTGGGTGCCCATCGCCTACCGGCCAACGACGACGCCGACCTTTCGCCGGCCGGGCTCGCCCGTGCCGTCGCCGAGCTTGTCGATCATCTCGACGTGCGTGACCTGACCCTCGTGGGCAACGACAGCGGAGGCGCCATCGCCCAGGTGGTCGCCATGAACCACCCCGAGCGCCTCGCTCGAGTGGTCCTCACCAACTGCGACATGTACGACGACTTCCCGCCGAGGATCTTCCGGTACTTCAAACTGCTGCCATACATCCCGGGCTCGATGTCGATCACGGCCCGTGCCCTGAAGGTGCGGGCGTTCTGGAAGCTGCCGTTCGTCTTCGGTCGGCTCACCAAAGCGGTCGACGGAGTGAAGATCGACCGGTGGGCCGATGCGTTGCTGGCGAGCAAGTCGGTCCGACGCGACGCCAGCAAAGTGATCAAAGGGTTCGGCCCCCATGTCACCAACCAGGCGGCGGCAGCGTTGCGGTCGACAAAGCTGCCCTTCCTCGTCGCATGGGGGGCCGATGACAAGGCCTTCAGGCCCGCACTTGCGCAACGCTTCTGTGCCGAAGTGCCAACGGCGAAGTTGGTGATGATCGAGAACTGCAAGACGCTCGTCTGCTGGGATCAACCCGAGCGCCTCGCGCAGCTCATCGCCGACTTCACTTCGAAATGAACCATCGATCCGCCGCAGGGATCACTGGTGAAGCCAGGACTCAGCAGCCCGTAGAGTCGCGAAGGCGTTGGCAGGCCTGAGCCATTCGATGAGGCTCGAGCTTCACGATCGGGCGACGAAATGAGCTTCGGGGAATCGTGTGAATGTTGTCGAAGTTGACGACGCAGTCCGACGGAACACCGTCTTCGAGCGCTGTCAACTCGAGCTCCGAAACCAGCCCCCGGACGGTTCGTGTCACGGCGGCGACAACGACGGCGCCGATGCGATCAGCGACAGGATCTCGCGTCAGCACGAGGACCGGACGGTCGCCGCCCGGGGTCGCGGCAAACCACAGCTCACCGTTCTGCATCGGCCCAATCCGACCAGTCCTCGGCCGGGCCCCACTCGGCAATCGCGCCGAAGGAGTTCTCGTCGTCAGTGAGCGGACGGTCAACCCAGGTCAGGGCGTCTCGTTCCGACGCGAGACGGGTCAGGTGACGATGGAGCGCCTCGCGCAGGAGTTCGGACTTGTCGATGCCGAGTTCGTCGGCCCAGCGCTGTGCTCGCGCCGCTTCCTCGTCCTCAACCCGGAAGCTGATCATTGTCATACAAACACAATACTGTGTATGACAGTCTCGCGCAACGTCGGGACGTCAGCGCGTCACATGGGCGGTTGGCGAGCCGTGGCGGTGCATCGTTGTGGTCACGGATTGCTCGCGGAGCCAGCGGGGGGCTTCGATCTCGGGTTCGAGACAGAGCGGACGAGGGTCGACGGCGACGCCTGCAGCGTGCGCGCTCCGCAGAACGGTGTCGCTTGTGACACCGAGTACTCGGAGACGGTCGACGCCGAGGCCGGCGAGGCGTGCCGCGAAGTCATCGTCGGCTTCGGCGCGGGCGTCGGACACATGCACGGAGCAGCGCGTCGCGTCGGCGATGGCCCGGCAGGCGTTCGCTGTCGCCGGATCCTGGTCGTCTCCGATCCGCACGGCGATGCCCCCGGGAAGGCGGCGGAAGCGGAGCACGTTCGACTCCGCCCGAAGGCCGGACGGGTCGTGCTCGGCCGTCAACTCGCGTCGTGTCCAGTCGGTGAATGCCGCGGCGGTCTCGACCGAGGCGAGACGACCACTCAGATCACCAGCGTCACCGGCGTGCGTCCAGTCGCAGAGTGACGCGACGTAGCGCGGGCCGCCGGCCTTCACCGCCGGGCCGACGACCGAGTGCTTCCATCCGCCGAACGGTTGACGACGGACGATGGCACCGGTGATGCCGCGGTTGACGTAGAGGTTCCCGGCCTGCACTCCTTCGGTCCACCGCTCGATCTCGTCGCCGTCGAGGCTGTGCAGGCCGGCGGTGAGGCCGTACGCCACGGCGTTCTGCATCGCCATCGCGGCACCGAGATCATCCGCGCGCATTATGCCGAGCACCGGTCCGAAGCATTCGTTGTGGTGGAACCACGAGCCACTGCGTACACCTATGCGGATTCCTGGAGACCACAGGCGACCGGAGTCGTCGAGCTGGCGTGGCTCGACGAGCCAGGACTCACCGGCGTCAAGAATGGTGAGTGCGCGTAGGAGGCTGCCGCTGGGCGGATCAATGAGCGGTCCCACGTCGGTGCGGACGTCGTGGCCGGGGCCGACCTGCAGCGTCCGGGTTGCGTCGGCGAGGCGACGGAAGAACGACGGGTCGTCATGGACCGACGCCTCGACGACGGCGAGACTGGCCGCTGAACACTTCTGCCCGGCGTGGGCGAAGGCCGACTTCACCAGGTCCTTCACCGCGAGCTCGACATCTGCCGACGCCGTGATGACCAGAGCGTTCTTGCCGCTGGTCTCGGCGTGGAGACGAAGGCTTGGCTTCCATCCAAGGAACAGTTCGGCGGTGGAGCGCGCCCCCGTGAGCACCACGACGCCGACGCCGGCGTGGGTGATGAGCGCCCGTCCGACCTCGTCGTCCGGACACGGAGCGAACTGCACGACGTCGCCCGGGATCCCCGCCTCCCAACAGCACTCGGCCACCAGTTTGCCAATGAGTACTGCCTGTGGTGCTGGTTTGAGAATGACCGTGTTCCCGGCCGCCACGGCGGCGAGCACCCCGCCGAGGGCGATGGCGAAGGGGAAGTTCCACGGAGGTGCGATCACCACGGTCCCAACCGGGCGGGGGATCACTCCCTTGGCGGTCATTCGGGTGAAGTCGTCGAGGGAACGGGCGTAGTAGCGGGCGAAATCGATGGCCTCGCTGATCTCGGGGTCGCCTTCGAGCATCGTCTTGCCGGTGTCATGCGCCATGGCGGCGAGCAGCTCGCCACGCCTTCGGGCGACAACGTCGCCGACGCGATTGACCATCACGCCGCGTTCGAGCGGAGAAGTCGAAGCCCAGCGTTGCGCAGCTTCGTTGGCGATGGCGACGGTGGCGTCGACCATGGCGCGGTCGGCGAGATGGACCTCGTAGGAATCGAACGGTGAACAGGTGAAGTCGACCCGGGCGACGTGGCCCGTCGCAGTTCCGATGCCGTTGATGACCGGCACGATCGCCGACGTCGGCGGACGCCACACGGCGAGGGCGTCGGTGATCCACTCGCGGTTGGCGTGAAGGGAGAAGTCGGTGTTGGGCTCGTTCTCGAACAGCGCGGATGCGTCGGAGTCGACGAGCACAAGGCGGCGGTCCTGGGTGCGGCGCGGCGTCGTGGAGACCGTGTGCCGCCCCGCGACTGCCGTCCGGAAACGGTCGGCTTCGGCCGCGAAGACGGCGTTTCCCGGCTCGAGATCGAAGAGGTTGTGGAGGAAGTTGTCGGGCGCCGTGTTCTCGTCGAGACGCCGGACGAGGTAGGCGATCGCCGCGGTGAAGTCGCCGGGTCGGACGACGGGCGTGTACAGCAGCACCTCGCCGTGGGCCTCGTGCAGCGCCTGCGCCTGCGCCGGCGCCATGCCTTCGAGCATCTCGAAGGAGAGGCGTCGCTCGGCCCCGCGTGCACGAAGTCGCTCGACCAATCCGAGCCCCCAGGCGACGTCGAAGAGGTTGTGCGACGCCAACCCGACGTCGACTGCTCCGTCGAAACGTTCCTGGAGAAGGAGGTCGAGCAGCGCCTTGTAGCTGGCGTCGACATCGGCCTTGGTCGGATACGGAGCGAGTGCCCAGCCGTTCACCTCTGCCTCGACCGACTCCATCGCCAGGTTGGCGCCCTTGACGACTCGTACCTTGACCCGACCCCCGCCACGAGATCGGCGGCCTACCGCCCACTCCGCAAGTTCCTCCGCCACACTGTGGGCATCAGGCAGGTACGTCTGCAAGACGATGCCGGCGTCGATGTCCGAGAACTCCGGCTCCTCGAGCACGCGTCGGAACGCGGCGACGGTTAGGGCAAGGTCGCGGTATTCCTCCATGTCGAGGTTGATGAAGGCCGACGGCGTCTTGGATCGGGTCAGACGGTAGAGGCCTCGAAGCGCCTCGCTCACTGCGTCAACTGTAGCGTCGAAGGCCAGCGGACTAATATGTGCGCATATTGCCGAGATCTTGACGGAGACGTAGTTCACGTCCGGTCGCAGCAACGCTCCGCGGATGAGTTCGAGACGGTGCGCCGCCTCGTCCTTGCCAAGGATCGCTTCGCCGAGGATGTTCACGTTGGTGCGAAACCCGTCAGAACTCCGCCGGGCGAGATGGCGGGTCATGCCCGGCTCGCGGTCGAAGACGATCGTCCCTTCTGCCTCATCGCGCAAGCGGCGCAGGACCAGCGGCATGACCAGGCGGGGGAGGAGCGGAGCGACCTTCGCGCCGACCCGGACGAGCAACCCGTCGAACCGGCTGAGCGCGCTCGTGTCGGTCGTCCCGACGAGGCTGGCGAAGCGGCGGGCGGCACGGCGAGGGTCACCCAGCCTGGCGACCTCGTCGGTCAGCACGCGGGTGAACCGGGCGAGGTCGTCGTTCACGACGATCCCGTGGAGCCGATTCCGCCGAGCGGCCTCGCTCCGGGTCTGCTCGGCCTCGATCTCCAACGACCGCGTGAGGAGTGTTGACGCGCGGGCGAGGGCCCCGTCGGCATCGGTCGTCGTCATCGGTGGAACGGCGAAAGCCATGCGTCCAGTGGACCCGATCCGAGCTCGCCCGTATTGGATGATCCGAGGCACTGGGGAGACGAATTCGTGCAACGCGAAGCGCATGGTCAAGGATGGCGCAGTGGGTGAACCGTCGACGTCCGCTCCGCGGCCGACCGAGCACGAGGCCGATGTGATCTCTCGCGTGTTCGAGGGTCTTGCCCAAGTGATGTTCTGCGTGAAAGACGGCGACGGCCGCTATCTCACCGCCAACGACGCGTTCGTACGGCGAACCGGAAGGCGATCCCTCCGACAGGTTGTCGGTCGTCGGGCGAGTGACCTCTTCCCGGCGCCGCTCGCAGCATCATACGAAGCACAGGACCGTGCGGTGTTCACGACCGGCCAACCGGTTCGCTACCAGCTCGAGATCATCTCCGACTTCGACGGCTCCGAGGCGTGGTTCCTCACGAACAAGCAACTGGTCGGACCTCCCGATGATCGGCGCCTCATCGTGATCTCCGTCGAAGCCCGTCTTCCGAGGCGATCAAGCCCGGCCGGTGCCGGTCTGCGGGCGGCGCTCGACCATGCTCGGGAGAACTTCACCGAGGCGGTTCGAGTCGAGGAGATGGCGCACGTCGCCCGGATGTCGGTCGCCCAGCTGGAGCGAGGCATACGCCGTGCTGTCGGTGTGACCCCGAAGCAGTTCGTCCAACGCCTTCGAAGCGATCACGCAGCAGTGCTCCTGGCCACCACATCTCGCCCGCTTGCCGAGATCGCCTCGGCGAGCGGCTACTACGACCAGAGTCAGTTCACCCGGCTCTTCCGTGCGGCCACCGGCATGACTCCCGGCGCCTACCGCACGATCGCCGTGTCTCACTAGTGTCCCGAATCGTAAGTAGCTCGCGGAATTCGCGAGTCAGATTTCGTCGTGCAAGGACGCAGCAGGCAGCGCCTGCCTTGTCCAACCGCAACGACGAGGACGCCGCCACGGCGGAATCTGGCCGAGAATTCTGCAGCGGACTTGCGATTCGGGACACTAGGTGGCGACGCGTGGTGGGTCCTCTCGCTCCCTCCTGATTTACACTGCCGACGCCATTGCTGAAACGCCACCGATCGGAGAACTGTTGTGAATTGGGAGACGTTCATCACCTGCGCCGTCACCGGCGCCGGTGACACGGTTGGGAAGAGCCCGCACGTTCCGGTGACGCCCGAGCAGATCGCGGCTTCCGCTCTGGATGCAGCCCGCGCCGGCGCTGCCGTCGTGCACATCCATGTGCGCGATCCCCGGACCGGCGTCGGGTCCCGTGACGTGGAGTTGTACCGCGAGGTCGTTGACCGTATCCGTTCGTCCGATGTGGACGTGGTCATCAACCTCACGGCGGGGATGGGTGGCGACATGGTTCTGGGCGGCGACGAAAAGCCCCTGCCTCTCGCCGACGCCGGCACCGACATGGCCGGAGCCACCGAACGACTGGCCCATGTGGAAGCGCTTCTGCCGGAGATCTGCACGCTCGACTGCGGCACCATGAACTTCGCGTCCGGGGGCGATTACATCATGGTCAACAGCCCAGCCGTGCTCCGGACGATGGCTCGCCGCGTGCAGGAACTCGGCGTACGGCCTGAACTCGAAGTGTTCGACACGGGCCATCTCGTGATGGTCAAGGAGATGATTTCGCAAGGCCTCCTCGACGATCCGATCATGATCCAACTGTGCATGGGAATCGCGTACGGCGCGCCCGACGACGCCACCACCTTCATGGCGATGGTCAACCTCCTCCCGCCCGGATGCGTCTTCTCGGGTTTCTCCATCGGACGTATGCAGATTCCGTTCGTGGCCATGGCTGCGCTGGCCGGAGGAAACGTGCGGGTTGGCCTCGAGGACAACCTCTACCTCGGGCAGGGCCGCCTTGCCACCAACGCGGATCTCGTCGAGCGCGCCGCTCAGATCCTGACGGCGCTGAACGCGCGAGTCCTCACTGCCGCGGAAGTACGCACGAAGCTCAAACTGGTGAAGCACTCGTGACGACGTCCGACGCCGCCGCGGTGCCGAGCGTTGTCGGGCTCCTCGGCGGCGGGGTCATCGGTGGCGGCTGGGCTGCGCGTTTCCTCCTGAACGGCGCGGACGTGCGGCTCTACGACCCTGATCCCGAAGCCGAGCGCAAGGTCGGCGAGATTCTTGGCAATGCCCGCCGTTCGCTTGGTGCCCTTACGGGAGAGCGCCTTCCCGTCGAGGGATCTCTGACCTTCGTCGATTCGCCGGATGCGGCGGCCGATGGCGTCGACTATGTGCAGGAAAGCGCGCCCGAGCGCCTCGAACTGAAGCAAGCGTTGCTGAACGCGGCCAGCAAGGTCGCCGGACCCGACGTCGTCTTCGGCTCGTCGACCTCGGGCCTCCTGCCGTCGCTCCTACAGGCGGAAATGGTGCATCCCGAGCGGCTGGTCGTCGGCCACCCGTTCAATCCCGTCTACCTTCTGCCCCTGGTCGAGGTTTGTGGCGGTTCGCTGACGTCGGTAGCCGCGTTGGACCGCGCTGTCGCCGTCTACGGATCGCTCGGGATGAGGCCGTTGCGTCTGCGCAAGGAGATCGACGGCTTCGTGGCTGACCGCCTGCTGGAAGCACTGTGGCGCGAAGCCCTTTGGCTGATCAACGACGGGGTCGCCACCGCTTCGGAAATCGACGACGCGATCCGCTTCGGAGCGGGCCTGCGGTGGAGTTTCATGGGAACGCTCCTCACGTATCGAATCGCCGGAGGCGAGGCTGGCATGAGGCACTTCATGGCCCAGTTCGGCCCTGCGCTCCAGTGGCCGTGGACGAAGCTCGTCGACGTGCCGGAGTTGACCGACGAACTCGTCGATCGCATCGTTGAGCAATCCGATGAGCAGGCCGCTGGACAGTCGATTCGCGAACTGGAACGTCTACGCGATGACTGTCTGGTAGCGGTGATGCACGGTCTTCGTTCCGTCGGTGATGGCGGCTTTGGCGCGGGCGAGGCACTCGCGTCATACGAGCGGTTGCTGGCCGAGCGGGCCCGAACCTCCGCCTCAGGAGGTTGACGATGACCCTTCGATGACGGTGCGGACGATTCGCTCGACAACGGCGCGCCCGAGCCCCTGATGGGTGAGGAGACGACGATAGAAGAGCGGCCCGGCGAGCATGGCCATCAGTGTCTCGAGATCGATGTCGGTCGGCAGCTCGCCCGAGCGGACCGCCTGCGTGAGACGATCCCGGAGGGGTTTGCGTCTCGCGTCGATGAAGGACTTGCTGAGTTGGGCGAACTCCGGATCGCGTTCGGCCGCTTCGAGCATCGCCGGGAGCAGCCGTCCGCCATCGTTCCCGCCAAGGGTGTCGGCGAGTTCGAGCAGCCCGGCGCTCAGGTCGGCCCGGAGGTCGCCGGTGTTGGGGAACACGACCGCGCACTTGTCGGCCGCAAAGGCATCGACGAGGAGCTCATTGGAACCTCGCCACTGGCGGTAGATCGTCGTCCTGGCGATTCCCGAACGCGCCGCGACTGCCTCGATCGTGACACCGCGAAACCCGTATTCGGCTACCAACTCCTGCGCGGCCGTGAGCGCGGCGTGACGCGAGCGAACGACCCGGGGGTCCGGTGTGGAGGACGACGTCACGACTCAGTGGGCGCCGGAGCCGGGCACAGCCATTTCGGAGCTCGGGTACCACCGGATGACCGCAGCGGCCACGAGCACCATCAGGACGGCGACCACCCGGAAGCCGATCTGCATTCCTCCGACGAACTCTCCCCGGGCCGTCGCCAGGAGGCCTTCGAGTTGCGGAAGCTGGTTCTTCAACGACGGCACCTTCGGCGCGGCATCGACGAGTCCGGAGATGGCGCCGACCCCGCGGCGGGCGGCCTCGACAACTTGACCTGCCTCGGGTGGCAGCTCGGCGATCGACGCTCGCATCCCGTTGCGGTAGTGCGAGCTCAGGATCGATCCGAGTACGGCGATGCCGATGGCCCCGCCAACCTCTCGGGTGGTGTCGTTGACGGCCGACCCGACGCCGGCCTTGTCGAGTGGGAGCGACAGCACGATGCCACTCGACAGCGTGGGGATGCAGAGCGCCGGGCCGAGGGCCATGGCCACCATCGTGAGTGCGATGTACGGGTACGGCGTGCTTCGCGAGATCAGCGAGAGCATGATCAGGGCGATCGGCCCGATGGCGAAGCCGACGGAGACGACCCGCTTCGTTCCAAATCTCGCACCGAGATTCGGTCCCCGGGACGAGATCGACACCATGGTGAAGGCGAAGGGCAGCGTGGCGAATCCCGCACGAAGCGGTGAGTACCCGCGGACCGATTGGAGGTACTGCGACATGAGGAAGAACATGCCGAACATCGTGAGGAACACGAACGTGACCCCGAGGGCACCGATCCCGAAGCGGGGGATGGAGAAGAACCTCATGTCGAGCATCGGCTCGGACGAGCGGCGCTCCCACAGGACGAAGAAGCTCAGCCCGATGACCGCGACGACGAATGCGCCGCCGGAGTGCACCGAGGTCCAGCCCTTTTCCGGCCCCTCAATGATGCCGTAGAGCAGCGCTCCGAACCCGGTGACCGATGCCAGCGAGCCGATCGGGTCGAGCTTGCGGGCGACTTCCTCTTTCGACGACGGGCACATCACCGTGACGAGGACCAAGGCCAGCACGGCGATCGGAACGGATACGAAGAACACCGAACCCCACCAGAACGAGTTCAGGACGAGGCCGCCCGACAGTGTGCCGATGACGCCACCGGCACCGGCGAATCCCGACCAGACGGCGATGGCCTTGCCCCGTTCGCGAGGCGGGAACACGCTGGTGAGCAACGACAGCGTGGACGGCATGATGAACGCGGCCCCGACGCCCATCACGCCCCGGCAGGCGAGGAGCTGTGTCGGAGATCCCGCTTCGGCGGCGAGCACCGAGCCGGCGGCGAACACGGCCAGCCCGAACTGCAGCGCACCCCGTCGGCCGAACTTGTCGCCGAGCGCCCCGGCGGGAAGCAGCAAACCGGCGAACACCACGGCGTAGAGGTCGACGATCCACAGCATCTGACTGTCCGTCGGCAGCAGCTGCGCCCGGATCGACGGGATGGCCGTGTTGACCGAGCTCACCGCGGCCACGACGAGCACGAGGCTCAGCACCAGGACGCCGAGGATCGCCCACCGTCGCTCGTAGATCGTCGGGTCGATCCCGCCCAGCTCAGCGGTGGTCGCTGGCGCCTGCTTCAACTCCGTGTCCACGGGTCTCCTCAGAGATCCGTCCGCGACGGGCACGTCGCGGACTTACTTTCGCTACGTTACCGTAGCGGAACGTGGGCGTGAGCGTCTCGGCCTGGGGAGGATTCGGAGTCGTGGCAGCTCTCGGGGCAACCGCGTTTTCCGAATCTGTCGGAGTGACGGACGACTCGCGAAGCCTCATCGGAATCCATCGGACCCGGTTGTTTCGAATGGAAGACTTGAGCGTCGTGTCCGCCGTCCACCGTCGACAGTTGCTCGTCCTCCTGAGCGTGTCGTACGCCCTTTTGGCCTGCGGACTGTCGGTCACGGTTGCCCTCCCCGAGCTGCGTCGCAGCGTGCAGATGAGCGACACGGTCACGTCGCTGCACGGTTCGTTCTTCGGTTGGGCGCTGCTGTTGCTCGGGCTTTTCGGGTCGAGAGTGATGGTGGCCTTCGGCAACCTGCGCGTGCTCCTGGCCGGTACCGCCTCGGTCGGCCTCGGCGCCGTGCTGTTCGGCTCGGCCCATGTCGTCGCCCAGAGCCTGAGCGGGGGTGCGCTCATCGGGTTCGGCGGGGCCGCAGTGGTCACGGCGATCCCGGGCATGGTGGCCGACACGTTCGGGGACGAGCGCAACGCCATATTCACCCGTTTGAACGTCGCTCCGGCGTTCGGCGGTCTTTCCTTTCCGCTGCTGATCTCGGCGGCACCTTCCCTGGGAACGTCGTGGCGGCTTCCGACGGCGGCGTTGCCGGCGGTGCTCCTGGTTGCGGTGGTGGCGCTATCGCTTCCGGAGCTCCGGCGCACCCGCGAACGACCGTTGCTCGCCCGGACGACGTCGTGGCGCGATGTCTTGTTCCTGCTCCGGTTGGATGGTGTGCGTCGGCGTTTCGCACTCCAGGTGCTCGAGGTCGGTGTGGAGTTCTCCCTCGCTTCGTGGCTTGTGGTGTTTCTGCGGGAACAGGGTGGGTTCTCGAAGGCGGCGGCACCGATCGGCGGCGCCGCGTGGGCCGTCGGTATGATGGCCTCGCGTGCGCTCACCCCTCGGCTGATCGTTGTGTTCCGAAACCGGTTGGAGGCGTCCTGCCTCGTCGGGGGAATCGTGTGTGCGCTTTGCATCCTGGCGGTTCCGGTGCCGTGGATTCGCCTCCTGGCGGTTGCGCTCACGTCGTTCAGCTTCGGGCCGATGTACTCCCTCGGGGTGGAGAGGCTGTTCGTCAACACCGAGCAGGCGGGTGTCGTCGACACGGTCGCCGTGAGCTCGCTGGCCGCGGTGGCGTCCGGGATCGCCATCACTCTCGGGCCGTTCTTCGTCGGTGTGGTTGCCGATCGCATCGGTCTCACTTCAGCTCTTCTGCTCGTCCCCGGACTCGGGGTGATGGCCCTCTTGCTGTGTCTCGCTCGGTGGGGCAACGAGGCAGGCCGGAGCGGTCAGCCGTTCGCCGTCGCGGTCACTGCATAGACGGAGTCGTGCAAATTCGATGCGGTCCGCACGTCGGTGCGCTTCACGAAGCAACGAGGTGGATGACTCCGCCGACGACTGCGCACACTCCGAGCACCTGGAGGACGCTCCAGCGAAAACGGAACACGAGCACGAAGGCGAGCGCGCCTACGACCGCGGCGGCCGGGCTGAAGCTGGACCAATTGGGGACACTGAACTGCATCGGACCGGGTGATCGCTCGCGTACCTCAGAGAAGAGGGTGTGGACGGCGAAGTAGACGGCAAGGTTGGCGATCACGCCGACCACTGCGGCCGTAATGGCGGTGAGCGAGTCGGTGACCCGGCGGTTCCCCCGGAGCCGCT
The DNA here is from genome assembly GCA_031381685.1 of Acidimicrobiia bacterium. GTDB lineage: Bacteria > Actinomycetota > Acidimicrobiia > Acidimicrobiales > JANYDT01 > JANLQX01. The sequence continues at coordinate 30,323 of JANMYF010000222.1, forward strand.
CCACATACGGTGCACCGACGAACACGAAGAAGAAACTCGGGACGTACGTCACCCACGTCACCGATGTGGAGGCAATGATGGCTGCGACCCACGGATTGAGTGATCCGGGATTGCGGAACGCACCGAGGAACGCGACGAACTGCACGACCTGGATCAGCGGACCCGGTGTGGTCTCGGCCATCGCCAGCCCCTTGATCATCTCCCCGGGCAGTAGCCAGTGGTACGTGTTCACCGCCTTCTGGGCGACGTAGCTGAGCACGGCGTACGCACCGCCGAAGGTGACGAGGGCCGACCCGCCGAAGAAGCGCGCCTGGGTCACGAAGATCGAGGACGAGCCGAACATCGCGGCCAGGACGAGCACGGGTGTCACCCACGCGACTGCACAGATCGCGAACGTCCGCACCGTGCGTGAAGCGCTCGGTGCAGCGTGGACGAGCGCGGTGTCGGCAATCAACGGCGCGCTGGAGGTCTGCACCGGGCGACCGGCGTTCACCGTCGCCTTTCGGATCCGTGGCGCAAACAGGCCCGGTTGGATCCGTCCACCGACGAACCCGATCAGTGCCGCTCCGAACACCACCACGGGGAACGGGACGGCGAACATCGCGAGTGCGGCGAACGAAACGATCGCCATGGCGAGGAGAAACGGATTGACGAGTGCCCGACCGCTGATCCGCCGCACTGCCTGAGCCACGATTGCGAGCACGGCGGGCGCGACACCGGCGAACACCGCGTCGACGAACCTGGTGTCGCCGAACCCTGCGTAGGCCAGGGAGAGCGCCATGATGGCGATGTAGCCGGGCAGCACGAAGAGCGCTCCCGCAACGATCCCGCCTGCGGTGCCGTTGAGGAGCCAACCGAGGTAGGTGGCGAGCTGCTGGGCCTCGGGGCCGGGGAGCAGCGTGCAGTACGAGAGGGCGTGAAGGAACCGTTCCTCGCCGACCCACCGCCGCTCTTCGACGATCTCGCGGTGCATCACGGCGATCTGCCCGGCCGGCCCGCCGAAGGTCTGCAGCGCAACGGTGCCCCATGCCGCCGCCGCTGTGCCGAGGGTGATGCCGGTGTGGATCGCTCCGTCTGCCTCGCGAGCGCCCGCCGTCCCGTCGATCACGACTGGTCGACCGTGATCGCAATGATTCGATCGGCGAAGTGCTCGCTGATCCACAGCGAGCCATCGGGGCGCGGAACAATCGTGTGCGGACCCTGGAACCCCGAGGCGACGACGGTGGTCTTCACGCGGCCGGTGCCGGCGTTCGTGAGCGGAAGGCGATGTATCTCGCCGGTCACGAGCAACGCGACGTACACGGAGGTCCCGGCGATGGCGATCCCGGTCGGGGTGGAGTTGCGGTCGAACGTGGCAATCGGGGAGACCACACCGTCGCAGTCCTTCTCGCCCGGGCAGGCCGGCCATCCCGCGTCGACGGACGGACCCGTCGGCCCCGAGTACGGCAGCGCGTTCACCTCTTCGACAGGCGCGGCGTCGATGTTGTCGCCGATCTCCGTCGTCAGGAATCGCCCGTCGGGGAGGAACACGTGTGCATACGCGTTCTTCAGTCCGGTCGCGACCTTTGACGACGTTTTCGTGAGCGGGTCGAAGACCCAGAGCGTGCCGCTCCCATCGACGACTTCGCCGTTCGAGATGGAGCCGGTTGTCTCATAGAGGATGCGGTTGTCCGGGGTGGCCGTGAGGGTTCCCTCACTTCGACCATTGAACGGCAGATCGTCGACCAGCACCGTCAGCGGGCCGGGCCTGGTTCCCGCCCCACGCCACTCGCCCCGCACCAGGCGCCGTCGTTCCATGATCCATACGAACCCGTTGAGCCACGCCACGCCGGTCGGCTTGTCGAGGTTCTCATAGAGGACGACGCGCTTGTCGGTGACCGGGTCGACCGCCAGCACTTGACCCGTCTTGGCATCCTCGTCACCCGCCAGTTGCGCGACAAGCAGCCAGGTGCCCGGCCCGTCGGTGAACTGCGTGGGCCCGTTCAACTTGTCGATGACGACGGTGGGTTCCGTGACGGTCGGGGCGGTGTCCGTCGTGTCGTCGGACGATGAGGTGCAGCCGACGAGCGCAAGCATCCCGACGCCCAACAACGTCGAGAAGCGGAGTCGTCGTGTTGGCCTGCACCGTCGCATGGGCAAACCCTATCGACGTCCCACTCGATCGGTCGCCGGGTGGCCGGCGAGGCGAAAAGCTGGCATGGTCGGGCTCCGTCGTTCGCCGATCCGTTGTTCGCCGATCCTGGGGGTTCACCGATGACCAACACGTTCGCCCGCCAGTTCGGCGGCATGATCGGCCGTGACGAGCGCGACTCGACGCCACACTGGCCCGAGCCGCCGCGACCTCCGAAGGAAGCCCCCAATGTGGTGGTGATCCTCTTCGACGACGTCGGGTTCTCCGACTTCGGGTGCTACGGCTCGGAGATCGCCACGCCGAACATCGACGCCCTTGCCGCCGGCGGTCTGCGCTATTCGAACTTCCACACGACGGCACTTTGCTCGCCGACGCGCGCGTGTCTGCTCACCGGTCGCAACCACCACTCCGTCGGCATGGGTGGACTGGCCAACTGGGACCTCGGGTACCCGGGGCACCGGGGCCGCGTCGCGCACAGCGCGGCGACGCTTGGCGAGATGCTCCACCCGCACGGGTACAACACCTTCGCCGTGGGGAAGTGGCATCTCGCGCCCGTGAGCGAGATCTCGATGGCGGGACCGTTCGACGAGTGGCCTCTGCAGCGCGGCTTCGACCGCTACTACGGCTTCCTCGAAGGCGAGACCAACCAATGGAAGCCGGAGCTCACCGAGGACAACCACCACATCGAGGTGCCAGAACGCGACGGCTACCACCTGACCGAGGATCTCGTCGATCAGTCGATCAGATTCATCACCGACCAGCAGAGCGCGGCGCACGGCAAGCCGTTCTTCCTCTACCTCGCCTTCGGGGCCTGTCATGCGCCGCATCACGTGCACCGAGAGTTCATCGACAAATACGTGCCCGTCTTCGAAAAGGGTTGGGACGCGACCCGCGACGAACGTCTCGAACGGCAGAAGGCATTGGGTCTCGTGCCGACCTCGACCGAACTGCCGCTACGCAACAGCGGCGTCAAGGCATGGAACGAGCTGGGTGACGACGCACGTCGCTTCGCGGTGCGTCTCCAGGCGGCGTACGCAGGGATGCTCGAACACACCGACCGCGAGATCGGCCGGCTCATGACCTTCCTGCAGCACCGGGGTCTGGTCGACAACACCCTTCTCATGGTCCTGGCGGACAACGGAGCGAGTCAGGAGGGATCTCCGCTCGGAACGGTCAACGCGTCGAAGTATTTCAACCAGGTGCGTGATGACCTCGAGTCGTCGCTTCCTCATCTCGACGCGATCGGCCGGGAGCATCTGAACAACAACTATCCGTGGGGCTGGGCCATGGCCGGCAACACGCCGTTCAAACGCTACAAACAGAACACCCATGGCGGCGGGGTCCGCGACCCGCTGGTCGTGCATTGGCCTTCGGGGATCGACGAGCCGATGCGCGGCGGCGTCCGGCCGCAGTTCCACCACGTGAGCGATCTCGCCCCGACGATCCTCGAGATGATCGGTATCGAAGCTCCGGACGTCGTGCGGGGCGTCGAGCAGCAGCCGATCGAGGGAACCAGTCTTGCCTACACGTTCTCCGCTCCGCCAGAGGAACCAACCCGTAAGCGCACGCAGTACTTCGAGATGCTGGGTCATCGTGGCATCTGGCACGACGGCTGGAAGGCCGTTGCGTTCCATCGACGGGGGACGCGCTTCGAGGAAGATCGGTGGGAGCTGTACCACCTCGACGTGGACCCCAACGAGATGCACGACCTCGCGGACGACGAACCCGACCTGTTGCGATCGCTGATCGACCTCTGGTGGGCCGAGGCGGGGACGCATCACGTCCTGCCCCTCGACGGACGGCCCAGTCGATTCGTCGGCGCGCACAACATCCACACCGCCGACCGGCTGCGCTTCGAGCTGTGGCCCGGATCGGCACACATCCCCACCGACGCCGGGCCGGAACTCATCGGGCGGTCGAGCACCATCACCGCCCACGTCACACTCGGGCACGAACCGGCGAACGGCGTGCTGTTTGCCGCCGGTGATACCAACTCCGGAATCTCGTTGTTCATGCGAGACGGGTACCTGATCCACGACTACAACTGCCTCGGAGAGCACTTCGAAGTGCGAACTCCTTCACCGGTCCCGGCCGGCGATCATGCATTCACCTATCGCTTCGAGCACACCAGTCGCGGCGGTCCGGGCACCGGCATCCTTCTCGTCGACGGTGTCGAAGCTGAACGGTCGACCTATCCGACGACGCTTCGGGGTCGCGTCTCGTTCGAGGGCATCGACGTCGGCTGCGATCGACTCGTCGCGACCGGTCCCTACACGGCGCCGTTCCCGTTCGACGCCTATCTCGATCGCGTCGTGATCGAACTCGCCCCCGAGGCCGACCCCGACCCCGAAGCCCGCCTCGCGTCCGACTTGGCACGCCAATGAGCGCATTCTCGACCTGATCCGGAGCCCCGATGACCGCACCTTCTTCCGATAGCCGACCGACAACGGCGCCCACCGCACCGATCGTGGCCCGCACCCGTCGGGAGTCCACGCCGGCGTGGCCCGACCCGGTGCTGCCACCGCCCGGATCGCCGAACGTCGTGGTCATCCTTCTCGACGACCTCGGGTTCTCCCATCTCTCGTGCTTCGGGTCGGTGATCGAGACACCGAACTTCGATCGCCTCGCCGCGCAGGGACTTCGCTACACGAACTTTCACACGACGGCGCTGTGCTCGCCGACACGCGCCTGCCTCCTGACCGGACGCAACCATCATTCCGTCGGCATGCGTGCTCTTTCGAACTTCGATGATGGCTTCGACGACATGCGAGGGCGCATCACGGCCGCTGCGGCGACCATCGCCGAGGTCCTCAACCCCGTCGGCTATTCGACGTTCGCCGTCGGCAAGTGGCACCTCGCCCCGATGCGCGAAGCGTCTGCGGCCGGGCCATTCGGTGACTGGCCGCTCGGACGCGGCTTCGATCGCTACTACGGCTTTCATCAGGGCGAGATGGACCAGTTCCATCCGGAGCTCTATCAGGACAACGCGCTGATCGATCCCCCGGCCACGCCGGAGGACGGGTATCACCTCACCGAGGACCTCGTCGACCGCGCCATGCAGATGATCCGCAACCAGTATTCACTCGTCCCGGAGCGCCCGTTCTTCCTCTATCTCGCGCCTGGCGCGATGCACGCACCTCATCAGGCTCCGGACGACTATCTCGCGCGCCAACGCGGTCGCTTCGACGAAGGCTGGGATGTCATCCGCCAGCGGGTCTTCGAACGCCAGCTCGCGGCCGGCATCATCCCGCCCGGCACGCAGCTTGCGCCACGAAACACCGGCGTCGCAGCGTGGAGCGATCTGAGCCCCGACGCGCAGCGACTGGCGTGCCGCCTGCAGGAGGCATTCGCCGCAATGCTCGAACACACCGACGCGCAGATCGGCCGGCTCTTGGCAGAACTCGATCGCCTTGGCATCGCCGACGACACCATCGTGTTCGCGATGAGCGACAACGGCGCATCGCAAGAGGGCGACACGATGGGCATCTGCGACACGTTCCAGTACTTCAACGGTCTGAAACCCACCGTCGAGCAGGGCATCGCCCGACTCGAACAGATCGGGACCAGGCGTTCGAACAACAATTACCCGATCGGCTGGGCCCAGGTCGGCAACACCCCGTCGAAGCGCTACAAGCAGGACACCCACGGCGGCGGAGTTCGCGACCCTCTCATCGTGTGCTGGCCGAAGGGCATTCCGGCCGAGTCGGTCGGTGGCATCCGCCGCCAGTTCCACCATGTGATCGACATCGCCCCGACGATCTACGAGCTCCTCGGCCTAACGGTGCCGACATCGTTGAAGGGCGTCGCCCAGAAGCCGGTCGAGGGCACGAGCCTCGCCTACTCCTTCTCCCCGGAAGCCGCCGACGAGAGCGCAGTGCCGACGATGAAGGCGTCGCAGTACTTCGAGATGCGCGGTCATCGGGCGATCTGGGCCGAAGGATGGAAGGCGGTGTCGTTCCATCGTCCCGGAACCACGATCGACGATGACGTCTGGGAGCTGTATCACCTCGACGAGGATTTCTCCGAGTGCAACGACCTCGCCGACGCCGAGCCACAGCGCCTTCGTCGACTGGTCGACCTGTTCTGGACCGAGGCCGGACGCTACGGGGTGCTCCCGATCGAAGATGATCGTGGCAATCTCTTCGGCGGCCACGCCACGCCCGGTACACCTGCTTCACGTCATGCGTTCACGTACTATCCGCCGATCGATCGTATCCCACCCGATGGTGCTCCGGCCCTCGGTACGCGGTCGTGGACGGCGACGTTCGACCTCGTCCGCGCATCGGCCGGCGAGGTCGGCGCGCTGCTGTCGTACGGGACGGTCAACAACGGGCTCGTCGTGTACCTCGACGCCGATGGGCACCTCGTCTACGACCACAACGCGTTCACTGCCCATACCGTCACGCGTTCAAAGGATCCGGTGCCGGTCGGAGCGTCATCAGTGTCGGTCCGCCAACGGCGGGTGCGGGGCGGCCCTGCGCAGACCGAGCTGCTCTTCGGCGACGACGTCGTCGGCACCGGCGTCATCCCGTTCGTGCCGTCGATGATCTCACCGGTCGGCATCGACATCGGTCGCAACCTCTCGGGGGTGAGCGACGCCTACGCCCGGCCGTACGAGTTCACCGGAAGCATCGAACGCGTCACGATTGCGACGGTGCCCGCCATGCGTCGCGATGAGGAACTCGCCGTGCAACTCGCTGCAGCAATCGCCACCCAGTAGCCCGTCCCGCGGCACATCGGGTCAGCGGGCGAGGCGGAACCCGACGTTGCCGGAACTGCTGTCGGCCGTCGACCCCATGCGAGCACTAGCCCGGTAGCGACGGCAATAGGACTCGTGGCAGAGGTACGAACCGCCCTTCATCGTGCGCGCGATATCCGGTCCCGCTGCCACGGTGGCCGGCTTCATCGCAAGCACGTCGGTGGTGAACACGTCGGCCGTCCACTCCCAAACGTTGCCGAGCATGTTGCGGAAGCCCCACGGATTCGGATCGAACGCCGTGACCGGGCAACTCGAGGTGTACCCGTCTGCTCCGCTGTTCGTCGAGGGGAACGTGCCCTGGAAGACGTTCATGCGGTGGACACCATCTGGCGAGAGGTCGTCACCCCACGGCCACTGCGTCGACGTGCCGGCCCGAGCTGCATATTCCCACTCCGCTTCGGTCGGCAGCCGCTCGCCGGTCCAGGATGCATAGGCCACCGCGTCGTCCCAGGAGACATGGACCACCGGGTGATCACCACGCCCGGTGAGATCACTGTGCGGCCCTTCCGGACACCGCCAAGACGCGCCGAACACCTGACGCCACCACGGTGCCGCGGCCGCTCCCCGCGTATCCGGGAAGTCGTCCGGGAGCAGTCCTCCGAACACGAAGGACCACCCGAATCGCTCCGCCGCGGTCACCCACCCCGTGGCATCGACGAACGCCGCGAACTCGTCGTTGGTCACGGCGGTGGCGCGGAGTTCGAACGGTGCAACCGTTTCGGGCCGAGCAATCTCGCCGTCTTCGAGATAGCCGAGCGGTCCACCGTCGCCCATCGTGAAGGTTCCGCCGGGCAGGGGGATGAACTCGGTCCGCCGGGCCGGGCGGCGCGGCTCAGGGGCGTCGGAGGCGTTGGAAACGGGCGCGTCTGGAGACGAGGCAGGTTCCGCGGTCCGGCGGTCCGGCGAACAGCACGCGTGATGTTCCGAGGCACCCATGAGCGATACGGACTCTACGCCGACCGCAGGACGAGCCGACCGGTTGGATCTAGGGTCCCGAATCGTAAGTAGCTCGCGGAATTCGCGAGTCAGATTTCGTCGTGGCAAGGACGCAGGAGGCAGCGCCTGCCTTGTCCAACCGCAACGACGAGGACGCCGCCACGGCGGAATCTGGCCGAGAATTCTGCAGCGGAC
>JANMYF010000237.1:0-5889 GCA_031381685.1 Acidimicrobiia bacterium
GGCGGCGGACGCAAACTCCGCTACATCGGCCGACAACGGAACAGGGCCTGGTTCCTCATCACCAGTGCCGTCTACAACATCATCCGAATCGCCGACCTCGACACCACAACCGCCTAACCCGAACAGGACCCGCCGCGCTCCGACCAAGGAGCATCGGCCCGTTCACCACGACCAGAACCCACGAACCCGCCACACCCCCCAATTTTCAGCACCCTGTTAGGAGGTTAATAGCCGCTCGGGGCCCGGCGCGGCGACCGGTTGCTTCGCTCGACTGCTTGGAGCACAAACGACCGCGCCGTTCGGGGGTGGGTGGGCCGAATTCTGCGGCAAAACACCTCTGTGAGCCGTTGGGAGGTGTCTGACCCCCATCTTTTGGGGCAACCTCTCTCCCAACGTGCTCAGAAGTAGATGACTTTCTTGGCGCGTTCGGTGACGAGGTCGAGGTCGTCGGAGTAGGCGCCGGTGGAGAGGTACTTCCACCCGGCGTCGCAGACGATGGTGACGATGACCCCTTCGTCGATCTCGGCCGCGCATTTGATCGCCGCGGCCATGATCGCCCCGGACGAGATGCCGGCGAAGACGCCGCACTCCCGCACCATCCGGCGGGTTGCCTCGAGGGACTCCCGCGGTCCGATCACCTTCTTGCGGTCGAGGAGTTCGAAGCCGTTGTTGTCGGTGAAGATCGGCGGGATGTAGCCGTCGTCGAGGTTGCGCAGTCCGTCGACCATCTCGCCACTCGGCGGCTCGACCGCCCAGATCTGCACGTCCGGCTTCATCTTCTTCAGAAACGAACCGACACCGATCAGCGTGCCGCTGGTGCCGAGGCCGGCGATGAAGTGGGTGATGTCGGGGACATCGGCGAGGATCTCGGGACCGGTCCCCTCGAAGTGGGCCTGCGGGTTCGCCGGGTTCGCGTATTGGTACAGGAAGACCCACTCGGGATGCTGCTCGGCCAACTCACGGGCCAGTTTGACGGCACCGTTGGACCCCTCCGACCCTGGCGAATCGATGATCTCCGCGCCGAATGCCTCGAGCATCTGACGGCGCTCCGGGGTGACATTCGTGGGAAGGACGATCTTGATGTGGTAACCCCGCTGGCCGCACACCATGGCCAAACCGATGCCGGTGTTGCCCGACGACGGCTCGATGAGGATCGATCCGGGATGAAGGCGTCCGTCCTTTTCGGCCTGCTCGATCATCGAGAGCGCGATCCGGTCCTTGACCGACCCGCCGGGGTTCTGGCCCTCGAGCTTGGCCAGGATCCGCACGCGAGGGTTCGGGCTCAGCATGGAGACGTCGACGATCGGTGTGTTGCCGATCAGGTCGAGGACGCTGTGGAAGACGGTCATCGCGTCGACCCGTCGGAACTAGACCGACCCGCCGGCGACGGCAGGCAGGATCGTGACTTCGTCGCCCGCCTTGATCGGGGCGTCGAGTTTGCCCAGGTAGCGGACATCGTCGTCGTTCACGTACACGTTGACGAACTTGTGGAGCGTGCCGTCGGCGGTGAGCACCTGGCTGGCGATACCGGGGAACCGGGTGGTCAGATCGTCGAACAGCGCACCAAGGGTGGTGCCCGTCGCTTGGACCTTGCTGGCACCCCCGACGTGGGGACGCAGGATCATCGGGATCCGGATGCTCACCGTGGGAGCGGCGGTGGTTTCGATGACGTCAGACATGTAAAGAGAACCTCGGAGACCGGTCGGGATGACACCCGGTCCAACCGGGCTGCGCCCAGTCTAATTCCCGACTGAACCGGTAGGGAATCTCGTCGCGCGAGCGGGCGTGCTCGGCTCGGTGTCACTCCCCGACGATGAGGCGTTCCTCGGTGACAACCCCGTCGACGATGCGGTAGCTGCGAACCGCCGGTGCGGCGTCTCGCAGGCTGACGATGACGTACTGCCAGGTGGGGTCGGGCGCCGACGACACATCGGTGGGCGACGGAAACGGGTCGGTGTGGGTATGGCTGTGCATCACCCCGACAACGGCCAGACCTTCGTCGTCGGCAGCACGCTCGGCGCGGAGGTGCACCTTGGGGTCGATGGTGTAGACGAGCGCGGAAGCGGCCAGGTTCGCCGATGGCACAAGACGCACAACGCTCGTGTTCCCGTCGTCCGAGACGGACCCGACGAGAAGGCCGCACGCTTCGAGGGGGTAGCCGTCCAGCGCGTGGACGATCATCTCATCGAGCACCTCGGGAGTCATCAGCAAGCTCACGCCGAGAACTGTACGCACTCACTGTTGTGCCGCCGCGCCCGCGCAGGTGCGGGAAGATGGAGTGCTCATGGCTGGAAAAGGGAAGACCAAAGGGCCCGAAGCAGGGGCAACGGGTGGGGCGAAGAAGGTTGTCGCCTCCAACCGCAAGGCGCGCCACGAGTACGAGATCATCGACACCTTCGAGTGCGGGATCGTCCTCTATGGCAGCGAGGTCAAGTCGTTGCGTGACGCCCAGGTCCAGATGATCGACGCGTTCGCCCGCGTCGACCGCGGCCAGGTGTTCCTCCACGGCATCTCGATCTCGCCGTACTCCTATGCCGTCGGATTCGGCGCGCACGAACCGAAGCGCACCCGCAAGCTGTTGCTCAACAAGCGGGAGATCGCCGACCTCGCCGAGGCCACCGACAAGGACGGGCTCTCCCTGATCCCGCTCAGCATCTATTTCACGAACGGCAAAGCCAAGGTGGAGCTCGCCATCGCCCGCGGCCGCAAGCGCTATGACAAGCGCCAGGCCTTGGCCGAGCGCGACTCCAAGCTGGAGATGAGCCGGGCACTCGCCGCCGCGAACAAGTACCGCCACGCCTGACCCACAACCTCCGTCGCCCGACCCCCGAATCGTGGGCCAGCCGGCTTTCTCGGGCCAGGATTGACCCGGTTTTTCACGCTCTCCCGGCCCACACCGATGTGTCGCCCTTGCGGTCTATCGGACCGTCGGTTCGCGCGGGAGGCCGAGGATCTTCTCACCGATGATGTTGCGCTGGATCTCGTCGGTACCTCCGGCAATCGACTGCGCGGGGGTGGAGAGCAGAACCTCGCCGATCACCGCGTCCAGCGGGTCGCTCCCGACGGTGAGCATCGCGGACGCGCCACTGATGAGCGAGTGCACCCGGGCGGACCGCCGGGCGACCTCGGACGCCGCGAGCTTGCCGAGCGAGCCCTCGGGGCCCGGTGGACGGCCCATGGCCCGCGCCGCAGCGGCACGTGCTGCCGTCCATTCGTTCGCTCGGACGAACGAGTGCAGCCGGGCGATCTCCTGGCGCACGACCGGGTCCCGGTTGACGCCCCTCGCCCGCGCTCGATCGATCACGAGATCAGCCCGCCCTGCCCGCTGCGGATACCAGACGTACGTGGCGAAGTGCTCGGCCGCTTCGGCGTCGGCCTCGGCGATCGTGCGTCCGAGCGACCCTACGTTCGCATACCGTTGCGGCCGTAGTGTGGCGAAGGAACGCTCGTGCGAGAGGGTCGTGCGGGCGATGCGCCAGCCGTCACCAAGGGCTCCGACGAGGTTGGCTGCCGAAACTCGCGCGTCGGTGAGGAACACCTCGTTGAACGACGCATGGCGGTTCATTTGACGGATCGGCCGCACTTCGACGCCCGGTTGATGCATCGGCAGCACGAAGTACGAGAGTCCATCGTGTTTCGGCACGCGGTGATCGGTGCGGGCGAGCAGCATGGCGAGGTCGGCGTGATGGGCGCTGGTGGTCCACACCTTCTGCCCGTTGACGACCCATTCCTCGCCGTCGAGCACCGCGCTCGTCGACAACCCGGCCAGGTCCGATCCGGCGCCCGGCTCGCTGAACAACTGGCACCACCGCACCTCGCCGGTGAGCGTCGGGCGCAGCACGCGGTCGCGCAACTCATCACTTCCGTGCTCGAGCACGGTTGGCGCGGCGAGCGACGTGCCTGCCCCGAGTGGGGTGCCGACGGCGCCATGGGACCGAATCTCGTCGGCGACCACACGATCGGCCCAGCTCGGCAGACCCCGCCCATGCCAGCGGGTCGGCCACGACGGGACCGCCCAGCGTGCCTGCACGAGCCGCTCACGCCACTCGCGCAATCCGACTTCGGGGTCCCAGTCGTAGCGAAGCCACGCTCGGACCTCGGCGCGTAGCTCGTCGGCGTTGATCATCGTGCATCCCCTCCGGGACGGGCGAGCCCACACGCGGCGGACCAAAGGGCGGTGAGAGTCGAGGCGGCGCGCTCCTCGTCCATGGCGTCTCCGTCCACGTACATCCAGCGGGCGGTGGACGAGAGCATCGACACGAGCACCGCCGCGGTGGTCTCGACATCGACGGCAGGATCGGCCCACCCGCGCGCCTGCCACCGACGGATCGACGCGGCGACCCGGCTCACGTGCTTCTGGTGCGACACGAGGCGAGCTTTGCGGACCTCGTCGTCCGAGGCGGCCACCTGATCGACCAACCGGTACAGGTCGGCATTTTCGCGCACAACGGCGAGGTAGTTCCGCGTGGACGTTGCCAGGTTCGCCACCGGGTCGCCGCCGCGGGGCCGATCGAACCCTACGACGTTGCGCTCGACGTCGCGATCGATGGTCCCGGCGAGATGTCGGAAGAGCTCGGTCTTGGATTCGAAGTACGTATAGAAGCTGCCCCGTGAAACGCCCGCCTCGGTGATGATGTGCTCGACAGTCGTATCGAGGTAACCGTGTCGGGCAAAGACCACGCGGGCGGCGTCGAGCAGCCGCTCGCGGGTTCGAGTCGCCTTGACCCCGGGCGCTGCAACAACAGTCGCCCGTCGGTCAGCTGATGTTCCGGTCGGGATCCATCCCCCACGGGTGGTCTCCCGCGCGGCTGCAGTCTTCGATGAGGCCATCAGCGCACCATCGAGACGTCGGCGCGCACCATCAGTTCAGCGAGTCCCTCGATTGAACGAAGGTACGCGTCGAGAGTGCGCTGTCGTGGTTCTGGCACCAGGTGCGTCACACCCACTTCGCGGTAGTGGTCGATCTCGGCGAGGGTCATGTCGTGGTCGTCCTCCAGAGCGTCCCACCGGGTGCGCATGGAGATCGCGAACGACGACTCCGGACGCTCAGCGCGCATACGACGAACTCGTGGGGCGGTTTGCTCGGGCGTAAGGAAGCCGCCATGCCACCCATCCCCGACACGCACGGCACGGGCAAGTGCCACCTCCGCATGGCCGCCGATCCAGATGGGGAGATGCCCGACCGGTTGGGGTTTGGCACGGATGGAGACGAACCGGGCGCCGTGCACCGGGTACTCGGCGGTGATGTCGTCCTGTGTCCACATCGTGCGGAGCATCTCGATTGCTTCGTCCGTGCGCGCCCCTCGCTCGGCGAACGGAACCCCTAATGCATCGAACTCCGCCTCCAGCCAACCAGCTGCGGTGCCGAGGATCATCCGACCGCCGCTCAGCTGATCGATCGACGCCACCGACTTGGCGACCACGATCGGGTTGCGCATCGGCAGAACGAGGACCGTGGTGCCGAGACCCACCCGGCGGGTCGATGCGGCGACCCACGCGAGCGCGGTCAGGGGCTCGAAGATGTAGGCCGACGGCGGATACGCGGCACCCGTCGGCACGACCAGATGGTCGCTCACCCAGACGTCGGCGAAGCCCAGTTCCTCGGCCAGCACCGCGGCACGGGTCATGGCCTCGCCGGATGCTGCAGGGCCTGCTTGCGGGAGGTGTATCCCTGCCGTCATCACACTGTTTGACGTCACGGTTTCACCCTACGGTAATTCGACATTGATGTCGAATCCTGCATAGGGTGAAGAAATGATCGAGCGCGACATCGAGATCCGGACCGAGGGGGGATCGATGACCACGTTCGTCGTCCACCCGGATGACGGTCATGCGCATCCGGTGGTGCTCTTCCTCATGGACGCACCCGGCAAGCGGCCGCTGCTCCAC
>JANMYF010000238.1:0-1701 GCA_031381685.1 Acidimicrobiia bacterium
GGCGGCGGACGCAAACTCCGCTACATCGGCCGACAACGGAACAGGGCCTGGTTCCTCATCACCAGTGCCGTCTACAACATCATCCGAATCGCCGACCTCGACACCACAACCGCCTAACCCGAACAGGACCCGCCGCGCTCCAACCAAGGAGCAGCGGCCCGTTCACCACGACCAGAACCCACAAACCCGCCACACCCCCAAATTTCAGCACCCTGTTAGCGCTGATGGCACGGCCACGATCTGGTACCGGCCCCGACGAATCGCAGAAACGTTGGCGGTCTCTTTGGTGATCCACGCTCGGCCGTCCCAGCGCTCGAGCCGGAGACGCGTTGTGCCGGCCTTTGTCGGTCCGATGCGACGGACGGCTCCACGGCAGTCTCGGCCCTGCAGATTCCGGGGAATTTCGTCGGTGTCGCGGTGAGTCGCCCGCTGAGGTCCGGCGGCGACGAGTTCGAGTCGAACCGGAGATCGACGAGTTGCCGGTTGATTTCGAGACGTGCGTAGGCACGGTCAATGGGAGCGAGACGGCATCAGTTCAGCGCCACCGAGGACGTTACAGATCGCCGGGACGGACGGAAGGGCGTTCGGGTCTGCCGGGTAGATGTCTTGGCGTGACCATCGAAGAGGCCCGGCCCTGGTAGATGAGGATTGCATTTGCGTTGCGCCAGATCACGCCGTCGTCGCTGAGTTGCAAGAAGGCGAGCAGGGGATGGGGACTGCCCACATTTTCCGCATGGCGAGCGGTAGCCAATTGACCGCCGACTCTCAGGACGCGCGCAAGCGCGTTCTGGTCGCCGAAGATCTGGCTGGCAGATCATGTTGCGCGAGGTCACAGCGGTGAGTCCATCGAGGAGTCGGCCGCGGTGCAAATCGCACGCGATGAGCCTTTGCTGCACCCAGCTCAGTCGTTGCGGATCAATGAGGGTGGGGCGGATCGAGCCAACCACAAACCGGGTCCAGTGGCCGAGACCGTCGCCAACATGACGGTAGCGTGGTCCCCGACTCCCACGTCGAGCGTTCGAGCGGTTTCACCGTCAAGAACCGCAGCGAGAGGATCGTCGGGTTCTATCCGACCCTCGACAAGCTGCGAGGAAAACGCCTGGTCCGTGCTGGTCATCAAGTCGAATTCGGCATCAGAGACAAGGAAACGCGAAACCGATACACGTTCCACCATCGACAACCTTTCGATGGCTCGCACCTCCACCTTCCCAAGGTCGAGGATCTGGACGTCTACACGTCCGTCCAGTGACGCCATCAGCCGATTTGGCACCGTCGCCGTGCGGCGGGCACCGATTCCCAGGCCCATCGCCAGACCGCCAGCAGTAGCAATCAGCATGGCCAGAACCAGGGTTGCGCCCAGACGTGAACGGATCTCACATCGTGTCCGTAGCCACACGCCAGCCATGGCCTCAACCTAAGCCACACCACCCCTACACGCACGTGCCATCAACGCATGTTCATTCCTGGGAGCGGACATCCACCAGCACCCCGGGTCCACCGTAGGCGTACACGCGATTTCTGCTCGTGTCTTTTCATAGGTGTCTGACCCCAGCGGCACGGGCCGGGCCGAGCGGGCGCGAAGGAATCGCACCATGCGTGATGGGAGTATCCCTTGCTCCTCTGTCAAGCGGCGATGGGGATTCGCGTTTCGGCGTCGTGACAGAGGGCGCGGTAGACAGTGTTAAAGAGGTGGCGTTTGAG
>JANMYF010000092.1:0-10359 GCA_031381685.1 Acidimicrobiia bacterium
CGAACCAGCGAGCCCGCCACGAATCTGATCGAACACGTCACCGTGATCCCACACTTCGACCGAATGGCGCACTGGTTCCCGAACATGGTGGAACAGGCACTGGCCCAGCTCCGGCCGGGCTTTCATCTCGTTGGAGTCGACGAGGACACCGCCCTCGTGGGCGGTCTGACCGAATGGACGGTGATGGGTCGTCAGCGCGTCACCGTGTTCGGGCCCGACGGCCCGATCGAGTTCGCCCACGGCGAAAGGCTCAGCCTGCCCCGCTGACGTTGTTCCCAGAAACGACCCGCTCCGATCCATCGCTTGCGGCTCTTCAGTCCACCGGGCCGAGGGGGTTAGAAGTTGCCAGCCTGTGTCGGCGGGCCGCGGCGAGAAGCCGATCGTCGGCCGACGCGAACACCGCGGCACCCGATGTGATGCCGGCAGCAAGGTGGACTGCGTCATACCCACGCAGCTTGTCGCTCTCGGCGAGATCACCGGCGGACCGGATCAGGCTGGTGTTGACGACGACCACGTCGACCTGAGTCCACAGGCCCTCGAGTTCCGTCTTGGCCGACGCGAACGAGCGGGTGCTAAGCCGAGCGTTGCGATGCGCTGCCGCAAGCGCAGCTCGTGCTTCGGCGTAACCGATCTCGGCACAGACAACGAAGTCGGAGTCCAACCACAGACGTTCGGCCGCCTCACCACCACGCTCGTCGTTGACCAACAGTTTGAGAACGACCGAGGTGTCGACGTAGGTGATCACCCTCGTTGCTCGGAGACGAGATCTGCGAGCAACGATGCTCCCTCGGCGAGCTTCACTCGCTTCTGCGGCAGTTGACGACGCCCACTCGCGGGTTGAACGATGCCAGTGGCGATGAGCTCTGCGATTCGGTCGGCATCGCGCCCTACGGCGGTCAGTCGAGCGATGGGACGACCGTGTTCAGTCACCGTGATCTCCTCGCCAGCCTTGACTCGATCGAGAAAGTTGCTGAGCTGGTTCTTGAGTTCGCGCACGCCGACGGTGGATCCGGGTGGAGATGTAGCTACAGTCATACTGTATTGTAGCTCGACTCCGCCAACGGTCAACCCGGTCTCTACCGCAAGGAGACCACCGACATGGCAACCCCTACGTGCGGACTTCAATCGGAAGCACGACTGGCAGAGAGGGGCGTCCTCAATACCTCAATTCGAGATAGTAAGCACACGTTCCATTGAGGTGCGGACGGCACGGGCTCGGTCAACCGGATCGGGGAACGCGGTCCGGAGCGACTCCGAGCGGAGCTCCATGGAGATCGGGACGTCGGGCACGACGGTGAGAAACTCGCTGATCGGAAGCGCTCCATCGCCGGGGAGCAGACGGCCGTGCAGAGCCTCGTGGAGCAGCGTCGGCATCGTGGTGTCGGCCGGGGCGGCCGGAGCGTCGCACACCTGGACATACGGCAACAGGTGCGGATCGACGGCGACGAGGTCCCGGGGTTGGTGGCCGGCACGCGACAGGTGCAGGTTGTCGACGAGAACACCGAGCCGGGGATGATCCGCTGCGCGCACGATCGACCGCGCCTGGGGAAGCGTCCGCACACCGAGGATCGGGAGGAACTCGAGCACGAGACGGATATCGGTTCCGTCGAGGCGATCGGCGAGCACGCGAAGCCGAGCGGCAACACGCGCGTCATCGCCGTCGCGGCTGGCGACCAGGATGTTGCGTGCCCCGATGCGCATCGCCGCGTCGACGATGGTTTCACCGTTGTCCGAGGCCGAGCTCCCTTCGGGCACCAGCATGACCGGTTCGATGTCGAGGATGGTCAACCCACGTCGCTCGGCTCGAGCACGGACGTCCTCGGCAACAGCGTCAGTCCACGTGGATGCATCGAACCAGATCCCGACCGCTGCGAAACCGGCGTCGGCCGCAACGTCGACCGCGTCGGCCGGTCCCACGTCGAGAACGGTGCCTGCAGCAAGGGAGATCGTCCGCATGGCCAGACCCTACGCGTCGCGAACGTCCTTACCCGAATCTCACGTCCACCGAACAGGGTGACCGATCATGAGTTCTGTGTTGTGCCATCGAACCGCCTCTCGTCGGCGCCGACTGCTCGCTCTCGGCATCGCGGCCGGCGCATTGTGCGTGACGAGCGTCGGCCTGTCGCAAGCGGCCACCACCAAGAAGGTCACCAAGAAGTCAACGAAGAAGGCCGCGGTCTCCGCGCCCAAGACAACGGTGACGACCACAGCCGGTGTCCCGACGACCAGTGCGAGTTCGACCGTGCCGACGGCGTCGGCCGCCGGGTCGATCGTCAACACCTGGAAGACATCGACCGTGGATCCGGCCAAGCTTCCGATCGGCGACTCGAAGGTCACGACGACCGGTGCCGCGGTCGGCGGCCTGTGGGCATGCCGCGCGGGCAACCCGAACGCCGGCGGGGCGTCGGCCGACGGACCGTGGCTGAACGTTGCGGCCGGCACCTGGGACTCCACCGCCAAGCTGGCGGTGCAGGGTTCCGTCTCCTGGCCCACGGCGAAGTACAGCGAGACCGTCTCCGGCGGAACGCGAGTGCTCACCAACAACAACGTCCCGGTCGACGGACAGACCGGCACGTTCCCCATTGCGGCATCGGACCCGTCATATCAGTACGACCGCAATCCCGGTCGCATCGCTGAGCGACCAACGACGGTCACCCTCACGGAGAAGCCGGCGATCAACGCCTCGCCGTCGTGTCTCTCCGAGGGACCGATCGGGATTCTCAAGAACGGTGTCTTCGTGTTCAGCTCCCTCGACGGACGCGGCCATGATGCGGTTGCACATGAGTCCCAGGACAAGTGCGACGGGCACCCGGCGATGAGCACGTACCACTACCACAACGTCCCGTCGTGCATCCGCAACGCCACGACCGGGCCGTCGACCGTCGTCGGATGGATGAACGACGGGTTCCCGATCGTCGTCGAACGTGACGCCAAGGGAGCCCTACCGACAAACGCCGACCTCGACGAGTGCCACGGTCGGACGTCCGACGTCCTCATCGACGGCAAGGTGGTGAACACCTATCACTACTCGGCGACGCTCGAGTTCCCGTACTTCGTCGGGTGTCTCCGAGGGACCTCCACGGTGGCCCGCAATGCCCAGTGAGCGGACCCTGGCGACGGTGTTCACAGCGTTGGCCGTGGGTGTGACCTTCGCCGTCTCGATGGCAACGCCGGCGCCGGCCGCGACCACCAAGAAGACCACCGCCAGCACCACATCGAGGTTCAAGGCCGAGGTGTGGGCGGACAACTGGTTCGCCATGTCGGTTAACGGCAAGAAGGTCGGCGAGGACTCCGTACCCATCACGACCGAACGATCCTTCAACGCAGGGACCTTCACCTTCCGGGCCACGTACCCACTCACGATCGCGATCGAGGCCAAGGACTTCAAGGAAACGGACTCCGGGATCGAGTACATAGGAGAAGGCAAGCAGCAGATGGGCGATGGCGGCCTCATCGCCCAGATCACCGACACGTCGACCGGCAAGGTCGTCGCGGTCACGAACCCGAACTGGAAGACGCTCGTGATTCATCGCGCCCCGCTCAACCCATCGTGTGAGAAGGATCCCGACCCCGACGCGACGTGCAGGTTCGAGTCAGTGGCCGCTCCGGCCAACTGGACGACGCCGTCCTTCGACGACGGGAAGTGGACCAAGGCGACCGTGTGGTCGACGGGCGATGTGCGCCCGAAAGACGGCTACGACAAGGTGTCCTGGAACCGTTGGGCCAAGCTGGTGTGGGGAACCGACCTCAAGGTCGACAACACCGTGCTGCTACGGGTCAAGGTCGAGAAGAACACGCCGGTTACCTGAGAAGGCAACGCGGCGCCAAGTTCATGCGCTTTCCGGCGGCACGAGGTCGGTGTAGCGCCCGCCACCACTGGCGAGCGTTTCGATGTCGGTCGGAATCGACGTCACGGCGACAAGGAACGGAGCGGAATCGAGCCGCCAGGCGGCCACGTCGGTGGTCGCGACAATGGTTGCCGTCCGTGGTGAGTTGCGAAGCAGCGCTACCTCGCCGACGTGGTCGCCGGTTCCGAGCGAACGCACGAACCGGCCGTCGATGGATACGTCCGCCGATCCCTCGGCGATCAGGAAAAGGCAATCGCCGCGATCATGTTGACGAATGATCGTCGTTTCCCGTCCGAAACTCGCCTTCTCCATGGCGAAAGCGATCGCAGAAGCAACGTTTGGCGGTGCTGCGTCGAAGATCGACGAATTCGACACGAGGGCAACGGCTTCGCTGCGCTCGAGCCCACGGCGATCGAGGCGCCGAAGGTTCCGGGTCTGCGATATGACGGCAAGCAACGGCAGCGAGCCCACGATGAGCAACGTGACCGTGAGTCCGAACAACTCCAACGCGATCGGAGCGAGTGTGGCACCGAAGGCGCACCCGACCATCGTCGCCGTCTCCTGGAGCCCCATCACCCGGCCGAGCAGCGAGGACGGAATCGAGCGGGGCAGCAGCGTTCGGTTCCCGGCATCGAACGTTGCCAGCGCCGTTCCGGCGAGAAGAAGAATCAACCAGAGCGCGGGACGCATGATCAACGCCGTGGCCGCGAGAAGGAGCAGGAAAGCACCGGCGCCGCGCCGGATCGCGGGCTGGACCAGGACCGGGACGCGACGTCCCGCGACTACGGCTCCCGCAAGCGAACCGAGACTGAAGCAACCGGAGAGCACGCCGGCGATGGACACGGCCCCCTGGTCCTTCGTGGCGAGGACGACGAAGAGGATGTCAAGGGCACCGATCACGGCGAACTGCGAGGCCCCGATGAGGAGGACACCGATCGCGCCCGGTTCGGAGCGCAACTGCCGTGCGAGCGAGTTTCCGTTGCCCAGGATCGCTGCGCTGCTCAGGGTCTCCCGTCGATGCTCGGGCTTCGTGATGGCAAGCGTGCAGATGAAGCTCCCGGCGAGTACCGATGCAGCAAGCCCGATGGCCGCCTTTGGCCCCTGCATGGCCAGGGCAAAGGCGGTGAGGAACGGGCCTGAGGTGTTTCCGGCCATCTCGGCGACACGAGACTTCCGCGCCGCAACGATCAGGTTCTGAGGGCCATCGAGCAGATTCGGGAGCAGCCCGTAGTAGGCCGGCCGGGTGGCCGTCATCGCGCCGCACGCGACAGCCGAGACACTGATCACGAGTGCCGAGGGTGCCCCGGTGCTGAGGAGCACCGCAACGAGGCCGGTGAGCACCGTCTGGCTCGCAGCGCCGAGTCGACAGGCGCTGACCTGATCGAGACGGTCGATTGCCGCCGAGACGATCGGGGCACACACGGCCGATGTCAGAAGGCAGACCACGGCGACGATCCCGGAACGGGAAGCACCGCCGTCGCGAAATGCCCACACCATGAGCGCTACCCAAAACGCGTTCTCGGCCATGGCGTGCAAGCCCAACGCCGCAAGAGCTGCCCTGCGCGTTCGTCCCATGCAGCCGTCCCCGTCAGTCGCCGATCCGTTGCCCGCAGCCGGCGTGCTGTTCGACGCCGTGCCACCTCGAACGCAGTTTGCCTAGTCCGAATCTACTCCCCGTCACCAACGGACCGGCAGCGCCCAGCACGTGTGGACCTCGCCGACCCGCAACGCCCGGCGAAGGGGGACGATGTCATCGGCAAGTCGGATGCCCGGGAATTCGTCGAGCAGAACCCGTGACACCGTGATGGCGAGGTCACGGGTCAGCGCGTATGCGGAGCGCGGGCGATCCTCCGGCACCGCGGGATGCTTCGACGGCGCTCCCGTACCGAAGGAGACGCCACTCGCCAGCCCATCGGCACGGTAGGTGCCGCGGGGTTCACGTTGGCAAACGTCCTTACGGAAGAGGTCGAACGTGTCGGGATTCTCGAAGATCCGGGGGTCGCGATTGGCCGCGGCGGCCGAGCACCGGACGAGCGCGCCGTCCGGAAGCAGTCGCCCGAAACGTTCCACCTCGTGTCGGGCGAATCGATCGGCCGAGAGAATCGGCGGGCTGTGCCGGAGTGTTTCCGCCCACGTCTGTTTCACGAGGCGGGGTTCACGGCGGACCTCATCGAGCTGATCGACGTGCGTGAGCAGCAGGCTCCACATGTTGGCCAAACCACCATGGAGTGTCTCGTGATCGGCTTCCAGCAGCGTGGCCACCACATCATCGACGGTTCCGCCCAGACCGGCGATCACCGCGGCGAGTCCCTCACCACGATCCATAGGTGCGCGTAGGAGTTCACGAAGGTGGTCGATCGCAGCAGTGGCCGCCTGCCGTGCGTGCGGCTCCCAGCCAACGCCACGATGCATCGTGAGGAACGCGCCGGCGAAGAGCTCCTCCTGCGCGTCGTCGACGCCGAGCGTTCGCGCAAGCAACCTGATCGAAAACCGTGCGCACACCTCGACCGCCAGGTCGCGGGTCGTCCCCGCGGCCAGCTCGCTGACGAGTTCGCGTGCGACCCGCTCGCCATGGTCGTCGGCGTAGGTTGTGATGAACGAGCGGACCGCGAGATCGCCACCGAAGTCGTTCGCCCAGTCGTCGAGGCCGCTGCGCCACCGGCGCGAACGCGTCTCGTAGTTGGCCTCGTCGACGAAGACCGAGGTCACGTCGTCGTAGCGGGTGACCCAGAACGCGTTGCCGGGCCAGTCGCGGTAACAGGGGTAGTTCTCTCGGAGAATGGCGACGAGCGTGAACGGATCATCGAGATAGGCCGACGACGAGAGCTGTCGCGGTTTGATCAGCGGAGTCGTTTCGCGAACCCGCATCCGCTGGTAGACCTCGTACGAACGAAATCCGGTCTTCGCGCCTCGCGGCGCGCTGACCGCCGGCTCGTCGACGGCGTACCCGTCCGCCACCGTCATCTCAGGTGCTCCGACGAAGGTGCAGCCACAGCGAACGGATCGCCCCGAGCCCGATCGGGGCCAACGAGACGCCGTCGATGTCCTTGGGCATGCGCTCGGCGTCGATGCTCAACTCGTAGCCCCGCCGGGTCACCATCTCGGAGAGAACCTTCGAACCGACAACCGTCTCCTGCTGGGAGATCCACGCGCCGGGACACAGGTGCGGGCCGACGCCGAAGGCCATGTGGCTGGCGCGGCCATCCTTGCGGTACCCGCTGCGAAGGATCTTGCCGGTGTAGAGATCCCGTCGGGCGATGTCGAAGCGTTCCGGGTCGGCGAAGACGCGATCGTCGTGATTCGCCGAGAAGTCGACCATCTGCATCAGCGAGCCTGCAGGCACACGCACGCCATGCATCTCGAGATCGAAGCTGTTGTGCCGGGGCTGACCGCCGATTGAAGAGGAGTGCCGAAGCATCTCGTGGAACGCCGCGTCCCACTGCGAATCATCAGCGCGCAGAGCTTCGTACTGATCGGGGCTGGTGAGCAACAGGTACCAGAGGTTCATGATCGCGCCACGCGTCGTCTCACCGCCTCCGCCGACGATGAGCGCGATATTCGACGTGATCTCCTCGGTCGACAGCAGATCTCCGTCGACCCGGCTAGCGCACAGCTCGGAGATGATGTCGGGACCGATCGGGTTGCCGTTGTCGTCCAAAAGCATCGTCGGAACCGCCCGACGTTCGGCGACAAGGCTCTCGACGAAGTCTTCGAGGTCCTGACGGGCCTCGATGCCGCGGTGCGCCGACTCGGAGCCCCCGAGGCCGTTCATCATCGACGAGTACCAGTAGAAGAACTGTGAACGTGCGTCGTCAGGGAAGCCGAGCACCTGGCAGACGACCCGGATCGGGAATTCGTTGGCGAACCCGGCGCCCAACTCGACGGAAAACTCGCGGGCCGGATCGTCGGGGTCGACCGGCACGACCGTGCCCTCAGGTGCCGTGTTGGAGGTCCAGGTGTCGATCATCTCGGTGGCAAGTCGTTCGATCACGCCGAGCCGACGATCAAGGGCCTTGCCGATCAGGTGGCGGCCGTAGAGGTTGCGGCGACGGCGGTGCTCGATCCCCGAGAGCTCCAATTGCGTGTTTCCGAGGACACCTGATGACATGCCCTTGGGAATCGTGTTGAACCCTTCCTCGTCCATGTAGCACGCGGTGATGTCGTCGTAGCGTGTCACCCAGTAGGCGTTGTGGAGGGGATCGTGGAAGACCGGATAGTGATCTCGCAGGATCCGGTAGTACGGGTACGGGTTGCGCTGGAACTCCACCGAGTCGAAGATCCGGGGATCAACGAGCGGGACGCCGTTCGCGTCGGTGCCCATGTCGCACGCCTGTCCGAGGGGCATCAGCGGAAACTGCACTCGGCTCCCGGCAAGCGCGTCGTCGAGGTCGAGGGCGGAGTCGAGGACGTTGCGGAACGGGCATGCGCTCATCGTTGTCTCCTTGGTGATTCGTTCGGTTACTAGCTCGAAGCCGCGGTCCAGTACGGCGCTCGGAGCGCTCGCTTGTTGACCTTGCCCATCGTGGTGCGGCCGATGTCCTCGACGAACTCGACGCTGCGCGGGCACTTGAACGTGGAGAGCCGCTCGCGGCAGAACGCGATGAGCTCGGATGCCGGAGGCGGGTTGGTCGGGTCGCGCAGTATGACCAACGCCTTCAGTTCCTCGCCCATCTCCTGGTGCGGCACCCCGATGCAGGCGACGTCGAGGACGGCCGGGTGCTCAGCCAGCACATGCTCGGCTTCGGCCGGATAGATGTTGACCCCGCCGGAAACGACCATGTCGCTGAAACGATCGGTGATGTAGACGAAGCCGTCGTCGTCGACGTAGCCGATCTCGCCCAGGGTGAACACGCCCGGCTCGATATGTGCGGCGGCGCTCTTGGCCGGATCGTTCGGGTACACCACGCCGCGACCGGTGGCGTCGGCAAAGAACAGGCGTCCTTCGGTGTTCGGCCCGAGGAGGTTGCCGTCGTCGTCGTAGATGCGGGCGCTGAAAGGCGGGATGCACCTTCCGACGGAACCCGGGTGTTCGAGCCACTCGGTGCTGGAGATCGAACAGGTCGTCCCGACTTCGGTGGCGCCGTACGCGTCGGTGAAGACCGGCCCCCACCACTCGATCATCGCCCGCTTGACGTCGATCGGGCACTTCGCCCCGGTGTGGGCGACGCTCTTCATCGAAGAGACGTCGTACCGGGCCTTCACGTCGTCGGGCAGCGCAAGCAGGCGGACGAAGTGGGTCGGCACCATCACCGCGCTCTCGGTCTTGTACGTGTCGATGGCGCGCAAGGTCTCCTCGGCATCGAACTTCGCCAGGATCACCGACGGGATGCCGGCGACGAGGAGCCGCATGCCGCTCAGCGGACCCGTGTGGTACATCGGCCCCACCACCAGATGGGTGCCGAACTGGGCGAAGCGATTGGCGCGGAGTCCGTCGAGGTGTTCGGCCATCGTGGCCCCGCCGGCGAACATCGTGGGCGGCAGTTCCGTGCCCTTCGGAAGCCCGGTCGTGCCTGACGTGTAGAGCAGGTTCGGACGCGGGGCGATGTCGAGCGACGGTGCCCCCGTGGGTGAGGCAGCAAGCCACTCGTCCCAATCGATCACGCCGGCAACGCCTTTGCACCGCCATCCGATGATGGTCTCCACCCCGGCGTGGGCCGCGGCGGAAACGCCACGTTCAATGGTCTCCGGACCGACGAAGAGCACCTTCGTCTCGGAGTCCTTGAGGATGTACGCAGCCTCGTCGGCGGTGAGGTGGAAGTTGACGGGAACCGTCGATGCCCCACCGAGCAGAGCACCGAGATGGGCAAGCGCGGTCTGTGCGGCATTCTCGGCGAACACCGACACCCGCTTGGCCGGGCCGAGGTCGATCAGCGCGAGGCCGTTGGCCACGCGATCCAGGGCATCGTCGACATCGGCCCAATGCATCGCCACGAGAGGATCGCGGAGCGCGATCTCGTCGGGTCGTTCGTCAGCCAGGCGTCGGGCAAACAGCGGCATTACGTCGAGGTCCTTTCGCTTTGTCGCTTACGCCGATGGCGCGGCTGCGTTGAGGAACGGGGCGGAAAGATCCGCCGGACCCTGGTAGTGCGGGAAGAGTTGGCGACTGGTGAACATCCAGTCTCCGTCGATGCAGGCGTAGGTGTCGTTGTAGTGGGCGAGCAGCATCCCGGTCGCGCCGTTGGTACGGGAGAAGTGCTCGCCGATGTACCAGCGGCCGGTCGCGGTGAGACCGTGCACCTTGACCTCGCCGTTGTACACGTTCTGCACCACTGCGGTGAAGCCGCCCATCGCCTTGTGCCAGAGGGACACGATCGCTTCCCGGCCGACGACATCGCGGTCGGCAGAGAGGATCCAACGCGAGTCCACGGCCCAGCAGTTCCCCCATTGCTCGCCGTTGCGGTGCACCACGGCATCGGCGTAGCGATGGACCAGTTCGGCGATGGCCTCACGGGGTGTCGGTTCGTTCGCTTCGCTCATGGCGTGGATTCTCCTGTGGGTTCGGTGAACGGCT
>JANMYF010000259.1:0-1991 GCA_031381685.1 Acidimicrobiia bacterium
CCGTCGACGCGTTGAACGACGTCGGTGTGCGCCCTGGGGACCGAGTGCTGGTCCAGTGCGAGAAGAGCGTGGGTGTGCTTGTCACCTACCTTGCGTGTGTCCATCACGGCTCGGTGTTCCTGCCGCTCAACACGGCCTACACGGATGCGGAGGCACAGTGGATCGTCGACGACGCCACGCCGGTCCTCGTGATCCGTGACGTGTCGAGGGCAACCCTGGCTGGTGCCCATCGTTCGTTGACGCTCGGCGCTTCTGGCGATGGCTCATGGACGGACATGGTCGCCGGGAGCCGTGGTGGATCGGGTGAGGAGTCGGTGTTCGGTGCCACCGGTCGACGCGGGGAGGATCTGGCCGCGCTGCTCTACACCAGCGGCACCACCGGGCGGCCGAAGGGCGCCATGCTGACGCAGAGCAACCTGGCCTCCAACGCCGGCGTGCTCGCCGAGTTCTGGGGTTTCGGTCCAGAGGACCGCCTGCTGCACATGCTGCCGATCTTCCACGCGCACGGTCTCTTCGTTGCCGTGAACACTGTTCTCGCTTCGGGTGCGTCGATGATCTGGCTTCCCCGCTTCGACATCGACACCGTCTTCGCCTCGCTTCCGAACGCGACTGTCGTCATGGGCGTGCCGACGCAGTACACGAGAATGCTCGCCGACCCCCGTCTGACGGTGGAATCCTCAGCGCGCGTACGGTTATTCATCAGCGGCTCCGCCCCCCTCCTCCAATCGACCCATGAGGCGTTCGATGAGCGGACCGGACACCGGATCGTCGAGCGCTACGGCATGACGGAGACGGTGATGCTCACCTCGAACCCGCTGGCCGGTGATCGCCGAGCCGGGACGGTCGGGCCGGCGCTTCCCGGTGTGGAGGTGCGGATCATCGACGATGAAGGACGGGCGATGGGCGTGGGCGGTGTCGGTGCGGTCGAGGTTCGCGGACCCAACGTGTTCTCGGGATACTGGAATCGTCCGGACTTGAACTCGACGGAGTTCGCTCCCGACGGGTTCTTCCGAACCGGCGATGTCGGGATGCTCGACGCGGACAGCTATCTGTGGCTGATCGGGAGGTCCAAGGATCTGATCATCAGCGGCGGGCTGAACGTCTACCCGATCGAGGTCGAAGAAGTGCTCGACGCGTTCCCCGGCGTGGCGGAGAGCGCGGTGATCGGTCTCCCCGACCCGGACTTCGGTGAGGCGGTCACGGCGGTTCTCGTGGGCAAACCGGGTGAGGCGTTCGACACCGAGTCGCTCCGCGATGCAGCACGCGAACGCCTTGCCGTCTTCAAGGTGCCGAAACGGTTCCACATCGTTGACGCCCTGCCGCGCAACGCGATGGGCAAGGTCGAGAAAGCGAAGCTCCGCGAGATGTTCGGAGGAACTGAGTCCGGGCGAGTCCCTCCGGCCGGGTGATGGACGTCGATTGAGGCCGCACCTTCGGGGGCCCCAGCGAGGCGGGAAGTCAGCGCCGGTGCGTGATCGGCCGACGACTGCGAGAAACGACGAAGGTAAGCGTACCTACGGTAATGGCAATCACGTGGGGCAGCTCGAAGTGGAAGCCCGACTGCCCGTTCGAACCATCGGCGATGAGGCCGATCGTCTGCACCGCAACGATTGCGCCGACGATCGGCACCAGCGACAGGGACCAGCGCGGGCGCCACGACACGATCGCTCCGATGCTCCCGAGCACGACGCCGAGCGCAGCGTCTCGCGACAAGTGGGCCGCCGTCGGGCTGCCGACGATCTGGCCGAAGGGAACCTCGCCGACCAGCCAGGCGCCCGCCACACCGAGCTGGATGGCCGAGAGGACGCCGAGCACGAGACGCAGGGTCAACGAGGGATCGGGTCGGATGGCCCGGACGGCCACCAGCGAGCTCGGGCACCCGTCGGGTCCGCGGCCGGCAACAGCGGTCGATCATGCGCTGCATGCCGTTCGGACCGGTTCGCCGGCTGTCGACTCGCTCCGAGCCGTCCGGGCCATCCGACCCGATCCCT
>JANMYF010000321.1:0-19182 GCA_031381685.1 Acidimicrobiia bacterium
GGCTGCCAGTCGAGGCGACGGGAACCGAGCCCGGTGAGAAGGATCCGAAGCAGCGCCGAGAACCCCGCGGCTTTCGCAGCCGCGGCCATGAAGCCGGTTACCGGCGACGGTGCACCTTGATAGACGTCGGGCGTCCACACGTGGAACGGAACCGCAGCGATCTTGAAGCCGAGCCCGACCAGCATGAGCGCGAGGCCGCCGACGAGCAGACCGTTGTGCAGGATGATGTTGCCAGCGAGATAGTTCGCGATCTCCGTGAGGTTGGTCGAGCCGGTGGCCCCATAGGTCAACGCGATGCCGTAGAGAAACACGGCGGAGGAGAAGCCGCCGAGGACGAAGTACTTCAGTGCCGCTTCCTGTGACTCCGCGCGGCGGAGATGTGAACCGGCAAGGACGTAGAGGGCGATCGACAAGATCTCGAGCCCGAGGAACAGCACGATCAGATCGTTTGCCGAGGCCATGATGATGCCGCCCGAGGCCGACAACAGCATGAGGACGAAGACTTCCGGTCCTTCGAGTTCCTCCCGGCGGAGGTAGCCGTCGAGCACCAGCGCGGCGAGCGCGACCGCGCAGACCGTGAGCATGGCGAAGAACACGCTGAAACCGTCGACGTGCAGGGCGTTGGCCAAGGCCGACGACGAGCGGCCCTGGTTCACCCGGTCCCACAGGGGGAAGGTGAACCCGCCGGCGGTGACCGCCGTGCCGATGGTGAACCACGTGGCGAAACCGCGTGCCCACGTGGTGTGCTTCGCGAGTGATGCGATGACGATGAGGAGCAGAGCGCCGGCGATCAGAACCGTGGCCGGGGCGACGGCGATCCAGTCGATCTTCGGCGTGTCGAGCGTGGCCGAGATCGCTCCCTGGGCGACGTCCGTCGTTTCCGAAGCGGCCTGGGCGAGGACGTTCATGTTCACTGTCCCTCCCCCTCGGTCGTCGAGTCCTCCGAGTGCGCGGCGGAGTCACCGTCGCTGTGTCCTTCGGCCTCGGCCGAGCCGGCCGCGATCGCGCCCCGGTTCTTCGCCGGTCCGGGTTCACGCTCGCCGGTCTTCGTCTCGACGTGGGTGATGAGTGCTTTCACGGACGGATCGATCCGATCGAGGAAGGGCTTCGGGTACACGCCCATGAGCACGATGACGGCGAGGAAGGGAACAATGACGATGCGCTCGCGGAGGGTGAGGTCATGGATCTGCGAGGCGTTCGCCTCGTCGGGCTCACCATGGAACGTCCGCTGATAGGCCCACAGGAGATAGATGGCGGCAAGGATGACGCCGCTTGCCGCAACAACCGCCCACCAGCGGTGATCGACGAACGTGCCGACGAGGATCATGAACTCGCCGACGAATCCGTTGAGACCCGGAACACCGATCGACGAGAGCATGACGATCGTGAAGGCGCCGGCCAGGACCGGGGCGACCTTCTGAATACCTTTGAGATCCGAGATCAGACGGGTATGACGACGCTCGTAGATCCAACCGACGAGAAGGAACAACGCTCCGGTCGACACACCGTGGTTGATCATCTGGAGCACCGACCCCGAGAGCGACTGGTTCGTGAGCGCGTAGGTACCGAGCACGATGAAGCCGAGGTGGGCCACTGACGAGTACGCCACCAGACGCTTGAGGTCCTTCTGCACCGCCGCCGTGAGCGCGCCGTAGAGGATGCCGATCACGCCGAGGGTGAGCATGACCGGGCCGAACCACGTGGAGGCTTCGGGGAACAGGTAGATGCCGAAACGGATCAGCCCGTAGGTGCCCATCTTCAGCATCACGCCGGCCAGGATCACCGAGCCGGCGGTCGGGGCTTCGGTGTGGGCATCGGGCAGCCACGTGTGCAGCGGAAAGATCGGGACCTTGATGGCGAACGCCGCCGCGAATGCGAGGAACAGCCAACGCGACGTGTCCCGCGACAGACCCGCCTCGGCCAGTTTGGTCACGTCGAAGGTGAGCTCGCCGATGTTCTTGCGGGCGAGGAACGCCAGAGTCACCATGGCGACGAGCATGAGGCCGGACCCGACCATCGTGTACAAGAAGAACTTGGTGGCGGCGTACGACCGGTTGCCGTGACCCCACCCGCCGATGAGGAAGTACATGGGCACGAGCACGACTTCGAACATCACGAAGAACAGGAAGAGGTCGAGCGACAGGAACACGCCCATGACGCCCGCCTCGAGCAGCAGGATCCACGCGGTGTAGGCCCTGCGGTTGTGTCGCTCGTCCGGGCCGAGCAATGCCAGCGGGAACAGGAAACCCGTCAGGACGACGAGCCACAGCGAGATGCCGTCGACGCCGAGATGCCACGACGAGCCGAACGACGAGATCCACTCGTGCTTGGAGACGAACTGGAAGCCAGCCTCCTTCTTGTCGAACGCGAACATCATCCAGCCGGCAAGACCGGCCGTGGCACCGCTGAAGAGCAGACCGAGCGGCAGCACGAGCTCGTTCACCCGCGTGTTCGGGATGAACATCACCACGAGGGCGCCGATCATCGGGAACACGACCAGCATCGTGAGAAGCGGGAACGCCACCGCAGCGGACCCCTCACTCGCAGCAAGCACCGTTGACAACATCAGAACCCCGTCCGAACAATGGCCCACACCAGGAGCGCGACCAACCCACCGGCAATGCTCAGTGCGTAGGTCCGCACATAGCCGTTCTGCAACTTACGCAACTGGGTTCCTCCGCCGCGCACCAGCGTGGCCATGCCGTTCACCACTCCGTCGATACCCCGCCGATCGACGACGAACGCCAGGAACTCACTCAGTTTGCGCCCCGGTACTTCGAAGATCTTCGAGTAGATCGCGTCGACACCATATGCGCGCTTGAGAAGTGGGAGCTCGAGGGCCTTCTGCGATTCGGGACTGGTTCGCGTGAGCCATTGCGACGCCCCGAGCGCGATGCCGGCGAGTCCGCAGAGCGTGGCGATCACGGCGAGCGTGAGCTTGGTGCCGCTCCCCACCGAACCGTGCGAGCCCACGAACGCGTGGATCTCCGTTCCCGGGATGAAGGACTCGTCGAGCCAGTGCTCGAGCCTCATCGCCAGGTTCTTACCGCCGAACGGTTGGTTGATGGCGCCGCCGACGACAGCGAGGACGGCGAGCACACCGAGGGGGAACAGCATCAGCACGGGCGACTCGTGTGGCGTGTGTCCATGCCCGTGAGCAGCGTCGTGGGCATCGGCGTGCGAGTCGGTGGCGAACCGTTCCTTGCCGAAGAACACGAGGATGATCTGGCGGGTCATGTAGTACGCCGTGAGCAGTGCGGTGAGCAGCCCGATGACCCACAGCGCCTTGTTCTCCTTGTAGGCGTCGAGGAGGATCTCGTCCTTCGACCAGAACCCGGAGAACGGCGGGAACCCGGAGATGGCGAGCCAGCCCATGAGGAACGTGCCGGTCGTGATCGGCATCCACTTCTTGATGTTGCCCATCCACTTCATGTTCTGCTCATCGACCACGACGCCGTGCATACCGTGGATCACCGATCCCGCGGCGAGGAACATCAGCGCCTTGAAGAACGCGTGGGTGACCATGTGGAAGATGGCCGCGACATTGCCCCCGACCCCGACGGCCAGGAACATGTAACCCAACTGACTGATCGTCGAATACGCGAGAACGCGTTTGATGTCGTCCTGCGCCGTGGCGATCGTTGCCGCGAACAATGCGGTGAGCGCACCGACCCACGCGACGGTCGTCATCACCCCCGGCGCGAGTTCGAGAAGCGGGTGCACTCGAACCATGAGGTACACACCAGCGGTGACCATGGTGGCGGCGTGGATCAGGGCCGAAACCGGGGTCGGGCCCTCCATCGCGTCGGGAAGCCACACGTAGAGCGGAAGCTGCGCCGACTTGCCGCAGGCGCCGAGGAACAGCAGCAGGCAGATCGCCGTGGCCGTGGATGAGGCGATGCCGTTCTCCTCGATCGATCGGAACACGGCGTGGTACTGGAGCGAACCGGTCTCGTTGAAGATCAGGAACATGGCGATCATCAGACCGAAGTCGCCCACGCGGTTGACGACGAAGGCCTTCTTTCCGGCTGTTGCTGCCGAAGGGCGCTCGAACCAGAAGCTGATGAGAAGGTACGAGCACGTCCCCACGCCTTCCCAGCCGAGGAACATCAGCACGAAGTTGTCGCCCATGATGAGCATCAGCATCGAGAAGACGAACAGGTTGAGGTAGGTGAAGAACCGGGAGAACCTCGGATCGCCGTGCATGTAGCCGATGGCGAACACGTGGATCAGCGCAGCGATTCCCGTGACGAAGAGGACCATCGTCATCGAGAGCGGGTTGGCGAGCAGCGCGACGTCGACCCCGAGCGAAGGCAGCCACGACCAGAGGACTTTGGTGTACGCCCGTTCCTCGGCGGTCTTGGAAGCCAGATCGGCGAACACACCCAACGAGATCAGGAACGAACCGGCCACCATCGCCGAGCCGAACCAACCGGCGAGAGGCTCGCCGATCCGCTTGCCGAACAGGAGCAGTACGGCGGCACCGAAGAGCGGCAGGGCCGGGATGAGCCAGACGAGAGAGAGCACTTGGTCGTCAGCCCTTCAGAAGCACGGCGCTGTCCGCCGTGGTGCCGATCTTTCGACGGCGGAAGATGGACACGATGATGCCGAGGCCGATGACCACTTCGGCGGCCGCCACGACCATGATGAAGAAGACGACAACCTGCCCGCCGATGTCGTTGAGCATCTTCGCGAAGGTGACGAAGGTGAGGTTCACGGCGTTGAGCATGAGCTCCACGCACATGAACATCACGATCACGTTGCGACGCAGCAGTAGACCGACCATCCCGATGGTGAAGAGCACTGCGGCCACAGCGAGGAA
The DNA here is from genome assembly GCA_031381685.1 of Acidimicrobiia bacterium. Lineage (GTDB taxonomy): Bacteria > Actinomycetota > Acidimicrobiia > Acidimicrobiales > JANYDT01 > JANLQX01. The sequence continues at coordinate 4,823 of JANMYF010000321.1, forward strand.
CCACTGTCCGCCCGGCCCGGAACCGGCCTTGTCGACGAGCACCGCTCCCTGTGCCGGGATCATGCCGGTACCTCGTCGGTGAGTGGTTTGGGTTTGCGGGCCAGAAGTACGGCGCCGACAACGGCGATCACCAGAAGAACGGAGGTGATCTCGAACGCGTAGACGTAGCGGGTGAAGACCGAGTCGGCGATCTTCTCGACGTTGGTTCCCGGGCCGTCGGCGGCACCCGCTGTGGATGAGGCACCGGTCGTGAAGTTGACCCGCGAGAGCGCGAGCAGGAGACCGACCGCGGCTGCACCGATCACTGCCGCCGCCGGCTTCTGGGCGCGCAGAGGTTCGACGCCGATGTTGGCCTCGTCGCGATCCACGCCGAGCAGCATGATCACGAAGAGGAACAGCACAACGACGGCACCGGCGTACACGATGACCTGCACGACGGCGAGGAAGTGGGCGGCCTGCGCCACGAACAGCACGGCCACCCCGAACAGCGTCATCACCAACGAGAGGGCGGCATGCACCGGGTTTCGCAGGGTGACGACGCCAATCGCTCCGCTCAGGGCGATCATCGTTCCGGCAACAAAGACAATCCAATCAACCATGGCTTAGTGATGCCCACCGTTCGACGGTGCGTCCGCCCTTGCGGCCGCTGCCTGCTCGCTGAGGCGCGCCGCTCGCTCAGCATCCTCGACCTCCTGGCCGGGTTCCGCGGCCCGGGTTCCGGCACCGAGCTCACCGGACCACAGGGGCCTGCCGCGGTACGAGGCGTCTCCGCCTGGCGACGTGGCGCGCATCCAGCCCGAGATCGGCGACTCCGCTCCGCGTGCGTCCTCCCACGGCTGCACCTTCGGACGCCCATCGTTGCCGACCACGAGTTCGTCCTTCGTGTAGATCGCATCACGTCGGTTGGTGAACGCGAACTCGAAGATCTTCGATTCCGTGATCGCTTCGGTCGGGCACGCCTCGACGCAGAGGTCGCAGTGGATGCAGCGCAGATAGTTGATCTCGTAGACGAAGCCGTAACGCTCGCCCGGCGACGTCGGGTCCATCGGATCATTGTCGGCACCGCGGACATAGATGCACTTTGCCGGGCAGACGCCGGCGCAGAGCTCGCAGCCGATGCACTTCTCCATCCCGTCTTCGTAGCGGTTCAGGACATGGCGTCCGTGAAAGCGCTCCGGCTTCGGGCGGATGGTGTCGGGATAGGCCTCGGTGAGCCGATCCCGGAACATCTCGGCGAAGGTGACCTTGAAACCATCGAGATATCCCACGGTCAGAACCTCCCCGGGCGAAGACCGTCGGAATGCGACGTGGCGGCGGCAAACTCTTCTTCGCTCGTCCGGCGGCCAACACGCATGGCCGCAAACAGTAGACCGGCTACGACCGTGGACACGATGAAGGCAAGCAGGACATTGCGGAACTTCTCGGCCCGTGTGTCGCCGGCCTCACGAGCGGCAAGGATCAGCAGCCACAGCAGCGAGGCCGGGATGAGCTTCTTCCAGCCGAGGTCCATCAGCTGGTCGTAGCGGAACCTTGGCAGCGTTCCTCGGATCCAGATGTAGGTGAAGCACAGACCCATGACCTTGAGCAGCAGCCACAGCGGGCTCGACTCACCGATCAGCGCGCCGATGAAGGTGACGTCGTCGAGATGAAGGACCTTCGCCAGGTTGAACGGCATCGTCGGTCCACCGAGGAACAGCGTGGTGATCAACGCCGACATCGTGATCGTGTTCATGAACTCGGCGAGGTAGAACATCGCGAAGCGCGCCGACGAGTATTCGGTATGGAAGCCACCGACGAGTTCCGACTCCGCCTCGACGAGGTCGAAAGGCGGCCGGTTGAGTTCGGCCGTGCCGGCGATGGCGAACACCACCGCGGGGACGAAGATCAGCTGCCAGAGGTTCCAGTTCCAGCCGGACTGGGCGGCAACGATCGACTGGGTGGAGAGCGAACCGGCACCCAGCACGACTGCGGCGACCGACAGGCCCATCGCCGCTTCGTAGCTGATCATCTGGGCACTCGCCCGGACCGAGCCGATGAGGGGGTACTTCGAACCCGACGACCAGCCGGCGAGCATGATCCCGTACACGGCGACCGACGAGATGGCCAGGGAGAACAGCACACCCATCGGCGGATCGGCGAGCTGCAGGATCGTGTCGTGCCCGAAGATCTTGGCGGTGCCGCCGAGCGGGATCACGGCAAAGGTCAGGAACGCCGGAACGGCGCTCAGGTAGGGGGCCAGCCGGAAGACCATCTTGTCGGCACGATCCGGAAACAACGCCTCTTTGAAGAAGAGCTTCGTGCCGTCGGCAAGCGTTTGGAGAAGACCCCAAGGGCCGGCCCGGTTCGGACCGATGCGGTCCTGCATGTCGGAGATGACCTTGCGCTCGGCCCAGACCATGAACACCACGCTCAGCAGGCAGATCAAGAACGCGAGTATCGCCTTGAGGACGATGATCACCAGGGGCATGCCGACGAGGTACTTCCCCTCGGAGAGCAGCGGGTCGCCGATCTCGGCGGCAAGCACGCCACCGAGCGATGCGGACGTGCTCATGCGTTCCTCCCGCTCTCGAGACGGACCCTCGTGGTGCCGTCAGCGGCCAGCTCGGGGTCGTTGATCAACATGTTCGCACCCGACGCCGCGGTGTTCCAGGCAATGAACGCGACACCCCGGGGAAGCTGGTCGTCGGCCTCCATCGGCAGGGTCAGCTCTCCGTGCTGGGACACCACCCGCACAAGATCGCCCGGGTGCATTGCGTGACGCTCGATCTCGCCCGAATGCAGCCGCACGGTGGCGGGCCGAGCGAGCCTGGCGAGTGACGGGCTGGCCTGCACGATCGAGCCAAGGTCGTAGAGCACCCGCGAGGTGACGAGGCGCAGCGAGTACGAGTCCGGCACCGGCACGACACCCTCGACCGATCGGACACGCAGCGGCCGGGGTTGGGTGAGCTTGGGGACCACGGGCTCGTCGGATGCTTCTGCGCCGTCGACCGCCGCGTCCGGCATCGGTTCGGAGACGAGCTCGGTGACCGGCACGAGGATGCCGTCGGCGTTTGCGGGGCTGTTGAGGGCATCGGGTGTGGCACCGGCGTGCGTCGGCACCACCGCGGCGATGTCGGCGGTGACATCGCCGACGAGCTCGTAGCCGAAGTCGACACCGAGGATCAGGGCGAGCTCCGACGCGATCATCCAATCGGGCCGCGCCGTGCCCACAGCGGTGACCTTCGAGCTCAAGGTAGTGACGCGGCCCTCGAGGTTCGTCGTGGTTCCCGACTTCTCGGCAAACCCGGCGGCGGGAAGGATGACGTCGGCGTGGGCGTTGGACGCGTTCGGGAGCGTGTCGATCGCGGCGAGGAACTCGACCTTCGACAGCGCCGCTTCGGCGAGCGCACGGTCGGGGCAGTCGGCGAGCGGGTCGGCGCCGAGGAGGACGAGGGCCTTGATGGTTCCGGCGGCAGCAGCGGCGAGCATGCCCATGGTGTCGATGCCGACCGACGTCGGGGTACTTCCCCAGTGGGCGGTGTACCAGGGGGCACCCTCGCTCTGGGTCACCCGACCGGGAAGCAGACCCGGTGACATTCCCATGTCGAGCGCGCCGTGCAGGTTCGACCGACGCATCGCCGGAAGGACCACGGTGTGCGAGGACGCATCGCGCAGCGATAGCGCCGCCTCGACGAAGGACGCACTCTGTTCGGCGATCGAGCCACGACCGAGGACGACGACGATCTTTTTTCCGGCTGCCATCGCCTTGGCAAGCACGGCACCGGCGGCATTGATCACATCGCTCTCGGCACCGCCGATCTGACGCTCGGCCGGATTGCCCCCGGCGGCGGCGAGGACTGCTTTTGCCGCAACGGCGACCTCGCCCGGTCGGTAGCGGACCGAGGCGGCTGAGTAGGGCGTGGAACCCGTCGGTCCGGTCGCGAACTCGATAACGGGGACACGCTTCGCTGTGGCCGCGTCGCGGAGGCGGAGGAAGAGGACCGGGAGTTCCTCTTTGAGATCGGGACCGAGCAACACGATCGCGCCGGCCGCACCGAGGTCATCGATCGTGGCACGCGGGAAGCCGAGCCACGCATCCGCGCTGAGTCCGTCGCCGAGCTGCGCGTCGACGTTGTCGGTCCGGAGAACCTGCTTCGCCAACCGAACATATGCGTACTGATCTTCGTTGGTCAGACGAGCTCCACCGATGAAGCCGATCTGCGACGGTTCGTACGAGCGAAGGGCAGAAGCGATCCGATTGTTCGCCGCCGACCACGACACCTTCTCGGGTGCCGCACCACGGGCGGCGCGGACAACGGGCGCCGAAAGTCGCGAAGGAGAGGAAACCGACTCGAAGTCGAACCGACCCTTGTCGCACAGCCAACCCCAGTTGACGGGGTCGGAGTCGACGCCCTGCAGACGGGTGATCTCGTCACCGCTCGACTGCACGACCACCCGACACCCGACCGCACACGAGGTACACGTGGACTCGACCTGGTCGAGGTCCCACGGACGAGCAGCGAAACGGTAGGGCGAGGCGGTGAGAGCGCCGACCGGGCAGATCTGCACGACGTTGCCCGAGAAGTACGACGCGAACGGGTCGTCGGGAAAGGTGTTGACCTCGGTGTGGTTCCCTCGATTGATGAAGTGGATGAGCGGATCTCCCGCCACCTCTTTCGAGAACCGGGTGCAACGATCGCAGAGGATGCAGCGCTCCCGGTCGAGCAGCACCAGGTCGCTGATCGGAATGGGCTTCTCGTTGTGGCGCTTCTCCTCGACGAAACGCGACTCGCCGGGGCCAAAGGTGAGCGTCTGATCCTGGAGCGGGCACTCCCCTCCCTTGTCACAGACGGGGCAGTCGAGGGGATGGTTGACGAGCAGGAACTCGAGCACGCCATCCTGGGCCTTCTTCACCGTGGCGCTCTTGGTGTCGACGACCATGCCCTCGGCCACCGGCTGCATGCAGGCCGGCTGCAGCGACATGCCACGGGGTCCGGACACCTCCACCAGACACATGCGGCACATGCCGACTTCGGACATGCGCGGATGCCAGCAGAAGCGCGGGATGTAGGTGCCGGTCCGCTCGGCCGCGGCAATCAGAAGCTCACCGGGACTCGCCTCGATCGGCGTGCCATCGATGGTGACGGTGAGCGTTGTCTTCTTCGGTGCTTCGGGGGCGGCAGCAATATCTGTCATGGAGGAACCTGGCGGGGCTAGGAGGCAGGTGTTGCGAGCAGTGATGCGAAGCGGAGCGGCTCAGCGTCGATCGTGGCAGCTGTCATGGAGGATCGTGGCGGGTCAGGTGGCGGGAGTGAGCGAGTGCCGATAGACACCCGTGGACAGGCCGTCGACGGGCCGGCCATGGACGATGTAGTGCTCATACTCCGCCGGGAAGCGCCGGATCGAGCTCACCAGCGCGCCGGCGGCAGCCGACGGACCGAGAGGACAGATCGTGGTCTGCCTCGGCGGCCAGGTGAGCCCGGGGCTGATGTTGTCGGCGACGTCCAACAGCAGACTGACGTCTTCCGGTCGGCCCTCACCATCGAGGATCCGCCGATAGATCTTCTCCATCCAGTTGGTTCCCTCGCGGCATGGTGAGCACTTGCCACAGCTCTCCTTGGCGAAGAACTTGACGATGCGCCACGCCGCCTTGACCATGTCGGTCGTCTCGTCCATCACGACGATGGCCCCCGAACCGAGCATCGAGCCCTTGGCTCCGACAGCTCCGGCGTCGAGCGGCGTGTCGAGGTCTTCTTCGAAGAACCATGGTGCCGAGCCGCCACCGGGAATGAAGGCCTTCACCCGACGGTCATCGCGGATGCCACCGCAGAAGTCGTAGAAGAGCTCCCGAAACGTGGTGGTGCCGAACTCGACTTCGAACACTCCGGGATTCTTGACGTGACCGGAAACAGCGAAGAGGCGAGTGCCGGTGTTCTTCTCGTTGCCGAAGCTGGTGAACGCGGCAGCGCCATGGGTAATGATCCATGGCAGGTTCGCCAAGGTCTCGACGTTGTTCACGACGGTCGGCTGCATGTAGAGGCCCTTGGAGGCCGGGAAAAACGGCGGCTTCAACCGCGGCATACCCCGGTTGCCTTCGAGCGACTCGATCAGAGCGGTTTCCTCGCCGACGATGTAGGCGCCGGCACCCCAGTGCAGCACGACATCCATCGACCAGTCGGTGCCACAGATGTTCTTGCCGATGTAGCCGGCGGCATACGCCTCGTTGAGCGCCGCCGCCATCCGCTCATGCGCATGCGGCATCTCCCCTCGGATGTAGATGAACGCCTGCTCCGCCTTGATCGCCCACGACGCGATCAGCACTCCTTCGATGAGTTGATGCGGATCGCGCTCGAGCAGGATGCGGTCCTTGTAGGTGCCCGGCTCCGATTCGTCGCCGTTGACGACGAGGTAGCGCGGGAACACATCCTTGGGAAGGAAACCCCACTTGGTGCCGCAGGGGAACCCGGCGCCGCCGCGGCCGGCGAGATTGGCGGCCTTTACCTCGTCGACCACCGCATCCGGAGCCATGGCGAGCGCCTTGCGCAGCGCCTCGTAGCCGCCGGTTCGGAGATAGCCGTCGAGCGTGTGGCCGTCGGCCTGATCCCATCGAGTGGAGATCATCTTGGTGGGTGCGGGCATGGAGATCCTCGTGACGAAAACGTGCGACGTGCGGCGGTCGGGCCTAGATGGCCCTGACCCCGGCCCGACGATCAGCGGGAATGGACTGGCGCACTGCGCCGAGGGTGCCGTGGCGCGGTATGTCGGTGCGCTTGCCGGCCCGCAGATCGGCGACGAGACGGTCGAAGCCCTCGTGCGTGACCTTGTTCTCGTAGCGGTAATTCACCTGCAGGCACGGTGCCTCGGTGCAGGCCGCAAGACACTCCATCTCCTCGAGGGTGAAGAGTCCGTCGGCCGTCGTCGCTCCGGGCCGAATACCGAGCGAGTCGCTGGCGTGGTCGAGCAGCTCTTCGCCTCCGACGAGCAGGCACGCGATGTTGGTGCACACGCCGACCACGTAGGTCCCGACGGGATGGAACTTGAACATCTCGTAGAACGTCGCTGTGCCGTAGACCTCGGCCTTCGAGCAACCGACAAGCTCCGCGATGTGGCCCATCGCGTCCTCGGTGAGGTAGCCGTCCTGCTCCTGGGCGAGGTGGCACATCGGAATGGCCGCGCTCTTGGGTCGCGGATAGTGAGAAAGGAGTTCTTTGGCGCGCTCCAGGTTGGCGGGGGAGAAACGAGCCATCTCTAGCAACCCTTCCAGGAACTACGTGCACATACGTTCATCATCGGTCGACCTCGCCGAGGACCGGATCGATCGACGAGATGATCGCAATCGCATCCGCAACCTGCGCGCCCTGCATCATCGTCGGCATCGACTGGAGATTCACGAAGGACGGTCCGCGCCAGTGCATGCGATACGGCTTGGTGCCGCCATCGCTGACCATGTAGCAGCCGACCTCGCCACGCGGAGACTCGACCGGCACGTAGACCTCGCCCTCCGGCACCTTGAAGCCGTCGGTGAACAACTTGAAATGATGGATGAGCGCCTCCATGGATTCGTCGATGCGGCTGCGCGGTGGCGGCGTGACCTTCTTGTTCTGCGTGCGGTAGTCACCCGACGGCATCATGTCGACGATCTGGCGGACGATGCGGATCGATTCGCGTATCTCGTTGAGTCGAATCGCGTAGCGGTCGAACGCGTCGCCGTGGGTGCCGACGATCACGTCGAAGTCGACCTCGTCGTAGGCGAGGTAGGGCATGTCACGCCGGAGATCCCATTCGACCCCGGTCGAACGCAGGATCGGACCCGTGGCCGACAGGGCGATCGCCTCGTCGGCGGTGATCACGCCGACACCTTGGGTTCGGTCGAGGAAGATCGGCTGACCGGTGAGAAGGATGTCGTACTGTTCGAGGCGGGGCTCGATGTCGGCGCACAGATCGAGCACGTCCTGCTGCCAACCCGGCGGAAGATCGGCAGCTACGCCGCCCGGTCGGATGTAGTTGTGGTTCATCCGGAGACCGGTGACCTTCTCGAAGAAGGACAGTACGAGCTCACGCTCGCGCCACCCGTAGATCATCATGCCGACGGCACCGAGATCCATCCCGTTCGTGGCCTGGAACAGAAGATGCGACGCCATGCGATTGAGCTCGCACATCAGCATCCGGATCCATGTGGCCCGTTCGGGGATCTCCACGTCGAGCAGCTTCTCGGTGGCGAGCGAGAAGGCCAGTTCGTTGAACAGCGGCGCCAGGTAGTCCATGCGCGTGACGTTCGTGCCGCCCTGCAGGAAGGTCAGACCCTCTGCGGTCTTCTCCATTCCGGTATGGAGGTAGCCGACGACCGGCTTGGTCCGCAGGACGGTCTCACCTTTGAGCTCGAGCATCACGCGGAGCACGCCGTGCGTGCTCGGGTGCTGCGGACCCATGTTGATGATCATCGTCTCGTCGTCGCCAAGCTCGATGTCGTAGTCGTTGATGTCGATCGCTGCGTCGTCACTCACGCCACGCAGCACTGCACCCTGTTCCCGGAGCAGCTCCTCTGCCGTGGTGGCAGCGCGGTCCTGCATCTCCTGTCCGAAGTTCATGTCGTCCTCGCTGGTGTCGAACGCGGCGTCACGTTGTGGGTGAACTGGACGGGGATCCGCCCCGTGGCTTCATCCTTGCGGAGTGGGTGCCCCTGCCAGTCGTCGGGCAGCAGGATGCGAGTGAGATCCGGGTGTCCGTCGAACCAGACACCGAGAAGGTCGAACACTTCGCGCTCCATTGCTTCGGTTCCTGGATACACGCCGTAGAGCGAGGCGATCGTCGGGGTGTCGCCCGGGAGCTGCACACGGACACGGATCCGTTCTCGGCGAGCGTGCGACAGCAGATTGACAACCACCTCGAACCGCTCCGGTTCGACACCCGCTGGAAGCACGCGGGTCGGGTTCGTGAGGTAGTCGACGGCGGTGAGGTCGACGGCCATCCGGAACCCGTCGTCATACAGCGCTTTGACGACCTTCACATAGGTCGCGGCACTCGGGTGCGCAACCCTCTGGCCGCGGCTGTAGGAAACCGGTGCACCGTGCACGAGCTCGGGTTCCGCCGCAGGAGCGTCGGAACTGGTGGCGACGTCGGACACCATGACCTACTTCGGGGTGCCGATGGAGATGGTCGCCGGCGGAACATCAAGGCGAAGCGAGGCACCGCCGCCGTTGTCGTGGCGGCGCTGAGCGATCTCGCCCGTCTGGATCTTCTCGTGCAGCGTCATGATTGCGTAGAGCAGGGTCTCCGGACCCGGAGGGCAACCGGGCGCGTAGACGTCGACCGGGACGATCTGATCAACGCCTTGCACGATCGCGTAGTTGTTGAACATGCCACCCGACGACGCACACACGCCCATGGAGATGACCCACTTCGGTTCCATCATCTGGTCGTAGACCTGGCGAAGGACCGGCGCCATCTTCTGGCTGACACGTCCGGCGACGATCATGAGGTCGGCCTGCCGGGGCGAACCACGGAAGACCTCCATCCCGAACCGGGAGATGTCGAATCGGGACGCACCGGTGGCCATCATTTCGATAGCGCAGCAGGCGAGACCGAACGATGCCGGCCACGTGGACGACTTGCGCGACCAGTTGACGAACTTCTCCAGCGAGCCGGTGAGGAAGTTGTGGTTGAGATCTTCGAGGCCCATGGCTTACGCCGCCGTTTCGTCGGAAGAACCCGCAGCTGCGGCTACCGGCCGGGACACCTTGCGGATCGTAGAGGATGTCGTTCGGTCGCCGGAACCCCTGCCGGCGCTTGCCTCGAGGCGGCGGAGGCGGTTCATCGGGGCCCAGTCGAGCGCGCCATTGCTGATCAAGTACGTGAACGCGACGACGACGGCGATGGAGAAGATGACCATTTCCACGAGCCCGAACATCCCCAGCGCGTTGAAGCGCACAGCCCACGGATACAAGAAGATGATTTCAATGTCGAAGATGATGAAGATCATGGCGACCAGATAGAACCTGACCGGGAAGCGCTCCGCCGGTTCCTTGTCGGGGACGATCCCGCACTCGTAGGGCCCGGTCTTCGCCGTGTTCACGCGTCGTCGTGGTCCAAGAACGGTGGACGCGACGATCGATCCGAAGACGAACAGCTGGGCCAGCACGAAGAGAATGACGATCGGCAGATAGGCCGCCATGGTGATCTCCTTACGCCGTTGCCGGACGGCTTTTCATGGCCGCCATGACTTGGCGGTCACGTTTGTGCAGCGCCCTTGTCGAGATGATCAGCATGATCAGCGATGCGAGGAACACCTTGAACGCCGGCTGTCGAAGATTGCCCTGGTTTCGGACCATCACCGAGTTGAGAACCGGCTTCGAGGTGTCGATGATCGGTTTGCGATTGGCGTCGATGGCGACAGCTCCGAAGGCGTCGAGCTTGTAGGGAGCGACGCGGTCGACGTAGTAGCGCTTCTGGTGGAGCAGTCCCATGAACCGGTAGTCGCCCGGGTTCCACCAGTCGCCGCGGCTCTCGAGGCGCGGTCGGAGCTTGATCCGCTGCGCGCCCCCGATCTCGTACCCGGCGAGGTGGGCGAACTTGGTGGAGCTGTCGAAGACCTTCTCCTCGATCAGGTGCGCGTCGGCCGCGGATTGGGCTTCACCGCGCGTCGGTGTACCTTCGGCGACTTCGGTCCACGCCCTCGGCAGCTTCGCACCCTCATCGAGGTGCGGGGCCAGCGACACCACCTTGTCGGACTGGGCGTTGGAGACATCGGTGATCACCTCACGGACCTTCCACGACGGAGGCGTGCCCTTGAGGCCGATCCCGTAGACCATCCACGTGATCGTCATGAGGACCATCCACGCCCAGAATCCGGCGTTGGCGAGCAGAAAACCGAGACGGTTCCCGACGTTGGTGGCGAGGATGACGTAGGTCGCCCCGCAGAGGATCATGAACATCGTCGCCGGGAAGATGATCCCCCGAGTCGTGATGTTCCACTCGAGCGCTCCGAGGATCACCGCGTTCATTCGAGACCCCGTTCGTAAGCGACGATCTGGTTGATCATGTCGTCGGTCAGCTTGTTGGCGAAGTAGGGCATCCCGCCACCGCTCCAGTGGTTCACGCCGCCGGTACCGTACGCCACCTGATCACCGACGCCGACCTTGATGAACTCGGCCTGCTTGGCCGGATCAGGGAACTGGTTGGTCAGGCTGCTCTTGCGCAGCGACGGGCCGTAGAAGCCGCCACCGGACTCCTTCGGCTCGTTGTAGCTCCAACCGTTGGTGTGACAGCGGGCGCAGTGCTGGTTGAAGAGGATCTCTCCGTCGGTTGAGGCGAGCGTCTTCTTGGCGTTCGCCAGGTTCTTCTCGAGATCGGCGAGAGCGGTCTCGGCCGACCGGAGGCTCACGACGTTGCCCGACGCCTTGGCGTCGTCAAGGGCCTTCTTGGCGTCCGCCAGCGATTTGGCCTCGTTCTCGACGAGCGTCGCGGCGTTTGCCTTCTCGTCGGTCAGCGCTTTGGCGGACTCGGCCTGCGCGGCCTTGGCGGCATATTCAAAGGCAACCGCAAACGCCTTCTTGTTGTTGTTGCCGTTGGAGTTCCATGCGTCTTCGTAGGCCTTCTTGGCTTCCGGACTGCCCTCGATCGCCCAGTAGGAGAGCAGCGAGACGACATCGGCGATCTGCTGCGGCGTGCCCGGACCACCGCCGGCGGTTCCCCATGCCGGCATCGGGTTGTTCTTCGCTCCGCCGCGACCGTAGACGAGCACATTGGTGATCTGACCCGGCTTGTACCGCAGAGCGACGTTGTTGACACGCGGGGCCTTCCACTGGACGGAGCGGACGACCGGCTTGCCCGTCTCTGGATTGATCTTCGGCTGGCCGTTCTCGTCGTAGTCGGTGACGGTCCAGGTGGCGACGCCGCCGCCGCCGTCGGGACCGTGACAGGCATTGCACGCGAAGGTCACTTCGTAGTTCCGCAGACCTCGCTTGATCTCGCGCTTGTCGAAGCCGATGAGCGCGCCCTTCTGGCGGCCGGGCTCGCCGAGCCAGTAGAGCGGCAGCGACACGGCCAGCACCGAGACGCCGACGAGCGCGGCGACGAGGAAGCGGTCGAGACGGCGTCCTTCGAACACCTCATCGTCGGGCGGTGCCTTTCGGTTCGGAGCGTCGAGGAAGCTGGCGACGATGTCCTTGGTGGACCGCCGGTTCTCGAGAACGACATAGACGGCCCACGCCGCCAACGCCGCGAAGACGATGACGACGGCGACGGCGCGCTGAGTGGTGCTGGCCAAGATCACTGGTGCTCCTTGAGGACGGATGGGTCGCCGGGCTCAGTGCCCGCCGGCCTTGCCGCCGACGCAATGGGGTCCCTCGGCCTCCTGGCCGGTGGTGTTGGTGCCCTGGGCGGGGCCGATGACGACCTGTGAAGTATCCACCGTCACGTTGCCGGCAGCATCGATGTCGACATTGAACCGATCGAGCCCTCGGGGAGCGGGCCCAGCCTTGTACTCGCCGACCCGGTTGTACTGCGACCCGTGGCAGGGGCACTCGAACCACTGCGAGTTCGTACACCACGGCACTTTGCACCCGAGGTGGACGCACTTCTGGTAGAGCGCAGCGATGCCGGACTCCATGCCCTTGACGACACCCGGCGCATAGACCTTCTTCGCCTTCTCGACGTCTTCTTTCGGGTACGCGGTCAGGTACGTTCGCGCTTCGGCGAAGTACTTCGGTTCCTTCTTCGCGGCGATCTCGGCGAGCACGTCGCTCACCTTGCCGAGGGTGACCTTGGAACCGAAGCCGCCGGAGAGGCTGGGCCACAGGAACGCGAGAACCGCCGCGCCGAACCCACCGAGACCCGCGGTGAACATGGCGACGGTCGAGCGATTGAGGAACTGGCGACGGGTGACGCCGAGCTGCTCCGCGTCCATCGGAGCGCGCAGCACCGCAGGGGCACCGGGAGCGGGACGCAACTCCACGTCACCGGCGGTGCGGGACAGCACCAACGCTTTCTCGACGGCCCGGCCTGACGGCGGGGGCGGTGCGGCAGCGACGTCGGCCTTCACCTGACGACGACGGGAGCGGTCGCGCTTGACAGTCTCGCGGGCCAGCAGCCCGGTGGCCGCGCCGCGGTCGGTGCGCCGCGACATGGTGACAACCGCGGCAGCGGCGAGCACCACGACGGCGACAATGGCGATGATGAGAACGGTGGCGTTCATAAGTGTGCCTCCAGCGGAGTCTGCGAGCGGACGCTCACAGCTCGAAGAAGATCCCTTCCTTCCACGGCATGATGAAGTTGAATCCCCGTCCTCGGAAGAATGAACCGATGATCACGAGCACGGCCCAGAACATCAAGAAGATGGTGAAGATCGAGATGGCGAACTTGCGATCCTCGGGCTTGTTCGACGGGTTCTTGTCGAGGTAGGGCGACAGGATGAGCAGGAACAGGCCCATGCCCGGGATGGTCACGCCGGCGACCATCGGGTGGAACATGGTGAGCAGCTCCTGGAGGCCGAGGAAGTACCACGGCGCCTTGGACGGGTTCGGCGTTGCGTTGTAGTTCGCCAGCTCGAGGAGCGGGGCGTTGACGAACGCCGACAGCACCATGAGCAGGGTCAGACAGGCCAGCGAAGCGACGAACTCCCCGACGAGCAGATGCGGCCAGGTGCTGACCTTGTCGGTCGGCGTGGCCTTCACGTCCTGAATCGATCCGGCCTTGACGACGGTGAGCAGGCGCTGCGTGTGACCGGCCGGTCCGGCGAGACCGCCACCAGCAGGTTGGGCCAGCGCGGCTGCGGCGGCGACGGCACCAGCAGTCGGCTTGTCGAGGACGGCAACGCCGCCTCCGGCAGCGGCGTCGCCTGACGCGCCCGACTCCTTCGCTGCTTTGGCAGCGGCGCTGCGGGCGAGCAGATGGGCCGGAATCTTGCCGGTCGTTTCGGCCTCCGCGTAGCTCGCCGCAGCGTCGTCGGCCTGGGTCGACGCTGCCGGAGCGGCGGGAGCGGCCGGAGCACCACCCTTCTCGGCCAACTTGCGTGCTTTTGCCTCCGCGGACTTCCGCTTCAGCTCTTCCATGTCAGCCATGAGTGTTCCTCCGCTCGCAAGGTGAAGTGGCGCCGATCGCTGCGGCCCCGAGATTCGGCTCCGCTGTTGGTCGAGAGACGTGACGCGTCATCACAGCGGCCCCGAGATTCCGCCGTCTTTGCGCACTCGCCAGAAGTGGATCGCCATGAAGATCACGATGATGAACGGGAAGAGCAACACGTGAAGGACGTACCACCGCAAGAGCGTGTCGGTGCCTATCTCGACGCCCGAAAGGAGCACGAATTTGGACTGGGTACCGAAGACTGGCGTGTAGCCGATCATGTTGGTGCCGACCGTCACCGCCCACAGTGCGAGCTGATCCCA
>JANMYF010000331.1:0-13164 GCA_031381685.1 Acidimicrobiia bacterium
CGGGATCACCGACGATGCCGAACTGCGCATCGCCACCTCGGTGATCGACTACATCTTCCGTCGCCTCGCCCTCGACTATCTCCCCCTCGATGTCCGCACCGAGCTGGGCGTGCTGTCGGCGAAGGAGCGCACCCAGCCGACCCTTCCCGGTGTCGAGGAAGCGATCACCACCTCGACGCCGCTCTCGAACGCCGGCACGACCGTTGCCGACTCGATCGTTCTCGACACTCCGGCCGCATCGGTCGAGCCGTCCAAGAACCCGGGTCTGCTCAGCCGTGGCCGTCCCGCCGATGCGCCGTTCTGCTACTCGTGCGGCAACGAGATGAACCGGGCCGGCAGCTGCTACGTCTGCTCCGCCTGCGGCGCCACGAGCGGCTGCAGCTGAGTTCTTACGCGGCGACTCTGTCGTCTCCTGTGCGGTGGACGCTGCCCGGCTTCGTGCCGGGCAGCGGCGCGTTCGGGGTCAACCCAAGGCGCGTGGAAGACCCGCGAACAGATCGGTCCCGGCGAGGTAGCCCGGTTCGAGCAGCTCCGCGCCTGTCGACGAGTGGGCGAACACGTCGCGCAGCGGCCCCATGTCGGTCGGCACCGAGAATCCGGGGAGCCAGTTGTCGTGGTGGCTGAGGATCACCCGCTGCGGTTGCAATGCGGTGAGCTGACGGTCGATGAACTGGGCCAGCGATGCCTGGATCGGCTCGCCGTCGATGTTGCCGCGGCCGGCCGCGGCGAGGATCGCCACATCGGGACGTAGTTCCTCGATGATTCCTCCCCAATGCCCGGACGTGTCCTGGTAGAGCAGCGTGCCTTCGGGAGTGTGAAACATATAGAGCAGCGCCCCGCCGTCACCCCTCGGGCTGTGGCCCACGAACGACGCCAGGAGATGCTTCGTGGACGCGTCGCCCAACCCGCCGAGGGTCGCCGTCACTTCGGCCATCCGATCTCGCTGTTCCTGCCAGGTGACTCCGAGATCTCCCAGGCAGACTTCGCCGGACTGCGCCATCTGCCCGTGTGACCAGACGCAGCTGTGCTGGCTCGGATACACGCTGACGAGCACGTCGTCGGACAGGCGGACCGTTTCTCCGCCGGCGACGCAGATCATGCGCTCGGGGGGAACGCCGGCTTCGGTAAGCACACGTATCGTCTCGTAGCTACCGATGAGCGTGGCGTTCGTCTGGGCCATGATCCGCTCGGCCCCGTACAGGTGGTCGAAGTGGGAATGGCCGATCACGATCCAGTCGCACTCATCGATCGAGTCAGCGGTGAGGCCGGTTCCCTCGGCCCCTTCTGCCCGGTCGATGTACGCATCGAGGAACACGGTGACGCCAGCCGTCCGGAGTCGGAACGTCGCACATCCGAACCAGTCGAGTGAGGCCATGGTCAGAGTGTCGCACACACCGCTGGTCAGGTCATCGGCCTCGGAAGTCCGGTGGACGTTTCTCGGCGAACGCGAGCCGGCCCTCGGCGAAGTCGTCACTGGCACCAGCTCGGGCGATTGCCACCGCCATGGCTTCGTCGTCGGCCGTGGAGGCGGGTTGCGGCGCAACGCCGAGGGCGAGCTTGTGGGCGCGGATCGACAGCGGTGCCAGTCCGGCGATGCGCGCCGCCCAGGACTCGGCGAGGTCGAGGTCTCCGCATCGGTGCACGAAGCCGAGGTCATACGCGCGCTGACCATCGATCGGTTCAGCGCCGAGCAGCAGCTCCGTTGCCGTCGATCGGCCGATCATCTGCGTCAGACGAACCACGGTGGCGTGATCGATGGCGAGGCCGAGCTTCCCGGCGGGCACACCGAACGACGAGCGGGCCGTGGCGACACGGATATCGCAGAACATCGCCAGCTGCAACCCGGCGCCGAGCGCCGGTCCGTCGATCGCCGCCATCATGACTGCAGGAGCGGTCGAGAGCAGGCGGAGTACCTCTTGCAGTGCGGGAGCGAAGCCCCGCTCGTGCATCGCCGAGATGTCGGCGCCCGCACAGAACCAGCCGTCTACCCCACGGAGAATCACCACCTGTGCCCCGGAGTCGATCGCGCTCGTCAAGGCGTTTGCGATCAGCGTCAACGCGTCGAGGTCCACCGCGTTCCGCTTCTCCGGCCGGTTGATCGTCACCTGCACGGCCTGCGGTGTGAGCCGGTCGACGAGCACCTTTTCGGTCGTCGAGGTCACGGGAAGCGCCGGCTCATCGGGCGATCGTGCTCGGCGCCCACGACGGGCGGTGAGCTTCGTACGCCGAGATGGAGTCACCCTGGCGCATCGTCAGGCCGATGTCGTCGAGGCCGTTGAGGAGGCGGTAGGCGGTGAAGTCGTCGAGAGGGAACGTCGTCTCAAGGCCGATCTTCGGTGCGGACACGGTGCGGCGCTCTACATCGATGGTGATCTCGAGCGTCGGGTCGGCCTCGACGGCGCGCATCAGTTGCTCGCCGACCTCGGCGCTGACCTGGACGGGGAGGAGCCCGACCTTCGTCGCGTTGTTGCGGAAGATGTCGCCGAAGCGAGGAGAGATGACCGCCTGGAAGCCGTAGTCCTCCAGCGCCCACACGGCATGCTCACGCGACGAGCCGGTGCCGAAGTTGGAGCCGGCGATGAGGATGCGGGCGCCGGCATACTGTTCCTGGTTGAGGACGAAGTCGCGGTCGTCCCGCCACTCCGCAAAGAGCCCTTTGCCGAAGCCCGTGCGTTCGATGCGCTTGAGCCAATCCGACGGGATGATCTGATCGGTGTCGACGTCGCTGCGGTCGAGTGGGGCGGCAGTGCCGCTGATGATGGTGACGGGGTTCATACGGATGGTCCTCGGTTCAGCGGGCCGGAAGGTCGGCGGGGGTGGAGAGGCGGCCGGCGACGGCGGTTGCCGCAGCAACGGCGGGGGAGACGAGATGGGTGCGGGCACCGCGTCCCTGGCGTCCCTCGAAGTTCCGGTTGCTGGTCGACGCCGATCGTTGGCCGGGCTTGAGTGAATCGGGGTTCATGCCGAGGCACATCGAACAGCCGGGTTCGCGCCACTCTGCCCCGGCAGCAACGAAGACCCTGTCGAGACCCTCCTGCTCGGCCTGCACCTTGACCCGGTACGAGCCCGGGACGATAAGTGCACGTATGTTCGGCGCAAGTGTGCGGCCGTCGAGGATGGCCGCCGCCACCCGAAGATCCTCGATTCGGCTGTTGGTGCATGAACCGATGAAGACGGTGTCGACGGTGATGTCGCGGATCAGCGTGCCCGGTGTCAGACCCATGTAGTCGAGCGCCCGCTCGGTGGCGTTTCGTTGGACCGGATCACTGAACTCGTCCGGTGACGGGATCACTGCGCTGATCGGCAGCGTCTGCCCAGGGTTGGTGCCCCAGCTCACGTGAGGCTCCAGCGTGGCTGCGTCGATGATCACCGTCTTGTCGAACACCGCGTCGTCGTCGGTGACCAAGGTTCGCCAGTCGGCAACAGCCGCTTCCCACTCGGCGCCCTTCGGGGCATAGTCGCGGCCCTGAAGGTAAGCGAACGTTGTTTCATCCGGCGCGATGAGGCCCGCCTTCGCGCCGCCCTCGATGCTCATGTTGCAGACCGTCATGCGGCCTTCCATGGAAAGCGCGCGGATGGCCGACCCGCGGAACTCGATGATGTGGCCCATGCCGCCGCCGGTGCCGATGCGGGCGATGATGGCGAGCACGATGTCTTTGGCCGTGACGCCTTCGGGCGTGTCGCCGTCGACGACCACCTGCATGGTCTTCGGCTTGATCTGCGGGAGCGTCTGCGTGGCGAGGATGTGCTCGACCTCGCTGGTGCCAATGCCGAAGGCGATGCAGCCGAACGCGCCGTGGGTGGAGGTGTGGGAATCGCCGCACACGACCGTCATGCCGGGCAGCGTCAGCCCCAACTCCGGGCCGATCACGTGCACGATGCCCTGGTTGTGGTGACCCATCGGGAAGATCGGGATGCCGAACTCCTCGCAGTTCCGGGAGAGGGCGAGCATCTGGGTCCGACTGACCTCGTCGGTGACGAGTTCGGTGTTGTGCATGCCGAGGCAGGGGATGTCGGACGGCACGTTGTGGTCCATCGTGGCGAGGGTGAGATCGGGCCGACGGACGCCGCGTCCTGCGAGCCGAAGGCCGTCGAAGGCCTGTGGCGTGGTGACCTCATGGATGAGGTGCAGGTCGATGAAGAGCAGGTCCGGCTCACCCTCGGTGCGGCGCACGACGTGTCGCTCCCACACTTTCTCGATCAGTGTCTGGCCCATGTCTGCTCCGTTCGTGCTCACGAGCGGACGCCATTTGGCATCTCGCTATGTGAGATAGAGTTCCTGCGTGACGAGATCCAGTGTAACCACCGATGTGGGCGTGCTCGACAAGGCCGCGTCGATCCTCGCCGCCGTCGAGAAACGGCCGCTGGCGTTGGCCGGACTCGTGGAGGCGACAGGGTTCCACCGGGCGACGGCGCACCGCCTCGCGACCGCATTGGAGGACCACGGGCTGCTGCGCCGAGACGGCGCCGGACGGTTCGTCCTCGGACCGTGGCTCGTGTCGCTCGGCAGTCGGGCCGCCGCAGGGCTGCCGTTGCGAGAGGTCGCCCGACCGGTTCTCGAACGACTCGTTGCCGAAACGGGTGAGAGCGCGCAGCTCTACGTCACCCAGGGCGAATCCCGCCTGTGTGTCGAGTCGGTCGAGTCGCCGAACGGTCTGCGGACCATCGTGGCGGTCGGCCAGACCCTTCCGCTCGACCGAGGATCAGCCGGCAAGATCCTCCGCGGCGACGCCCGGGCGCTGCGTCAGGGTTGGGCGGAGAGCGTCGGCGAGCGCGAGGCGGGCGTGGCGTCGGTCAGCGCGCCGATCGTGAACCTGGCCGGTGAGGTCGTCGCTGCAGTATCGGTGTCGGGACCCATCGAGCGGACGACGAAGCAGCCGGCAAAGCGTTACGCCGCCGTCGTCGTGGCCGCCGCAAAAGAGATCGAGAGCGCCGCCGGCTGGTAGTCGCGCCCGTCGCCCGCGGCGTGTCGCGAGATGACGAAACCCGATGCGTGGCGAGTTGGCGCCTAGTTGTCGCGTTGGCGACGTCGCGAAGCCGACAACGTGGCGCCAACTCGCCACAGAATCGGCACGCCAACGAGCCCCAGAGTCTCGGGGACCCGAACGATCGTCAGCGGCTGACGTGTTGGATTGCGCTGCGGAGCGCCGGCACGAACAGCTGGGGTTGGGACACGGCCGCCCGATGGTCGGCATCGATCGGGAAGACAGCGGAACCCGCCCGGCGCGCCGTTGCCAGTTGCCAGCGGGCGGGCACCGTCGTGTCGGCGCCCGTCACGACAGATGCCACCGGCATCGGCAGATCGGCGATCCACGGGCTGGCGTCGAAACCTCCGATGGCGACGCCGGCCTGCACCATGACGGCCGGATCGTTGCGCGCGATCTGTTCGAGCATCCATTGGGGAGCGGATGCCTGCCGAGTCGTGGCGAAGCGCTCGAAAAGCCCGAGCCGCAAAGCGTCCGGGGTGAGCGACAGCGCGGCTGCGGTCACCGGCATCACCTTGTCCCACAGGAAACGCTTCTCGGTCGAACGTCGGAAACGGCAACTGGTCGCACACAGCACCAGGCCCGCAACTCTTGTCGGATGACGGTGGGCGACGAGCTGAGCGACGGCCCCGCCCATCGAGTACCCGACGACGACGGCGCGATCGATGTCGAGGGCGGCGAGCGTCGCGGCCACATCGTCGGCAACATCTTCCAGCCGGAACCGTCGCGTGGGCATTCCTCGCCCGTGACCCCGCTGATCGATGGCGATCACGCGGCCAGCGGCTGAGAGCCCGCGGTACACGCCGAAGAAGTTGAGATCCGCCGTTGCCGTCCACCCATGGAGCAGGACAATGGCCGGAGGGTCGACCGGTCCGGTCTGATCCCGGACGAAGGTGACCCCGCGCCCGGGGAGTTCGAGGTAGCGCCCCGGCGGGAAGTCGGGTTGAGCCACCTGGTCCTGAAATGCCGTCGCCGCCATGATGAAAACGCTACCGGGGTCCTCGCGCCAGCGTGAGCGCGGCGTCGATGAGCGCGAGGTGACACGGTGCGGCGAGCAGGTTGCCCCGGAGGTCCATGGTGAAGGGATCGGCATGCGTGGCGCCGAGATGTAGGGGGCCGAGGAAACTGACGAGCGACTCCATCCGTACGTGTGCCTCCTCCCAGCGGCCGACATTGGCAAGTGCGCTTACGAAGGTGAACGACGCCCAGAGATCGCCGCCCTGACCCGGCGGGAGGCCGTCGTCGACGTGGGGGAGGTGGCGATGGGTGAACGGCCATTCGGTGAGCTGGGCAGTGGCTTGGTCGATGGTGACGACGCGGCGGAGCTCGGCCTCGCCTTCGCCGTCGTCGGGGAGCGCCGGCGGCGAAGTGCGGAGCCAGGCGAGCAGTGATGCGTCCGTCGAGTCGTCGGCCCCGCGTCCACCGACGCGCCGCCATCCGGCCATCGCCTGTGCGCCGAAGAGCCCCTCCGCGCCAAGCCAGCGCTCGCGCGCCGCGGCCGCCTCCTCCCACTCGATCAGCCGCAGGTCGAGCGGGTCGCGGCGGCGAGCCGTGACGATGAGAGCGCGCAGGGCGGCGCGTAGGGCCAGCCCCGATTCGACGTGGCGGACCGGTTTGGTGCGGGTGTCCCATCGCCCGTTGTCGGCTCGGTGGCCCTCGGCGGCGAGCCACACGGCGAGTCGGTCGAGCTGCGGCCACGCCCGCCGACCGTCGAGCACGAGGCTGGCCTGGGCGATGGCCCCGAGGTCGAAGGCGTCGCCCACCCGGTTCCCGACCCGTACCGGCGAGTTCGCCTCCCAACCGGGAAGCGAGAGCTCCGACTCCGCGGTCGGTCGCAGTCCGTCCGGTCGATAGGCGGGAGCGAGCGGAAACTCGTCGGTCGCCCGTTCCTCCAACCAGAGTCGGGTGGCATCGGCGAGGTCGGGGCGGCCGAGCCGCTCCCACATGACGACGGCAGCCGCGTTGTCACGCAGCCAGGCGTAGCGCTCGTCGAGGTTGCGTTCGTTGCCCGTTCGCGCCGGGAGTGAAGTGGTCGCGGCCCGGCGAAGTGCTCCTGTCCGCCGGTCCGTGAGGAGTCGCAGCGCGCGGGCGCTCCGGCGAGCGGCGTCGGCGAACGGCCCATCGAGGTCGAGGTTCCCAAGTTCGGACGACCACCAGCGCGCATACTTCGTCCGCTCGTCGAGGGCTTCGCCGACGCTCGGTTGGACGAATGCCTCGCCGGTGTGGGTCACGCGACCGTCGTCGGTTTCCGTGATCGTGTAGACGACCCGCTCACCCAGGTCGAGTGACACCGGCTCGCCGATGTTCGGCCCACGGAGAGCCAGGCGTCCGAAGGCGACACCGTCCGACCACCGGCGCACACGTCGGGGCACACCGAACGCATCGCCCGGAGTGAGGTCGACGGTCACCGTCGGCCGGCCGCTCCGCCCAGTAAGCACACGTACGATTGTTCCCCGCACGAGATGGTCGGTGATCTCGACCGATCCGTCGCGGTCGTGGACCACCGTCGAGACGATGGGTGCGCCCGACGGGTCCATGGACTGCGAGCCGTCCCGTGCCCGGAGGCCCGGCCGCACTCGGACCGCGCCGCCGTTGGGCGCGTCGAGCAGCGAGAAGAGCGAGGCCGGAGCGTCGAGCGCTCCCGGACACCACCAATCGATGGTGGCATCGGTGTCGATGAGGGCGACGGTCTCCCGGTCGCCGATGGCACCGTGGTGCCGGAGCATCACCCGCTGATCGAGACGAGTTCGACGCGAAGCTTGCCCCGCGGGGCGTCGTATTCCACGATGTCGCCAGCCTTGTGTCCGAGCAGTGCCGAGCCGAGTGGCGAGGAGGGCGACATCACGTCGAGTCCCTCGCGGCGTTCCTCGATGGAACCGAACAGGTAGCGCACGGTTTCGTCGTCGGCATCGCCTTCGTAGCGGATCTCGACCACGACACCCGACGTGACGGAGGAGGTGTCGATCGAATCGACGATCTCCGCGTTGTCGAGGATGGCCAGAATCTGCTTCATCCGGCCATCCATCTTTCCTTGCTCTTCCTTGGCGGCGTGGTAGTCGCCGTTCTCCTTCAGGTCGCCCAGCTCGCGTGCGGCCTCGATGCGTCGGGCGATGTCGATCTTTCCTCGGGTCGAAAGATCGTCGAACTCCGTCTTCAGACGGTCGTAGGCCTCGCGGGACAGCTTGGTACTCACGTCGTGAAAGGTTACCGGGGCTCGACCGCGCCCGTGCCCGGAGAGGAACGGGCCCGCATAGGCTCGCTCGCCGTGAACACGACGGCAGGCTCGAACAAGGCGCATCGCATCGCGGTGCTCGGCGGCGATGGAATCGGCCCGGAGGTGACGGCGGAGGCCCTGAAGGTGGTCGCCGCCACCGGCGTGGTGCTCGATACCGTCGACTACGACCTCGGCGGCCGCCGCTACGCCCGGACCGGTGAGATTCTGCCCGACAGCGTCCTCGACGAACTCCGCGGCTTCGACGCGATCCTGCTTGGAGCGATCGGGACGCCGGCGGTGGCGCCGGGCATCCTCGAGCGAGGGCTGTTGCTCAAACTGCGTTTCGAGCTCGACCTCTTCATCAACCAGCGACCGTTCCTGTTCCCGAAGAACAATGTCGACTGCATCGTCATTCGGGAGAACACCGAGGGCACCTATGCCGGCGAGGGAGGCTTCCTGCGCAAGGGCACGCCCCATGAGGTGGCGACGCAGGGGAGCGTCAACACCCGGATGGGTGTCGAACGATGCGTCCGCTACGCCTTCGAACTGGCCCGCTCGCGTGCGCGCAAACACCTCACGCTCGTCCACAAGACCAACGTGCTCCAGTTCTCCGGGGATCTCTGGCAGCGCACCTTCAACGAGGTCGCCTCCGAGTACCCCGACGTCGCCACTGCGTACAACCACATCGACGCCGCGTGCATCTACTTCGTCGAGTCACCGCAGCGCTACGACGTCCTCGTGACCGACAATCTGTTCGGCGACATCATCACCGACCTCGCCGGCGCCGTGTCGGGCGGCGTGGGCCTGGCGTCGAGCGGCAACCTCAACCCGGCGCGTACGGGCCCGTCGATGTTCGAGCCCGTCCACGGTTCCGCGCCCGACATCGTCGGAACCGGCAAGGCCGATCCGCGAGCGGCGATCATCAGCGCGGCGATCATGCTCGACTTCCTCGGCGAGACCGAGGGGGCCGGCCGAATCCGCTCGGCGATCGACGAGACCCTTGCTCCCGGCTCGACGATGCCCACTGGTCCGACGACGGCCATCGGGGATCACGTCGCCTCGCTCGTCTGAGGCAGAACACCTCCGAGCGGCGTTGGGAGGTGTTCTGCCCCCATGTATGGGGGCAA
The DNA here is from genome assembly GCA_031381685.1 of Acidimicrobiia bacterium. Classification (GTDB taxonomy): domain Bacteria; phylum Actinomycetota; class Acidimicrobiia; order Acidimicrobiales; family JANYDT01; genus JANLQX01. The sequence continues at coordinate 9,327 of JANMYF010000331.1, forward strand.
CCTCTCTCCCAGCGGTACCTGGATCCAACCGGAAAACCCGACTATCCCTATCGGGAAGAGGTCGTGGCGCGTGATCGGACCGAACGGGCAACGAAGCGCCCCGGGTCGCCCGTCGGTGCCGTTGTTGCTGGGAGACTGGGGCCGTGCAGGTGAGCGCCCGAGCTGAATATGCGGTCCGAGCTGCCGTCGAGCTGGCCCGGCTCCCCGCGCATCGGGCGATCTCGGCCGAACGGGTTGCCATGCAGGCCGACGTGCCGGCCAAGTTCCTCGAGGCGATCCTCACCGATCTCCGCCACGGCGGGATTGTCGTGACCCAGCGGGGCGCCCAGGGCGGGTGTCGGCTTGCCCGACCGGCTGATCAGATCACCGTTGCCGACGTCTTCGCCGCCGTCGAGGGGACGCCCGGCCAGGTGCGGGGCCTGGCCCCGACCGACGTGGCCTACCCGGACGGCAACGAGGCGGTTCGCCATCTGTGGATGGGCGTGCAGGCGTCCGTTCTCCGCGTGCTTGCAGGCGTCACCCTCGCCCAGCTGGCCGACGACCGGCTGCCGCCGTCGATCGCCCGTCTCGCCGCGGAAAGCTGACCCCGAGATAAATACCTCTTGCCGATAGGAATTGTCGGGTTTATTGTGGTCGTCGTGGAAGCGACCGGCCCCAATGCCCGAATGACCCTCGATCGGACCGTCGCCCACTCGGGCGCAACTCCGGCCGCTTCGTCAGAATCCGCGAGGGGCCGCCCGTTCCTCGTCCGGGTGCTCCCCGCGTTTGCCGTCCTCGCCACCGTGGTGTGGCTTGTCGCTGCGCCGTCCACGCCCGCCCTCATCGCCGTAGTGTCGGCACTTATCGCCGTCATCGGCTGGGGCGACGGACCCGATAGCGACCTGTCGGTCTGACGCCGTCGGAGACGGCACCAGTTGATCGGAGGCCCGGCCACCCCTACTGTCGGTGACCCGACGGGTAGGTGAAGGGACTCATGAAGCTGACGATGAAGAAGCGGGCACTCACCGTTCTCACGGTTGCCGCTGTCGCCGTTGCCGGGGGTTCCGCGTTTGGCGCGCTCGACCAGGCCACGGCGGGCCCGTCTGATCCGGTGACCGCCGGCATCGCCGCCTACTTCCCGGACTCGCCGGCCAATCGAGGGGCGATCACGGGGCGCTCCGGGATCGGCGTCGTGGTCATGAACACGCTGCAGTCGCCGGGCGCCGCCGCGGCAGTGGCGGACTACAAAGGTGCCGGAAAGCGGGTGTTCGGCTACTTCGCCGCCGGGTACGCTCCGAGCGGCGCCAATGGCATCTCACCCAAGTCCCTCTCGCAGCTGCAATCGACGGCGAATGCAATCTTGACCGGCTACCCGACGATCGACGGGTTGTTCCTCGACGAGGTCCTGAACAACGACTCGGCCGGGTGCGCCGCGCCCGCCGCGTTCTACGCCGGCTTCTACAGCTGGTTCAAGTCGGCCTATCCCGCGAAGTCGCTGATCCTCAATCCCGGCACGGCTCTGTGCTCGGCGTTTGCCGGAGCGGCCGACATCTTCCTGGTCTTCGAGAACCGGCTGGGCTTCTACCGTTCGGCATTCGAGCCCTACTTCGCGCTTGGCGACTTCGATTGGATCCGAGCGCTGCCCAACTCCCAGGTGTGGGCGATCATCTACGGGGTGCCCGTCGCCGACATGGCCGGTCTGCTCGACGAGATGGCCGGGTACGCCGGAATCGTGACGGTTCTGTCCGATAACGCCGATCATCCGTACAGCAACGTGCCGCCGGCGACCGAACTGGACACGATGAACAACCGGGCTCTCGGTGTTGCCATCCCGACCACGACCACGACCACGACCACGACCACCGCTGTCACCACCACCACAATGGCCGCCGATCCCGGTGTCGGTTCCGGGGGTGCCGGCCTCCCTGCGGTGGTGCCGCCGGCTCCCGTTGTCGCGGCGGCGACCGCAGCGCCGACGATCGTTCCTCCGACCACGACGGGTGCGGCGACATCAACGGCCCCCTCGACGACCGCGGCGTCACGAACGACGGCCCCGCCGGCTGCGGCCGCGGTCATCCTTCCCGCCACACCGACAACAAGGAAGAAGCCGGCGCCCCGCTACGTCTTGCGGACGGTAACCCGCTGTCGGACGACCACGAGCAGGTCGGGCAAGAAGACGCGAACGTGCAAGAAGGTCACCATTCGCGTGCTCGTCCGCACGCCCTGAGCGGTACCGGCTTGCCGTCGCCACTCGTTCAGCAGGTCGTGGAAGACTGACCCATCATGGCTGCGCCTCGCTTCGTTCCCGTTGTTCCCGTCGGTGGCTTTCGTGATGGCGAGCATCTCCCGCCGGCGCTCGAGTGGACGACCGACCGACCCGGTGAGGTCCGCAACGGACAGCCGTCAGGCCGCAAGCTCGGAAGTCCCGGACCGGACCAGGGCTACGCGATCAAGTTGGCGAACCTGTTCCACGGCCGGCTCCGACTGGTCGAGGGCGAGCACGAGCACGACGTGATGTCGGGTTGTCTCGCCGTCGCGATGAAGCGGTCATCGATCTTCGGCCGGGCGCCGGTGATACACGACCTCGATGTTGCGTTTTCGGTGTTCGGCTTCCTCGGAGACGATCCGGCGCCGGCCGACCTGATTCGTATGCGCGCGTCCTTGTTCGAGGCCGCCGGCCACCACTACGAGGTGCAGCGTCACATCGCCGACCTCGTGCCGGAATCGACGCTACGCCTCGCCCCCGCAGAGGTCCGTCAGCTCCAGCGAATCGACGGCTGGCAAAAGCTCCTGGCCGACTGACGGTTGACGGCGGCCCGTTCCTCTGGCAAGGTACTCAGCAGTGCTCTTCGGTGCTGCGCTTCTCCGCTGCGCTCCGACTGCTCGCAACACCAGTCTCACGTTCAACCGAATCCCACTACGGAGCAACATGACGTTCTCTCACGGACTTCTTCTTCTCACCTAGGCGAGCCCGACATACGGTGCTCGCCCGAACCCCTGTGCCTGATGGCCGGGGGTTTTTCATTTGTCCGCACACTTTTCGACCTACGCACATCGACCCTCGTAGACCAAGGACTTCACGTCATGCCTCCCCAGCCCGTCACCCCGAAATCGATGCCCTTCGAAAAGTACCGGCCCTACCCGGAGGTTCCGCTCCCTGATCGCAGGTGGCCGAGCAAGCGAATCACCAAAGCGCCGCTGTGGTGCTCCGTCGATCTCCGTGACGGCAATCAGGCGTTGATCGATCCGATGGATCCGAGTCGCAAACTGAAGATGTTCGAGACGCTGGTGCAGATGGGGTTCAAGGAGATCGAGATCGGCTTTCCGTCAGCGAGTCAGCCCGACTTCGACTTCACCCGTCTGCTCATCGAGAAGGACCTGATCCCCGACGATGTCACCGTGCAGGTGCTGGTGCAGTGCCGTGAGGAGTTGATCGAGCGAACCTTCGAGTCACTCATCGGTGTTCCCAATGCGATCGTGCACTTCTACAACTCCACGTCGACGCTGCAGCGTCGCGTCGTGTTCGGCCTTGATCGCCCGGGCATCACCGGGATCGCCACGCAGGCCGCTCGCGTGTGCGAGCGCTTCCGCGACTCGGTTGGAGGTTCGTCGAACATTCGCTACGAGTATTCGCCTGAGAGCTTCACCGGCACCGAGATCGACTACGCGCTGGAGATCTGCAACGAGGTCATCGCGTCCATCGATCCGTCGCCCGACTGGCCACTGATCCTGAACCTGCCCGCCACCGTGGAGATGTCCACCCCTAACATCTACGCCGACCTCATCGAGACCTTCGACCGCAACGTCGATCGTCGCGATTCGGTGGTCATCTCACTGCATCCGCACAACGACCGCGGCA
>JANMYF010000363.1:0-2173 GCA_031381685.1 Acidimicrobiia bacterium
GCCTTGCCAATGGTGAGCAGCTCGTGCTCGGAGTTACCGACTTCACCGATCGTCGCCCGGCAGTCGATCGGCACACGGCGCATTTCGGTGGACGGCAGACGCAAGGTCGCGTAGTCGCCCTCCTTGGCAACGAGCTGCACGCTCATGCCGGCGCTGCGGGCCATCTTGCCGCCACCACCGGGCTTGAGCTCCACGTTGTGCACCGTGGTGCCGACGGGGATGAAGCGCAGTGCCAGAGCGTTTCCGGCCTTGATGTCGGAACCCTGTCCGGAGAGCACGGTGTCGCCGACGCTGAGCTTCGCCGGAGCGAGGATGTAGCGCTTCTCGCCGTCCGCGTAGTGGAGCAGCGCGATGCGACAGGTGCGGTTCGGGTCGTACTCGATCGTGGCGACTCGAGCGGGAACGCCGTCTTTGTTCCGCTTGAAATCGATGATGCGGTACTGACGCTTGTGTCCGCCGCCGCGATGGCGTGAGGTCTTGCGACCGTAGACGTTGCGTCCGCCCGACTTGGTGAGCGGAGCCAGCAGGCTCTTCTCGGGACGGTCGGTGGTCAGTTCAGCGAAGTCCGAAACCGTCTGAAAACGACGACCGGCGCTGGTTGGCTTGCGTTTGCGAATACCCATGGCGCGTTTCGATCAGTTGTCGAAGAGAGCAATGCGGTCGTCACCGGAAAGAGTGACGATCGCCCGCTTCGAGTCGGGGCGGGTAGAAGTGATGCCGGTGCGGCGGTTGCGAGCTGCCTTGCCGGGCCGGTTCAAGGTGTTCACCTTGGTGACCTTGACATTGAAGATGGCCTCGACGGCCTGACGGATCTCGATCTTGTTGGCGTCCTTGGCCACCACGAAGGTGTAGACGCCGCTGTCGACAAGCCCGTAGGACTTCTCGCTGACGACCGGCTTGATGATGATGTCGCGGGGATCTTTCACGTTGTGCTCCTAGTCCTTCAGGCACTCACGCCGGGAAGCGTGGCTTTGGTGAACACCACGTAGTCGTTGCACAACACGTCGTACGCGTTGAGCTCACCGGCTTCGATGATCTGCACCGACGGGATGTTGGCAAAGCTCTTCGCCGCGATGATGTCGGCTTCGACCGTTGCGTCGATGACGACCAGGGTGCGGCCACTCACGCCGAGAGCGTCGAGGACCTTCACGCCTTCTTTCGTCTTCGGAGCGCTGAACGTCCACGCATCGACGACGATCACGCGGCTCTCGCTTGCCCGGTCCGAAAGGGCCGAACGCAGGGCCAGGTTGATCATCTTCTTCGGGGTGCGCTGGCTGTACTTACGCGGCTTCGGGCCGAGGGCCACGCCACCGCCGATGAACTGCGGCGCACGGAGCGAACCTTGGCGTGAGGTACCGCCGCCCTTCTGGTTGCGGCTCTTCTTCGAGGTGCGGGCCACTTCCGAACGGGTGAGCGTGCTCTGCGTGCCGGCACGGCGGTGCGCGAGCTGAGCGACGACGACCTGGTGCATGACCGGGCCGTTCGGGGTGATCGCGAACCAGTGGTCATCGAGGGCCACGGAGCCCGAGGCGGAGCCGGCGGGCGTGCGGACGGAGACGTCAGTCATGATTACTTCGATCCCTTCTTGGCCGCAGCCTTGATGATCACGGTGCCGCCCTTGGGGCCTGGAATGGCGCCCCGGACGAGCACGATCTCCTGCTCGCTGTCGGCCTTGATGACCCGCAGGTTCTGCGTGGTCACCTTGTCGCCACCCATGCGGCCGGCCATCTTGAGGCCTTTGAAGACACGGGCGGGCGTGGAGCAGCCGCCGATCGAGCCCGGGGCGCGGTGGGTGCGGTGCACGCCGTGGGAGGCCGACATACCGCTGAAGTTGTGGCGCTTGATGACACCGGCGAAGCCCTTGCCGCGGCTGATCGCCGTGACGTCGACGAAATCACCGGCGGCGAACGCGTCGGCGGCGATCTCCTGACCGATCGTCCACGCACCTGCGTCGTCGACCCGGAACTCGAGGAGTTCGCTGCCGGGCGTCACGCCGGCCGACGCGAAGTGGCCCGCCTCGGGCTTGGTGAGGCGACTCGGCTTCACGGTGCCGTAGGTGACCTGAATTGCGGCGTAGCCGTCGCGGTCCGGGGTTTTTACCTGGACAACACGAGCGGGCTGCACCTTGACGACGGTGACGGACACGACGTTGTTCTGGTCATCCCAGAGCTGT
>JANMYF010000383.1:0-2475 GCA_031381685.1 Acidimicrobiia bacterium
ACCGACGAGAGCGAGAAGGTCTTCCCGATGGTTCCTGCCGGCATCGGAAACGACGATGTCGAAGTGCACGAGTCGCAGCGTGAGCGTCTCGCCGCAGACAAAGCCCGCCGTATCGCCAACCGCGCCTGGTAAGTGCACGTAGGAACTAGGAAAGACACAGACATGGCACAGCTCCACACCCTCAGCGTCCTCGTCGAGAACAAGTTCGGTGTTCTCGCCCGCGTCACGAGCCTCGTCTCTCGACGCGGCTACAACATCGAGTCGCTCGCCGTCGCCCCCACCGACGACCCGCAATACTCGCGGATCACGATCGTCGTTGATGCCGACTCCACCCCGATGGACCAGATCGTGAAGCAGCTGAACAAGCTGATCAACGTGATCGACATCATCGAGCTCTCGCCCGAGGATTCGGTGGCGCGTGAGCTGCTCCTCATCTCGGTCACCGCGCTTCCTGAGCGGCGGGCCGAGATCGCTGAGCTCGTGAACATCTTCGACGCGAAGATCGTCAACGTCGGCTGGGACCAGATGACGATCGCGCTTGCCGATCCGCCGGAGAAGCTCGACGACTTCGAGGACCTCCTGCGTCCCTACGGCATCGTCGAAGTCCAGCGCACCGGCCGCGTCGCCCTCCCCAAGCTCAAGCGCGAGGCCCCCCAACTGCGAGCCGTCGCCGCCAGCTGACGCGTTGGGAGAGAGGTTGCCCCCATCTATGGGGGCAGAACACCTCCCAACGCCGCTGGGAGGTGTTCTGCCACTTGTCGCCGGGTCACTGGGGGGGTCGAAGGTCGCAGCACACGCTCAGGCGAGCGACCACAGATCGGCGAGGGGGCGCTCGTGGATGGCGCGGCGTTTGGCGACCAGGCCGACGGTGATAGTCGGCAGGACGGCGTGCAACGCGATCTCGTGCACGCGACCCTTGAGAGGCGAGGCGTCGACCACGAGGCGCGGGATGATGGCCACGCCCGAACCCATTGCGGCGAGGGCGAGGACCTCCTCGTTGGTCTCGGCCTCACGGATCTCGGCGTCGTTTCCGAGGTGGCGGCGCACCCATCGCTCCGACAGCTCGCGTAGAAGACCCTGACGCGAGAGCAGCACGGGTTGCCCGACGATCGTCCGAACGTCCCGGGTGGCGACGGCGACGAACGGAGTGGTCTGCATCGGGACGGCGACAAGACCCGCCGGGAGACGTGACGGAAGGGGGGCGATGGCCGTGTCCACGGAACCCTCGCGCACCGCGGGAATGGCAGCGCCGGCAGGGCCGGTGCGCAGATCGACGTGAACGTCGGGCCGGGCGCGCCGAAACCGCTCGAACAGCGACGGGGCGATGAGCTGGCTCGCCGTGACGGTGCAGAACACCGAGAGCTCGGTGACTTCGCTGTTCCGGGCCCGCTTGGCGAGCGCGTCCCAGTCATCGACGAGCGCCCGCAACGCCTCGACGAACACCGCTGATTCCGGCGCCGCGGTCACGGTCCGTCCCTCGCGTCGGAACAAATCGCGCCCGATGGCTGACTCCACCCGCTGAACAGCTCGAGACACCGTCGATTGGCTCACGTGCGAGTCTCGGGCGACCGCCCCGAAGTTCGCTCGATCGGCTGCCGCAACCGTCAGACGGAGGTCCTCGAGCTCGGGCATTGATGCAGTCTACGCATTAGCAGTCTGCATGATTGGCGCTGGGCGGATCAGCGAGGATCCGTCAGACTTGAGTTCTCGTTTCGCCTCTCAAGGAGTTCTCCCATGGCCATCGTGTACTACGAAAAAGACGCAGATCCCTCGGTCATCCTCGGCACCAAGGTCGCCATCCTCGGCTACGGCAGCCAGGGTCACGCCCATGCGCTGAACCTGAAGGAGTCCGGAGTCGACGTCGTCGTCGGTCTGCGTGAGGGTTCCTCGTCCAAGGCCAAGGCTGAGGCCGCCGGCCTCAAGGTCATGAGCATGGGTGACGCGTCGAAGTGGGCCGACCTGGTCATGATCACGCTTCCCGACACGGACATCGCCGAGGTCTTCGATCGCGACGTCGCCCCGAACCTGTCCGCCGGGCAGGCTGTCGCCTTCGCCCATGGTCTCAACGTCCGCTTCGAGCTGGTGAAGCCCGCCGCCGACATCGACGTGATCATGATCGCCCCGAAGGGCCCCGGCCACCTCGTTCGTCGTACCTATACCGAGGGCGGCGGCGTGCCGGCCCTTATCGCCATCCACCAGGACGCCTCGGGTTCGGCCAAGGCCAAGGCCCTCAGCTACGCCTACGCCATCGGTGGCGCTCGCGCCGGCGTGATCGAGACCACGTTCGCAGAGGAGACCGAGACGGACCTCTTCGGTGAGCAGGTCGTGCTGTGTGGCGGACTCACGTCGCTCGTGCAGGCCGGCTTCGAGACCCTCGTCGAGGCGGGCTACCAGCCCGAAATGGCGTACTTCGAGTGCCTCCACGAGGTGAAGCTCATCGTCGACCTCATGTACGAACAGGGCATCAGCGGTATG
>JANMYF010000389.1:0-6380 GCA_031381685.1 Acidimicrobiia bacterium
GGTCTCGGCCGCCACCGCTTCGGTCTCCACGGCGGCTGCTTCGGTCTCGGCCGCTACCGCTTCGGTCTCCGGAGCGGCTGCTTCGGTCTCTGCCGGCGCGGCAGTGGTGTCGGCCGAGTCGCTGCTGCAGCCAACGGCGACAAGGCTGATGACGCCGAAGGCGGCGACGGTTCGGATGATTCGGCTGGTTCTCATGTGCTCCTCGGGGATGGGTGTGTGGTCATGCGGGGGAAGACGTTGGTGGGCCCTCAGGCCCGATCCGCCGCTCGGCGCCTCGCCTGCCAGGGCATGGCGAGTCGCTCGAGGATGATGGCGAAGAGGTAGAAGCACAGGCCGAGCGCGCATGCAGCGGCGACGTAGGCCCAGCCCTTGGCGGTGGCGGAGAGTTTCATGGCGGACGCAGCGCGACTGCCGAGTCCGTTCTGCAGCCCGCCAAAGTACTCGACGACCACCGCGGCGATCACCGAAAGCGACGCGGCGATCCGGATGCCGGTGATGGTGAACCCGAGAGCATTCGGCACGCGCACGAGGCGCAGGAACGCGCCCTCCGACGCCGCGTACGAACGCATCAGCTCCGTATGGATCGGATCGACCTGGGTCAGGCCGCGAAGGGTGTTGACGAACACCGGGAAGAACGCCACGAGACCGATGACGACACGTCGGGCGGTATCGGAGGTCGAGCCGAAGAGGTTGTAGAAGACCGGGCCGAGCGCGACGATCGGCATCGTGTTCAGCGCCGCGCCCAGAGGAGCGATGAGTGCACGCGCAATCTCAAAACGCTGCGCGACGAACGCCACGACGAGACCGACGAGCACGCCGGCGATGAGTCCGATCACGGCGTTCGTTCCCGTGTTGATCGCCGTCTGCCAGATGCCCGACTTGTTGACCCGCAGCTGCTCCCAGATCGCCGAAGGCGCCGGAAGGAGGAACGGCTTGATGTTTCGCCAGATGACGAACCGCTCCCACGCGAAAAGGAAGAGCGCACCCCACACCAATGGCGGAACGATCTGGGCGCTCCGATGTCGTACCGCCCTGCCGAACGAGGTCATCGGTCGTCCACTCCGACACCATGCCGGCCTTCGGCACCTCGCAGCGCTTCGCGCACTTCCGTGATCTTCTTGAAGAACTCGGCCGACTCCCGAACCTCGTCGGGGTTGGTCCGATCGCCGAGTTCCACGTCGATCACGTGGGTGATGCGTCCGGGCCGAGCCGACATGACCACCACCTGGTTGGAAAGGAACACAGCTTCCGGGATCGAGTGCGTCACGAAGATCACCGTCTTGCGGGTTTGCGCGCAGATCCGCAGGAGCTCAGCCTGCATGTGCTCGCGGGTCATCTCGTCGAGCGCGCCGAACGGTTCGTCCATCAAGAGCAGCGGTGGGTCGATGGCGAGGGCACGGGCGATGGCGATGCGCTGCTGCATCCCGCCGGAGAGCTCCCAGGGGTAGTGATCCCCGAATGTCGGCAGCTGGACGAGGCGGAGGAGTTCTTCCGAGCGCGCTCGCCGCTTCGCTCTGTCCCAACCGCGGAGCTCGAGTGGAAGCTCGATGTTGCGGTGGACCTTGCGCCATTCGAACAAGCCGGCCTGCTGGAAGGCCATTCCGTAGTCCTGGTCCTTGCGGGCTTGCGCGGCGTCTTTGCCGTTTACCGTGATCGTCCCCGAGGTCGACGACGTGAGATCGCCGACGAGCCGCAACAGTGTGGACTTCCCGCAGCCCGACGGGCCGATCAGCGAGACGAACGAACCGGGGTTCACGGTGAGGTCGACATCGACCAACGCGTCGACCTGGTTGGCCTTGCCGGGGTTGAAGACCTTCGAGACGCCGCGGACGTCGACGGCTGCAGCGGAAAGTGATGAGGTCATACCAGCTCGGCCTTCGGACGGTTACGGAGGAGGAACTTCTCGAGCAGCGCGATCAACGCGGCAACGATCAGGCCGAGTGCCGCAGCTCCGAGGAACGCCGTGAACACCCGCGCCGGATCGCCGGTGGCCTTCTGGAAGTAGTCGAGGATGAGGCGTCCAATGCCTCCGGCCATGCCCGACGAGATCTCAGCGACAATCGCCCCGACGATCGACGCTGCAGCGGCGAGTTTCAGCGCCGGAAGGAGATAGGCGACGGCAGCCGGAAACCGCAGCTTGAGCAACGTCTGCCACGACGACGCGGCATAGCTGTGCATCAACTCCAGCGAGTGGGGCTTGGGCGACTGCAGTCCACGCAGCGCGCCGACCGCGACCGGGAAGAACGACAGATAGGCGCTCATGGCGGCGACCGACATCCACGGGCGTCCCTGGAACCCGCCGATCTTGATCTGGCCGACGAGTCCGACGATGAGCGGGGCGAGGGCGATAAGGGGAACGGTCTGCGAGAGCACGACGTAGGGCGACCAGGCCCGCTCGAGGATCGTGAAGCGCTGCATGACGACAGCGAGGAGCAGGCCGATGACGACGCCGATCAAAAACCCGGCGATCGCCAGTCGGAAGCTGAACCACATGCCCGACACGACTGCAGCGAAGACCGTCCGCCCATTGCCGCGTACCTCCGGTTCGGCGAAGCGGCGCAAGACCGTCCAGAGGTGCGGCATCGAGGCATCGTCGGTACTGATGGGCATGCGCCAACCGAAGACCGTCGAGTCGGGTCCCCCGAGCGCCTTGACACCCTGCCACGCGAGCACGAACAGAGCCACACCGGCGAAGCCCAGGGCGGCGTCGCGGATCTGCTTCTTCCGGCGGGATCGGGCGGTTGCAGCGGCGATCGCTCGCAGTTCCTCGGCGGGGGTGAGGGCGAAAGCGTCCGCCTGGCTCGACGAGAGGGGCGAGAACTCCGACATCAGGACGTCAGGCTACCCATCGCAGTGCTTCCGCGTTGGTGTCGGAGTGTTCAACAGCCCTCACCACGCCGCTCCCACCGGTCATGACTTCGCCGGGCCGCCGGCGTTGATCGCCGGGATCACCGCGTTGCCGTAGGCCGCGAGGGTGCCGTCCATGTCATCGTGCTGGAGATAGACGGAGAACTGGTCGACCCCGAGCGCTCGTAACTCCTCGATGCGGGCAACCTGCTGCTCGACCGTTCCGATCAGGCAGAACCGGTTGACGATCTCGTCGGGCACGAAGTTGGCGTGGGTGTTCCCGGCCCGGCCGTGCTCGTTGTAGTCGTAACCCTCACGACCCTTGATGTAGTCGGTGAGGGCCTGAGGCACGTTCCCGCCGCCGGAGTCGCCGTAGCGCGCAACGATGTCGGCGACGTGGTTGCCGACCATGCCGCCGAACCACCGGCACTGGTCGCGTCCATGGGCGTTAGCGGCATCGGAACCGTCGGTCACGTAGGCCGGCGCGGCCACGCAGATGGTGATCGACATCGGATCGCGGCCTGCCGCGGCGGCCGACTCACGAACCGCCTTGATGGTCCAGGCGGCGATGTCAGGGTCGGCGAGTTGAAGGATGAATCCGTCGGCGACCTCACCGGTCATGGCGAGCATCTTCGGGCCGTAGGCAGCGAGCCACACTTCGAGCTGAGAGCTGCGCACCCACGGGAAGCGGAGCGTGGAGCCCTTGTACTGGACGGCCTTCCCACCGGCGAGATCCCGGATCACGCCGATGGACTCACGGGTCTCCTTCAACCCGACCGGAGCGCCGTTGATCACGCGGACGGCGGAGTCACCGCGTCCGATCCCGCACACGGTGCGGTTGCCGTACATCTCGTTGAGCGTGGCGAACACACTCGCCGTGACGGTCCAGTCGCGCGTGGCCGGGTTGGTGACCATCGGCCCGACGGTCACCCGCTTCGTCTCGGCGAGGATCTGGCTGTAGATGACGTAGGGCTCCATCCACAGGATGTGGGAGTCGAAGGTCCACACGTGGGAGAAGCCGAGGGTCTCGGCCCTCTTGGCGAGGTCCACGACACGCCATACCGGCGGGTTGGTCTGGAGAACGACTCCGATGTCCATGTGCGTGCACTGCTTTCTGTTCGAGAGGATCAGCGTGGACTCAGCAGCGACACGGTGCACTCACCGGTTCTTCGGGAAGCCGAGGTCGACCGACGACTCGCGCGGATCGGGCCAGCGGCTGGTGACCGCCTTCGTGCGGGTGAAGAAGTCCACGCCCTCCGGTCCGTACATGTGGCGGTCACCGAACAACGACGCCTTCCAGCCGCCGAACGAGTAGTACGCCACGGGCACCGGGATAGGCACGTTGATACCGACCATCCCGACGATGCAGTCGTGCTGGAACTCGCGGGCCAGACCCCCGTCGCGGGTGAAGATCGCCGTGCCGTTGCCGTACTGGTTGTCGTTGATGAGCTTGAGACCGTCGTCGTAGGTGTCGACCCGGACAACGGAGAGCACCGGACCGAAGATCTCGTCGTCGTAGACCGACATCCCCGGCTTGACGTTGTCGACAAGGGAGACACCACAGAAGAAGCCACCCTCATTGCCTGCCGGCGGCTGGAAGGTCGAGCCGTCGACGACGACGGACGCACCGTCGGTGCGGGCCGCATCGAGGTAGCTGACGACCTTGTCGCGGTGCACCTTGGTGATCAGCGGACCCATCTCGGCGGTCGGGTCGGTTCCGGGACCGACTTTCACATTCGGTATGCGCGCTTCGATCTTCTCGACGAGCTGATCGCCGACCCCGCCTACGGCGAGCACCACAGAGATGGCCATGCACCGCTCCCCCGCCGACCCGAACCCGGCCGACACCGCAGCATCGGCCGCCATGTCGAGGTCGGCATCGGGCATGACCAGCATGTGGTTCTTGGCGCCACCGAGCGCCTGCACCCGCTTGCCGTTCTTGGTGCCGGTCTCGTAGACGTAACGGGCGATCGGGGTCGACCCGACGAACGACACCGCGGCGACGTCGGGATGCGTGAGGAGTCCATCGACCGCGACCTTGTCGCCATGGAGCACGGTGAACACGCCGGCCGGCAGACCCGCCTCGGCGAGCCACTCCGCCATGAGGTTGGCGGCCGACGGATCCTTCTCCGACGGCTTGAGGATGAAGGCGTTCCCGCACATGATGGCGTTCGGGAACATCCACATCGGGACCATGGCCGGGAAGTTGAACGGTGTGATGCCGGCGACCACGCCGAGGGGCTGGCGCAACGAGTACACGTCGACCCCGGTCGACGCCTGCTCGGAGTACGCCCCCTTGAGCATCTGCGGTATGCCGCAGGCGAACTCGATGTTCTCGATGCCCCGGCTGATCTCCCCGCCGGCGTCCGAAGGCACCTTGCCGTGTTCTGCGGTGAGGCAGGCAGCGAGCTGGTCACGCCGGGACACGACGATCTCGCGGAACGCGAACATGATCTGGGTGCGCTTCGACAGGCCCGTGTTGCGCCACGATGCGTAGGCCTCCTTCGCACTGGCCACGGCCATCTCGAGTTCCTTGGTATCGGCGAAGTCGACGTGTGCCGCCACCTCGCCCGTAGCCGGGTTGAACACGTCGCCGTGGCGTCCGCTCGCCGATTCGAACGACTTGCCGTCGATCCAGTGGTTGATGCGCTTCATGGTTCAGTCCTTTGTGGTGGGTTACTACGTGCGCTTGCGAAACAGTTCAGACGAGATACGACGAGAGGCCACGCTTGGTGTACTTGCCGTAGCCGGCGCGTCCGACGTAGGTCTTGTTCTCGATCACCATCTGGCCGCGGCTCATGACCATGTCGCAGCGGCCGTCGATCCGTTCGCCCTCGTAGGCCGAGTAGTCGACGTTCATGTGGTGGTACTCGACGCCGAGGGTCTGGGTGACGTTGGGGTCGTAGATCACGATGTCGGCGTCGGAGCCCGGAGCGATCACGCCCTTCTTCGGGTACAGACCGAAGAGCCGGGCCGGGGTGGTCGCCGCCACTTCGACCCACCGTTCGATCGAGATGTGCTTGTCGACGGTGCCTTGGAAGAGCAGGTCCATGCGGTGCTCCACGCCGGCCATGCCGTTGGGGATCTTGGAGAAGTTGCCGATGCCCATCTCCTTCTGCTCCTTCATGCAGAACGGGCAGTGGTCGGTCGACACCACGGAGAGATCGTTCATACGCAGGCCCCGCCACAGCTCGGCCTGGTGTTCCTTGTGCCGCAGCGGCGTGGAGCAGACGAAATTGGCTCCCTCGAACCCGTCAAAGCCCGGACGGGCCAGGTCGTCGATGGAGCGGTAGAGGTACTGCGGGCACGTCTCGGCGAAGATGTTCTGGCCGCGGTCGCGGGCGATCATCACCTGCTCGAGCGCCTCCTTGGCGGAGAGGTGCACGACGTACATCGGCGATCCAGCAACCTTCGCGATCTGTATGCAGCGGAACGTGGCCTCCGCCTCCATTGCCTCCGGCCGTGAGATCGAGTGGTAGTACGGCGCCGTCTCACCGCGCCCGAGATGGTCCTTGATGATCTCGTCGATGACG
>JANMYF010000402.1:0-10134 GCA_031381685.1 Acidimicrobiia bacterium
CGCGACCTGATCGACGCCGCTTTGGTCAAGCTCGGACTCGGGGCGGAACACCTCGCCACGATGCGTCCGTTCTTCGACGAACACGGGGCCCTCACCCAGATTCCGATGCAGCGCTCCAAGCGTCTCGTCCTCCTCGACCTCCTTTCCCAGCGCTTCCTGCCCGGCCAGCTCTATTCCGAGGCACGGGTCAACCTCATCCTCGGCCAGTTCAACTCGGACTGGGCCGCGCTTCGTCGATACCTTGTGGACGAGGACTTCCTCGATCGCCGCGACGGTTTCTACTGGCGGACCGGCGGCACCTTCGACATCGGCGAGGCTCCGACATGAACCGAAGAGCGACCGCCGCCAAAGCGACGAGGGCGGACCCGACGGTTTCCTGGGAGTTGTCGATCCGATGACATTGCAGAGGAAGTGGACCGCGGCGAAAGCGGAGTACCGCAAGCGTGGCGCACGGGGTGTGGCGATGAAAAGCTTCGACGCCCTCGACCGCCCGCTGCACCTTCGTCGAGTGCTGCGATTCGTCCCTCCGGCGTACACGCGAGCACGTGCGTTGGCCGACATCGATCGGGCCGAAGCGCTGGCCAAGCCCGGCCGACGCTTCACCTCCGGGACACGTCCGGTCATCCGGTGGTGCAAAGGCGACGGACTCGACGACGACGTCACGCGCAGTGCCATCGGCCAGGCCACCAGCATCTTCGGCGCCGAGGTCGACTATTGCCTGTGCACGAACGGCATTGATGCGGCGCGTGCCCGTCGTGTGCTCTCGTGGGCGTCGCAGCCCGTGGAGTGGTGGCCGGTTTCTCCTACCGACAACGCCGAGCTCGCGCGGGTGCTGGCGATCGCTGGGTGTTCACCCGACCGCTACGGATACTGGTGGAAGTGGTTCCCGTTCCGCACCCGACCGGCGGCACCGGAATGGATCCTCGACGGCGACATGGTGATCACCGCGCGTCCTGCATGGTTCGATGACTGGGCACGCGGCACGGACGTGATCCGCCTTTCCCAGGAAGTCTGGAACCCCGGGGCCTATGGGACCTACGGCGACCTCGTGGACCCCGCGCTCTCGCTCAACTCCGGGTTGGCATCGCTTCCGCCGCACGACAGCATGGGAGCAGAGATCCTCGCCGTCCTCGCCGAGCGGCCACTTCCGCGCCGCCCCGACGGAAGGCACGACATGTGTGAGCAAGGCGTCGTCGCCGCGGCCTTCCAGCGGCTCGGCGTCACGCCGATTCCGCTGCGGGAGTTTCCCTTCGCCTCATCCGACGAGACGGAGATCGAACGCGGTCCGGGTGCGACGCCCGGAGAGGAGTGGGGGTTCCATTTCATTCGTTCTTTCGTTCGTCCGAACGCGTTCTTCGAACAGCTCGTTGCCGACGGCACAATCCTCAGCGTCGAGGGTGACCCCCCGATGGGTGGCTTCGCCTGGCTCGGTGGCAGCGGCCAGTGGGGGGTACCCGGATGGGCGATGAACGAACCGGTCGCTGACATCGTGTTCGAAACGGCACGGGCCTTCGCCGGTCGACCCGTTCTCGAGATGGGCACGTCCCGCGGTCGGGTAGCAGCACTCCTGGCATCCGCCGGATGCGTCGTGACCACCGTGGACCATCAAGACCGCGGCGCAGCCAAGAACCTCGAAGGTCTCTCTGCGACCGTGGTCGTCGCCGACGCCAACGAGTTTCTACGCACCACAGAACAGACCTTCGACCTGATCGTCGTAGACCTCCACGGAAACGGGGTCCCGGAGTGGCAGGAGCGGGCAGAGCTGCTCCTTCGGCCCCTTGCCGTCGGGGGAACCCTCGTCGTGAGCAACACGCAGTTGCACAAGCAGGAGCTTTGGCGCGACGAACGCGGAGCCCGGTGGTTCGTCGATCGCCTCGCACCGAGCTGGGACGTTCAGGAGTACGACGTCGAACCTGGCCTCGCGGTCCTGCGGAGGAAGCCGTGACGGTTCCGTTCTGTGATCTGAGTCGAGCCAACGAGCCCCTCCGCCGGGACATCGATCGAGCGATCAGCGCATGCCTCGATCGATCCTGGTTCCTGCGTGGGCCAGAGACCGCGGCGTTCGAAGAGGAGTGGGCGGCGTACTGCGGACAGCACCATGCCGTGTGCTGCAACAGCGGGACGGATGCCCTCACCCTCGCCGCGGCAGCACTCGGGATGAGAACGGCCACGGTGCAGGCGAACACCTTGGCGCTGACCGGCGTCGGCCTGCATCGGGGCGGCGCTGCGGTTCACCTCTCCGACGTAGGAGCGGACGGTGCGCTGATCGACGTTCCGGAAGACGCCGTACCCGTGCTGATGTTCGGACAATTCCCGGACGCAAAGTCCGAACGCGCTCTGTTGTTCGATGCCGCCCACGCCCATGGCTGGAAGCCACGGGCCGGCGCAGTGGCCGCATGGAGCTTCTACCCGACGAAATCACTCGGAGCCCTCGGTGACGCGGGTGCGGTGACGACCGACGATGCCGCGTTGGCCGAGGAGATGCGCGGCCTGGCCGGACGCGATGATCAACTCCATGACCGGCGCCAGATCACGTCACGCATCGATGAGATCCAAGCGGCCGTGCTGCGGATCAAGCTTCGGCACCTGGACTCATGGCTCGACGAACGGAACGAGATCGCCCGACGGTACGACACGCGTCTCGGGCATCTGGGAATCACCCTCGGCGCACCTTCGCTCCATCACCTCTACGTCGTCCGGGTCGCCAAACGAGATGATATGCACGCGTATCTCCACGAGAACGGGGTCGAATCCAAGATCCACTGGCTACATCCGCTTCACAGTCTCGATGGTCCATGGGTCGCAGACGGTGTGTTCCCCGGCGCCGCCGCGTGGTGCCGATCGATCCTCAGCCTGCCGTGCTTCCCCGGTCTCCGCAACGATGAGATCGACACGACCTGCGACCTCGTCGAGGAGTTCACCGCCGGGCGACTCGCAGACCGTCACTGACGCGACTACATCCCGGGCAGACGGGGTCGGCGCAGGCATTTCAGCGGAGCGGGTGGCCGAGGTAGATCCGTCGGACCAACTCTTCGAGATCGACACCGGGATCGACCTCGTCGAGAAGTGCGGCCAACGACTGATCTCGGATGATGCGCCCGTGGTCGATGATGACGACGCGCTCGCAGAGCTTCTCCACATCGGCAAGGTCGTGGGTGGTGAGAACGATCGTGGTGCCATGTTCCCGGTTGATGAGCGCAAGCGCGTCGCGGAGCGCGAACTTGGAGACCACGTCAAGCCCGATGGTCGGCTCGTCGAGGAACAGCAGCGACGGGCGGTGGACCAGTGCGGCGACAAGCTCAGCGCGCATACGTTGACCCAGTGACAGGGTACGAACCGGCTGATCCAACAGCGGACCGAGCTCGAACTGCTCGACGAGGTCGTCGAGGGTCGCCCGGTGTTGCGCCGAGGGCACGCGGTAGATGTGGCGGAGCAACGTGAAGCTCTCCATGAGAGGGAGGTCCCACCACAGCTGCGATCGCTGGCCGAAGACCACGCCGATGCGCTTCGCCAGCGAGGTGCGCTCTCGCAACGGCACGTAGCCGAGCACGTGAACCTCCCCGGACGTCGGGGCGAGGATCCCCGTGAGCATCTTGATCGTCGTCGACTTCCCTGCCCCATTGGGGCCGATCACTCCGACGAACGAGCCCGCGGCGATCGCGAGATCGATGCCTTCGACAGCAACGATGTCGCGCCGTTCCCGGCGGACCCGGCCGACTTTGGTACGAGCGCTGAACACCTTGCGGAGGTTGTGCGTCTGCACCACGAGATCGTTCATGAGCCAGTGCTCTGGTAGTGGTTCACGGCAAAGCGCCAGACTGCCGAAGCGGCGAACGCCAGCGGCATACCCGACGCCAGCGCAAGCGAGGATTGCCACCACATGACCCCGAGCGGGTTCGGAGCATCGAAGAGCAGGAACGACGGCAGGTACACGGTGACGCCGACCGGGATGAGTGACAGGGAGATCACGCGGACCCATCCGTCGAAGAGGTGGATCGGGTACTTCGCCATCTGCGCGCCACCGTAGGTGAAGGCATTACCGATCTCCTGCGACGTCGGGGCCCAGAAGCCGAGGCAGTTGACGATCACGAAGACCGACGTGAACACCGCCGTCGAGTTCACGACCACGACGGCAAGGATGAGGGCCCGCAACGGCGTCCAGTGGATCCCGGCATGGGCCACGCCGATCACGGCGAACGGCACCATCGTGGCCAACTGCATGAGTCGACGAACGGCGAACGCGTCGCCGATCACCTGCCACAGCAGGCCAAGCGGTCGGACGAGGAGGACGTCGAGGCGTCCGGTGCGGACCATCTCGGCGCACCGCTCGACGCTCCCGCCGACGATCGCGTCACTCAGCCGGAACGTCATTCCCGACACGCCGAGCAGGAACAGAAGCGGCCCAAAACGCCATCCGCCGACCGTCCCGAACCGGCGAACGAGTGCCCACACGGCGACGAACTCCAACAGCAGCTGGGCAGAGGCCGCGACGATTCTCAGGACGAACGACAGGCGGTACTGCATGTCGGCTCGTTGGCGCGCACGCATCAGACGGGCACAGAGCGCCACCGACGTCCGCAGACGGAGGGCCGCGGGGTCAGCCACCCTGCACCTCGAGCTTCTTCGTCGCCGCACCGAGTTCGACCCGGAGGGCCACTTCGAGAATGACGATCCAGACGATCTGCAACACGACCACCGAGGCAAGGTTCCGAAGGCCGAGGAACACGTCGATCGGACCCTGCACCAGGCCGGCGAACGGCAGCAGATAGAGGATCCGGCGAAGACCGTCACCGAAGATCTGAAGCGGCAGGATGAGACCGGCCCCAAACGTCGCCGCCCCGACCACCATCTGCATCACGCCGGTGCCGTCGACGAGCCAGAACGATGCGAGCCCGGCCATCGTCCATACGCGCGAGGCCAACACCGCCGAGAGCACCGCGCACAAGGCGAACGCGGCGACGTTCGACACCGCCGGAAGCGGCAAACGGTAGACCACCCATCCGGCGACGACGATCGACGCACCCCGCGTCAGAGTCGAGAAGAACGATTGGCCGAGATCGGAGCTGAGCCGATAGGCGGACCAGTCCCAGGGACGCTGGAGCTCCGTCGCCACGTCGCCGGACCTGACGGCGGTGACCAGCGTCATGTCGCCAAACATGCGCGCCGTGGCAATCAGTCCCTGGGCAAGGAAGGTGAAGGAGGTCGCCGTCGTCCTCGTCAGACCCCCGACGTTGCCGTCGCCGATGACCGACCTCAGCACGCTCGCCAGGAGGAAGCCCCACACGAAGTTGGTGAAGGTGCCTGCCACCATCGCTCCCCGGTAGGTGCTCTGCCGCCGGAAGCTCATCCGGGTAACTTCCACGTAAAGCCGCCCGTTCACCGCATCGAACCTACTGATTCGCCGCAGCCCGTTCGCAGCTGGCGCGCACTCGTTCCGCCGCACATCGACCTGCCCTTGCCGCACATCGACCGCTTCCTGCCGCACATCCCGCCAACTCGTGCGCCTGACGACCTTCTGGGGCCGATGTGCGGTGCAGAGCGGTCGATCTGCGGCGACCGGGCGACTGATGTGCGGCCAAGGTTGGAATGACCGGGAAGGGTGGCGGCGGCGGGCCAGGCGCGAATGTTCGGTGGAGCGCAGCGTTGCGGGTCCTAGCATCGACTCTTCACGAAGTCGGCATCATCAGCCGCCTCGCCTCATGAAAAGACCCGCCATGCCCCGCACCCTGTTCGTCACGACTGCCCTGCCCTACGCCAACGCACCGCTCCACATCGGCCACATGATGGAGTACGTCCAGGCCGACACGTGGGTGCGGTTCCAGCGCATGATGGGCCACACGGTGCACTTCGTGTGCGCCGACGACGTGCACGGCGCGCCAATCATGATCGCCGCCGAGAAGGCGGGGAAGACACCGCAGGAGTTCGTCGCCGAGATCGCCGCCGGGCGTCCCGCATACCTCGACGGGTTCGCCATCAGCTTCGACAACTGGCACACCACCGACGGCCCGGAGAACCACGCGCTGGCGCAGGATATCTACCGGGCCCTCAAGGCCAACAACCTCGTCACGGAGCGCAGCGTCGAGCAGTTCTATGACCCGGTGAAGGCGATGTTCCTCCCGGACCGGTACATCAAGGGCACGTGCCCAAAGTGCGGCACACCCGACCAATACGGGGATTCGTGCGAGTCGTGCAGTTCCGTGTACGCCCCCACCGACCTGGTGAACCCGTACTCGGTGCTGTCCGGCGCGACACCGGAACTCAAGTCGTCAACGCATCTGTTCTTCACGCTGTCCGACCCTCGCTGCACCGAGTTCCTGCTCGACTGGATGGCCACGCCGGGCCGCCTCCAGCCCGAGGTGGCGAACAAGATCAAGGAGTGGTTCGTCGCCGGGGACGACGGTCGCGTGGCGCTCGCCGACTGGGACATCAGCCGCGACGCCCCGTACTTCGGCATCCGTATCCCCGACACCGACGACAAGTACTTCTACGTGTGGCTCGACGCACCGGTCGGCTATCTCGCGTCGCTCGTCAACCTGGTCGCCAGGCGGGGCGACGACGTCGCGGCCTTCCTCGCCGATCCGGAGGTGGAGCAGATCCATTTCGTCGGCAAGGACATCGTCTACTTCCACACCCTGTTCTGGCCGGCGATGCTCCATTTCTCCGGGCGCAAGGTGCCGAACAACGTCTACGTCCACGGCTTCATCACGGTCAACGCCGAAAAGATGTCGAAGAGCCGCGGCAACAGCCTCTCCCCGCTGCGCTACCTCGAGCTGGGCTGCAACCCTGAATGGCTGCGGTACTACATGGCGGCCAAGCTCACCGCCCGTGTCGAAGATGTCGAATTCACCCCGGACGACTTCACGCAGCGGGTCAACTCCGACCTCGTCGGCAAGTACGTCAACATCGCCAGCCGCGCCGCGGGGTTCGTCGCCAAGCGCTTCGGTGGACTCCTCACCGGCGACCTCGGCGACGAAGGCGGCGCGCTCGTCACCCAGTTGCAGGCCGGGAGCGACACGATCGCCTCACTCTATGAGGGGCGAGAGTTCTCCAAGGCGATCCGCGAGATCATGACGCTCGCCGATCGGGTCAACGAATACGTTGAGCGCCACAAGCCGTGGGAACTCGCGAAGGTCGAGGGCGGCGACGCCGAACTGCAACAGGTGTGCAGCGTCTGTATCGAGGCCTTCCGGCTTCTCACGCTGTACCTGAAGCCGGTCATGCCTTGCGTGGCGTCCGACGTGGAGGCCTTCCTCCGGATCGCCCCGCTGACGTGGGCCGACGTGAGCCGTCCCCTCGGGGCCCACACGATCGCTGCGTACAAGCACCTGATTCAGCGGGTCGATCCCAAGGTGCTCGAGATGCTCTTCGAGGCACCGGATGCCGGTCAGGCCGCCGACCCGGCTCCCTCGTCGCCGGAGTCCCCCGCCGTCGCCGTTTCGACGGTGCCCGAACGCGCGTCATCGGGAGCAGACGCCGGCCGTGCGCCCGGTGGTGAGCCGATCGCCCCGGAGATCGGCATCGACGACTTCTCCAAGATCGACCTGCGCGTGGCACTCATCGTGAACTGCGAACACGTCGAAGGCGCCGACAAGCTGCTTCGCCTCACCCTCGACGCCGGCGAGGGACGCCACCGCACCGTGTTCAGCGGGATCAAGAGCGCGTACCAGCCCACGGATCTCATCGGACGCCACACCGTGCTGATCGCCAACCTGGCACCCCGCAAGATGAAGTTCGGCCTCAGCGAGGGGATGGTGCTCGCGGCCAGCGACGCCGACCGCAGCGTCGACGCCGGGATCTACCTCCTCGACCCGGAATCCGGGGCCACCCCAGGCATGCGCATCAAGTAGGCGCGCCTTGCGACGTGGGTCGGCTCCCCTTCACTGGGTCCGCTCCCGTTCACTGGGTCGGCTCCCCTTTGACTGGGTCCGCTCCCGTCCACTGGGTCCGCTCCCGTTCACTGGGTCGGCAAAACGACACAGGTGCACGAATCCCGACCCAGCGCACGTCTGCTGACCCAGGCCCATGGCCCGATCGGATGCGGCGCGCCGGGACGCCGAATGTCCGATCGGCGTGACGGGCGACGGACGGCTTGGCAGCCTCGCGAGCATGACCGTCGACCGAGCTGGCCTCCACCGATTTGCCCGAGCCCACCATGGCGTCGTCAGCCAACGGGAGGCCCGAACCTTCGGTGTCTCGGTCGCCATGTGGGGACGGTGGGCACGCTCCGGTGAACTCGAAGTGCTCCACCCGGGCGTCGCGGCGCTGGCATCGTCGCCACGATCGTTGGAGTCGAGCATCCGTGCGGCAGTACTCGCGTGCCCGACGGGTGCCACAGCATCGCTGCGCAGTGCGGCGTACCTCCATGGCTGTTGGCCAACCGGGCTCGGGCAACCGCCAGTGGAAGTGACCGTCGGCCGGGGCGGGCCACGGGCACTGGAGGGGGTGGTTCTCCATCGGCCCCGTGACCACCAGGCGATCGTCCCGGTCCGTCGGTCAGGAATCGAGACCACGAACCCGATCAGGACTCTCGGCGATCTCGGCCAGGTGGTATATCCGGATCAGCTGGCCGACATCATCTTCGCCTTCACCCGGCGCAATCTCGTCGATGTCAACGCCCTTCGGGCCGATGCGATTCGACGACGCAAGCCCGGCCGATTCGCGCCTGACGTGCTGCTCGAAGTACTCGCCCGCGTCGCGAACGATGATGGCGTTCTGGCCAGCGAATTGGAGCGACGCGTGGTCGATGCCATTGCCGCCACGAATCTTCCGCAGCCGAAGCGCAACTTCCGGGTCGTGATCGACGGCGAGGTGATGCTGCTCGACCTCGCCTGGCCGACGCTCATCTACACCGTCGACCTCGACGGCGCCCGGTTCCATGCCGATCGATTCGACGCCGACCGCGCGCGCGACGTCCGCCTCCGAACGGCTGGCTGGACCGTCGACCGGTTCACGTGGACGCACGCCACGACCCAGATGCCGTGGCTCCTCGGAACCATTCGGAGCCGACTCACCGAGCGTGGCTGGTCCGGCGGCTAGCCGCGTTCTGGGTCAGCTCAAGTCGTTGGGTCGGCAGAACGCGAAATATGCACAAATCCCGACCCAGTGCACACCACCCGAGCCACTGCACAAATCCCGAGCCAGTGCACACCACCCGACCCACTGCATAAATCCCGACCCAGTGCACACCACTCGAGCCGGGACGCGACACGAGCCGCCCCTCGGGGCGGCTCGTGTGGCACAGCGGGACCGGCTCGGTCAGGCCGAGACGATCTCGATCGAGACGGCGAATTCGACGGCGTCGTGGAGCTTCACCGGGATTTCATGGGTGCCGAGGGTCTTCAAGTGGTCGTGGAGGCGGACCGACTTGCGGTCGAGGACCACACCGGTCTGGGCCTGCACGGCCGAGATGATCTCGGGAACATGGACCGAACCGAAGAGACGCTCACCCTTGGCCTTCGCCTTGATGGTGATGGTCTTGCCGACGAGGTGACGGGCAACCGTCTCTGCGCCTTCGCGGTCCTTCGCGTCGCGCAGGTCGCGGGCCTTGCGCATCGCCTCGGCCTGCGCAACACTGCCCGCCGACTGCGGCATCGCCAGCTTGCGGGGCAGGAGATAGTTCCGAGCAAAGCCATCGGCAACGTCGATCATGTCGCCGCGCTTGCCCAACGTCTTCACGTCGGCAGTGAGGATCACTTTCGCCATGATCAGACCTCCGCGTCTTCGGTGTCGACCTCATCGGCTGACACATCGGACTCGGTCGCCTCGGCGGCGGGCCCGGCGTCCTTGTCACGGCGGGGACCGCGGCGGGGACCGCGCTCACTCGACGTGCGAGTGGCGTAGGGCAACAGCGCCAGTTCACGGGCCGTCTTGATGGCGACTGCGATGTCACGCTGGACCTGCACGTTGAGACCGGTCACCCGACGCGCTTTGATCTTGCCGCGGTCGGACATGAACTTGCGCAGCAGGACGATGTCCTTGTAGTCCACGTACGTGCCGTCGGCGATCGGCGACGGCTTCTTCTTCGCCGGACGGCGATCGGTGGGCTTGGGACCGCGCTTTGGTGCACCGCGGTCGCGGTCGTTGTTGCGTGCCATTAGAAGGGCTCCTCGTCGTAGTCGTAACCGCCGCCGCCAG
>JANMYF010000112.1:0-16779 GCA_031381685.1 Acidimicrobiia bacterium
AGCACCTCGCCGGGGCGCGACATGAAGAACTCGAGAAGGGCAAACTGCCGCGGTGTGAGTTCGATCTCCACCTCGCCTCTCCAACAGCGGTGTCGGGCTGGGTCCAGTCGAAGATCGCCGACGCTACGGATAGCAGGACGAACCCGACTGGTACGCCTGATCAGCGCCCGGAGATGCGCGACAAGAACAACATAGGAAAAGGGCTTCGTGAGGAAATCATCGGCGCCGGTGTCGAGCGCCTCGGCGTGGTCGTGCTCACCGTGCTTCGCCGTAAGCATCAAGATGGGGGTCCATACTGATGCCTCTCGCAGTTCCGCACACACCTGATAGCCGTTGCGTTTCGGTAACATGATGTCGAGGATGATTGCGTCGTAGTCGTTCTCCAGAGCAAGCAACAGCCCCGATTCACCGTCGTGCGCAGTGTCCACGACGAAACCTTCACGAAGCAGACCGCGCTTCATCGCGGCAACGAGGCGCTCCTCATCATCGACCAACAGGACGCGCACGTCGTCGAGTCTTGCATGCGAGTGCCGTCGTCACCCGCACCGCTCTGACCTACTTCCGCATGACCGCAGGTTCGGCCGTGGAGTGGACCAGCGCCCTCGTCTCAAGCTCTAGCGAACCTATCGATGCAGCTTCGAGCTTCTCGGGTGACAGCTCTTCGGTACTCACCAGTACGAGCGTTTCCTGTCCCGAATCAGTACCATCAAAGCCGACCCGAACCACCCCAAGTCCCGGAGCGTAGTACTTGAGCTGTTTCGCCGTTGGTACGTCCTCGTCGTACTCCTCGACGAGCAGAACGCCCTTATACGTTCCGGTAGGAACCGTCGTCTCCTCGGTCGCGCTGAGCACGCGGGCGCGATCATTCCAGAAGTAGGGCGGAGGGGCGAACCCCTCGGACCAGTCCGGCGTATTCGGTTTGGGATCAGCCTTCATCATGATGCCGGCCACAGCACCTTTCGGGTGGCCGGGAAACCACGTTCGGCCGGCGGTGTATTCCCCGCTCTCCCATAGCTCACTGTACTGACCCAAGTGCCAGACATTGCCCGCTTTGTCCTGCGCAAAATATGTCAGTTCGTCTTCTTCGAGTTCTCCGTCCGAAAAGTCCCTCTCCCAGATGACAACAGTATTGACTCCGTTGATCTTCTTCGTCAAATTTGTGACGACACTCGTCACCCGATGCTTCAGAGTCTTTCCGTCTTCGACGGTGGAGCCCTCGTATTCGTTACGCGTACCCGGTTTCAACGGAAGGTGTTTGTTGTCGATGGTGATGGAGTTCTCATCGAAGTTCGAGATCTGGAAATCTTCACGGGTGTATACCGTCGGTGCGGCCGCCACGGTGGCAGTCGAGGCCGCGAGGGTGCTGACCACTGCCGGAACCGTAGCTTCTGCCTCCGAATCGGCGGAGGAAGAACATGCGCTGCCGTAGGCAACGATCGCCAGCAAAACGATCCCGTTCACGGCATTCAATCTTTTTGACATACGAATCCTTTTCGTCAAAGCAGCAGCAGTTGCGGGTTAATTAGTTGTCGCGAGGGTTGCTTCAGCACGTGAACTGGCGGACCGTCGACCGAACCGGTTCCGTCCGAATCGCAAGTAAATGGAAGGAACGATGAAGAGGTTGAGTACTGTCGCCACAACGAGGCCACCGAGAATCACGATCGCCATCGGGTACTCAATTTCTTGCCCGGGAATGTTGCCGGAGAGAATCAACGGTATGAGTGCAAGGCCAGTCGTCAGCGCTGTCATGAGAATCGGCGCCAGCCGCTCAACAGCACCTCGGACGGCAAGTTGTGGCCCGAATACTTCACCCTCGTGGTTCTCGAGATGTTGGTAGTGCGAGAACAACATGATGCCGTTGCGGGCAACGATACCCAGCACGGTGAAGAATCCGACCAGTGCTCCGAGGGAGATGATTCCATTTTGCAGCCAGATGGCGACCGCCCCACCGATGAGAGCCAAAGGGAGCGTCAAGTACGCCAGCACGGAAAGGCGAAGGCTCTTGAGTGCGGCCATCAACAGTAGGAAGACTCCCGCCGCAGCCACCAGTGCCCATGCCCTCAGGTCTTTCGATGCCGCCTTGCGTTCGGTGTAGTCGCCGAGAAGCCGATAGGTGTACCCGGTCTCGAACTTAACGTTCGTCAGCTTGTCCTCGAGTTCGTCGACAATCGACCCGAGATCGCGCCCACCGGCCTCGGCATCGACGTCGAGGCGGCGCTGCGAGTTCTCCCGTTTGATGGCGTTGTAGGTCGGAGCGAGGCGAACGTCGGCGATCTCCTTCAGCGCGACGTGGGAGCCGTCTGGCGTGTCGAGCAGCATGTTCTGCACGTCGGTGACACTGTCGCGTTGGTCGGGCGACGTCCATACGTTGACATCGAACGCCTGGCCTCCGCTGAAATAGTCACCAACCTCCTCACCGGAAATCATGGTTGACGCGGCACGTCTGACGTCACCAGGCTTCAAGCCGAACTTCTGGGCCTTGACCAGGTCGACCTCCACCTGAAGTTGCGTCATCTTGGTGACAAGTTCCTTCTTCTCTTCCTCCACCCCATCGATTGTTCCGAGAACTCCGACGAGTTCATCGGCCTTTTCATTGAGTTTCTCGATGTCGTCGCCGTAGAGGCGAATGACAATCGGGTGCGACGATCCGGCGAGCACCTCACGGGTCCGCTCCTTCAGGTAGGTTTGCACATCTCGTCGTAAACCGGGGTAGCGGTCGACGACGTTTTGAATCTTCGCCAATGTCTTGTCGTAGTCGACCGTCGGGTCAACACTTATCCAGTTCTCCCCGAAATCCACGCCGTAGACTTCGTCGGCCTGCATGGCCTGACCGATGTGTGCGCCGAAGTTCCGCACTCCCGGTATCTTGATCAGGTCCCGGTAGGCGGCCTGTGTGACGCGTACTTCCTCGCCAATCGACGTGCCCGGTTTCGTTACCCAGTGCATCAGGAAGTCGCGTTCCTTGAAATCGGGAAGTAGTTCCTGACCAAGCCTCGGCACGATGCCAACGCCCATGGCGACAAGAACGACCACGCCAGCAATCCCCGGCAACGGCCGACGCACAACCGATGTCAAAGCCCTTCCGTACCAACGTTGCAGCACCACGACGACCGGTGAGGTGCGGTGGTTGAGCTTTCCGATGGAAAGAAGGATCAGGCTCATCGCCGGTGTGACCACCAGAGCTACGGACATCGACACGATGACGGCGAGCGCGTACGAAAAGGCGAGCGGTCGAAAGAACGCTCCCGTGAGCCCCTGCAGGAAAAAAATCGGCAGGAGTGCAAGGGCCTCGATCAACGAGGCGTACACCACCGCACCGCGAACCTCCAGAGACGCATCCAGAATAATGGAAGCGGTCGATTGTCGACTTGCGGTCAGACGCGCCAGCCTTAGCCGGCGAATAATGTTCTCTATATCGACGATGGCATCATCGACTATGGCCCCAAGCGCGATCACTAGTCCTGCCAAGATCATCGTGTTGATTGTCGTTCCCCGCCATGCCAGCACCATCATTGCTGCCATAAGTGACAAGGGAATCGTGACAACACTGATGACTGCGCTTCGCCAGTCGAAGAGGAACAGCAGGAGCACTAAGAGAACGAGAATTGAACCAAGAAGGAGCGACCCCGTAAGGTTGTCGATTGATTCCTGCACATAGCTCGCCGGGCGGAAGATCGTCGTGTCGATTTCCATTCCCGGAAGACCGGGGCGAAGTTCGTTGATGGCCTCTTCAATTCCTTTGGTCACATCAAGCGTATTGCCCCACGGTAGCTTTTCGACAATCATCATCAGACCTGGGCCGCCATTGATCACAGCATCTCCGAATAGAGGCTGTGCGCCTTCCGCCAGCACTGCGACGTCCTTCAATCGAAGCGGGCCGGAAGGGCGTTGTTCGATGATCGCCTCGCCTAGATCCGCCGGCGTCAGAATTGGCAGCTTATGTTCTACCTGGAGTCGTTGGTTGGCGGACTCGATGAATCCACCTGTGCCGATCACGTGGCCCGCTTCGTAGCGAAGAATGCCAGCGGCCAGTGCGTTCGACGTGACCTCCATGACCTTGTCGAGCGACACGTTGTTCTCGACCATCTTCCCCGGCTGTACCTGGACCTGGGTCATCCGGATCCGCTCGCCGTAGATGGTCACGTTGGCTACCCCCGGCACCCGCAACAACCGTGCCCGGATCTTCCAGTAGGCGAGCATGGACATGTCGATCACCGACAAGTTCTTTGAAGACAAGCCGATCTTCATCGCCCGACTGGTAGCCGATAGCGGCTGCAGTATGAACGGCGGCGCAGCCCATGTCGGTAACGTCGCCGTGATGGTGGCCAGCCGTTCCTGGACGTTCTGGCGGGCATCGAACAGATCCACGTTGCGATGGAAGATCAGCTCGATGGACGAAAGCTGTACGACCGACTTGGACCGCATCTCCTTCAAGCCAGGAAGTCCAGCCAGCACCTGCTCGATCGGCACGGTAATGAGTGATTCCACTTCGGTGGCGGACAGCCCGAAAGACATGGTCTGCACTTCGACGCGTGGCGGAGCGAACTCCGGAAAGACATCGACCGGTGCTTTCAGGATCTGACCGAACCCGAAAATCATTAGGGTGACACTTAGAGCGACGACGATGAACCTGAATCGCAGGCTCTGAGATACGATCCATCGCACCGTATCGTCTACTTTCCGATGCCGGTCTCGGCACCGTAAAGTTCGGCGACCCCCACCACGGCAACCTTAGTTCCGACAGCAGGTCCCGCGGTCAGGTAGGCGGTGTCACCCTCGATCCGATCGATCTCAAGCGCTTCGCGAATGAAGGCGTTATCTCCCTTGTCGACATACGCCCAGGCAAGGCCTTCGGCGTCGTAGATCACTGCGGCGTAGGGCACGACGGTCTCTGCACCGCTCCCGGAGGAAACGGACCCGGTCTCCAGTGAAATCCGTTCAACTGCGTCTTTCGTGAGTGTGACCTGCTTCTGATCGCTTCCGGCGACGGTGTCCACGACGGCTGGCGTGAGTTTGGCAGTTTCGGCCTTGTCTCCGGAGCAACCGCCCAGGATCATCGCAATCACGGCGACCGCGAGGGCGGTTGTTTTAGGCATACGTTCCTCCAAGGGGGATCATGTCGCTTTTGGGTTCATCAACAAAGAGCCGGTTGTTGCGTACATCCGGGGCCAACCAGGAATAGAAAACGGGGACGATCCAAAGGCCGACCACAAGACAACTCACCATTCCGCCGATGAGCGTTTTCGCCAGCGGCGACGCAATCTCTCCGCCGGCCGAGCCTCCGAGAGCGGCAACCGGAATCAACGCAGCCACGGACACAATCGTCGAAATCAAGGTGGAGCTTGCTCGTTCTGCAGACGCCAAGTCGATAAAGTGGGCTCGATCGTCGTCCGAGTTCTCGAGTTCTAGTTGTTGACTCCGTCCGACGATAAAGGTGACGTTGCGAAAGGCCAACCCGATGGTGCCGATGAGGCCGGCGAGGTGACCGAGGGTGAGATCTCCTCCGTCGATCATCACGACGAGAACGGCACCGACCATTGCGGCGGGAACCGTGAGCAGCATCGCGGTGACAAGCCTCCAACTCCCACATGCTGCCTGCAAGATTAAGAAGGCGATGATTGCGGCCACTATTGCCGTGGCCCAGACCCGGCGAACTGCCGCACGATGGTCTTGGTAGTCGCCGATCAGCTGGGCATGGTAGCCAAGATCGAATGTTTGCTTCCGAATGAGTTTTTCGACGTCGGACGATACCGAGGCAGCGTCACGATCGCTCACGTCGGCCACAATGTCGATCACGCGGGCGGAAGCATCGCGCTCAATGACGGCCGGGGTAGCCGAGATGCTGACGTCGGCAACGTCGCCGAGCCTCACGGGGGTGCCCGACGGTGTCTCCAGGAGAAGGTCTTTCACGGAGCTTACGTTCGACCGCAACTGCGGCGTCCCCACCACTACGACTTCAAACACCTTCTGGTCCTCGAAGAGATTGCCGACCTCGATGCCTTGCAGCAGCGTCGCCGCGGCTCGTCGGACATCACCCGGCAGAATGCCGGCCTTCTGGGCCCGTTCAAGATCGACTTTGACCAACAGACTCGGTTCGTTGGGACTGATCTCGACCCTTGGGTTCTTGAGACCCTTGATGCCCCGCAGTCCGATTTTGATCTGGTTGGCTTTCGCTACCAAGAGCTTTCGATCCTCGCCATATATCCGCACGTCGATCGGTGGCTTGCCCGGCTGGAGAACATCGTTCAGCCGCTGACCGGTGTACGTAAGCACTTGGGCGCGCACACCCGGGTAGTTGGCGACCGCCGCCTTCACGGCCCGCACGGACCTCTCGTAGTTGGCGTCTTCGTCGAGGCGCACCCAGAGTTCGCCATCGTTCACGCTCACCACTTGATCGCCGGTGATGGCCCGGCCCAGGTGGCCACCGACGCGGCGAACCCCGTCGACGGTCCGTAGTTCGGCATTCATTTGCGTGGCGATTTGCTGCATCGCTCCGAGCGATGTGCCGGGCGACGACTGGATGGCCACCAAAAGGTCAGTCTCTTTGAAGCGTGGCACGGTATTGCTATCAAGCCGGGTTAGACCGATGGTTGCGACACCGAGCAAGGCAAGACAACCGACGATGGCTGGGACCTTCGCTCGGAGGGGGCCGGCCGCGAGGGTCGAGTAGCGCTCGCGAACGGCCCGAGCGAGCCTCGGTTCCGGGGGGGACTGTGCCCGTTTCCCAATGAGGAGGACGCTCAACGCAGGAAGCACCAGGGCCACTGCAACGGCGGAGGCGAGCACGGCTAAGAGATACGAGCGGATCAGGGGAGGGACGAAGGCCTCGCTGGTGAGGCCATCAAGGAGCAGGAGCGGGACACAGGTCACGACAGTTATCGCCAGCGCAAAGAACGCGGGACTGCTGTGGTCGAACACTCCCGCGCGGATTTTTGCCGATAGCGTGGTGCTCTCGTCACCAAGTCGGCCATTGGAATGGAGTCGGCGAAACACCGAGATCGTCGCGGACACGGCGTCATCGACAACGAAGGCCATGGCGAGCAGAAAGCCGGCCACGATCATCGAGTTCACGACCGTATGGCGAAGGAGTAGAAGTAGTCCGGCGGCGGCGCCGGCGGTAATCATCGAACTCGCGACCACCAACCAGCCACGCCACGCCAGAAGCGCCAGCAGCGCAAGCGCACCCAGGAGTACACCGATCGCTATGGCGGTTCTCAAGGCGCTCGATGCCCGCTTCTCGTACTCAGCGGGCTGATAGATGTCGGTATCGAGTGTTACCGCTGTCAGTCCTGGCGCAAGCAGCTCCAGGGCATCGCCGACATCTTCGGTAACTGCTGCGGTGGAACGGCCAGGCGCCTTCTCGACGACGAGAAGCAAACCGGGACCGTCATTGAAGACGGCCTCGCCGATGAGCGGTTGATGGTCCTCGACCACGGTCGCGACATCGCCCAGCGTCAGACCCTTGGCACCGGAGCCTTCCAGGGCCACCGCCGCCAGTTGCTTGGCGTCGACGATAGGCGATTCGTGCTGAACCGTCAGCCGTTGGTTCGGTGTTTCGATGAAGCCGCCGGCCCCCGGAGTGGATGCCTCGATGTAGGTCAGCGGAGATACCCACAATGCATTGCCGGTGGACTCGATGACGGTATCGAGTCCAACACCCTTGGCGGCGAGTTGAGCCGGGTCGACCTGGACCTGCAACTGCCGTTCGCGCTGGCCGAAAATGGCCACATTGGCCACGCCGTCGACCCCCAAAAGGTTCGGGCGCAGAGTCCAACGAGCGAGGACGCCAAGTTCGATCGGAGAAAGCGTCTGCGACGACAGCCCGATCATCATGACGCGACTCGCCGACGACTTTGGTTGGAGCATCTGGGGCGGTTTCGAAACGTTCGGCAGCGCGTGCGCCTGGGTGAGACGCTCCTGGACGACCTGCCGTGCCTTCGCAATCGGCGTGCCCGACTCGAAGATCATTTCAATTGACGAAAGTCCGGGGACTGACCTCGACCGCAACGACTTGAGGTACGCCACGCCGTTTAGAAGGTCCTGCTCCATCGGCACGGTGATGAGTTGCTCGACCTCAGTTGCCGACAGGCCGAGCGCCTCGGTCTGTACCTCCACCGTGGGCGGAACGAATTCCGGCAAGAGGTCGGTCCGCATTCTGGGGAGCTGCCACGCCGCCACGACAAGCAGTACGAGGGAAAATCCGACTACCGGCCGACGATTTCTAACTCCCCATCCAATCAACCAGCGCATGAACTCGGCCCCTTCGGTTCGCCGGTTCGATACCCGTAAGGTATGAAATTGTCCACGCCGGACAGAACTCCCGTCCAATGGGACCCCAAACTCCACGCAATGATCCAGCTCATTCCGAGTGCGCCTTCCTCCAAGTTGTGGTTGCTACGGGTGATTGGTTTGCCCTTTGGTGCAAACGAACGCGTTTAGACAAGAGTTGCGATCGCCAGGTACCTGCGTAGGGGGGGGAGGAAGGCGCAGCAGGTTTCTCAGCGAGGATTCAGCACTGACCTTGTACCATCGAAGAAGTCGCTCTCGTTCTTCGCACAACTCGCCTCGGAACGAGCCGGGTGTTTCGCCCGGTGGCAACTTCTGGAATCGTACAGAGGCTTCAACAGAAAAGTCAATCAGGCTAGAAAATCACGGGAGTTCACTCCATGTATTCGAGCGCGACACCCAAAAGCGAAAGACTCATGACAGCGGAAAAGTACAGACGATGTGCGTCGAAGCTCTCTGCCGCGTTGTCAGCTCTGATCGTTCTGGCCGGGTCCTTGGCGGCCTGCGGCGGCAAGTCAGACACCCGGTCGTCCGAGTCGGCCGCGGTGGATTCGCCACTCGGACTCGACGATGCAGCCTCAGCGCTCATGCAGACCCGCGTCGAGGAACTGGTGAAAACGTGCATGAAGCGCGCAGGGTTCGAGTACGTACCGGTCGACCCGAATGCCACGAAGGCCGCAATCACGGGCGTGAGCGGCCTCTCGGATGAAGAATTCCGTCGACAGTTCGGCTACGGGCTGAGCACTGTCTTCGAGAAGGTCGTCGAGATCAGCCAATCCGCGAAGTCGGCCGATCCCAATGTGACGTATCGGAATAGTTTGGACCTCGCCGGACAGAAAGCGTTCGACGTTGCTCTGACTGGCGGAAAGACGGATGTGTCGGTCTCCGGCGCAGTGGAATCGGCGAAGACCGGCGACCTCGGCGGTCTCGGTGGATGCGTCGAGGAAGGGACAACTGCCGTTTTCGGCGGGGCCAATGTTGTATCGGCCTTGGCCAAGATCGAGGAACTCGACGCGCGGGCCGAGGCCGACGAGCGACTCATCAAGGCCCGTGCCGATTGGTCGAACTGCATGCGTAAGCTGGGCTTCGAGTATTCCGAGCCGAACGCCGTCGACGTGGGAATCCTGGAGAAGCTCGCGGCGATCGTCGGGCCGGCGGCGGCAAAGTCGATGGGAGAGGATGCGACGTTTAGTCCACTGGTGTTCGGCACGTCCGCCCTTCCTCCCTATGACAAAGCCGCACTTGCCCGGTTGCAGGTCGAAGAGATTGCGACAGCGGAGGCCGACCTTGACTGCGAGGAGAAGTTTGTGGTCGATGTCGAAGACAAAGTGAAGGCGGAATACGTGAAGAAGTTCGCACAGGAGAATGCCGTGCTCCTGTCCAAAGCGCAGGCCGAATTGGAGAAGCGTAAGTGAGGCAATCGGTCGTCGCCGGCGGAATGGCACTCGTTGTCGCTGTGTCCACCGGTGCCGGGTGGCTCGCGGCCACCCGGGTGAAGTCGCCGGCCAAGTTGGCGGCGGAGGCGGCTGCGCCGGATGCCTCGCTGATCACGTACCCGGTCGAGAAACGCGTTCTCAGCTCCGACCTGATCATTCGCGGGACCATGCGTTACAGCGATCCGATCGCTGTCGTGCTGGCGCCTTCCGCTCTTCGTCCCCCGCCGGTCCTGGTCAGTCAGGCGCCAGTGAAAGGCACGACCCTTCAAGAGGGCGACGTAGCCCTCGTCGTTTCGGGAAGGCCGGTTTTTGCGTTGCTAGGGGCGACGCCTGGATACCGTGACCTCGGTCCTGGAGCAGCCGGCGCCGATGTTCGCCAATTGAAGGACTTCCTCCAGCGTTCGGGTTTTGACCCTGGAACCGTGGACGATCGCTACGACGGAGCAACGGCAGCTGCGGTGGTGCGGTGGTACGCCAAGGCTGGCTATCAAGCCGTGGGACCGAATGAGCAACAACGCGTCACGCTCCGCCTGGCGGAGTCCGCCGTCAGCGTGGCCACCGATCGCCTTCTGGCGGCCAAACAGGCAGAGCTCCTCAATCGATCGGGCGGCAAGCCGGTCGATGTAGTCGACGCGAAGGCCGCTCTCGACGCCGCAAGAGCGGCTGCGCTTGCCGCGCGAAACGCAGCGGCGCGAGACGCCGACCGAGGCCAGGCCGATCTTGCCCTGAAAGAGGCAGAACTCCTGAACAAACGCGCTGATCTCTCCGCCAAACAGGGCGCGGTGGAAGGAGCGAGCATCGCTCTCGACGAGGCGCGCCGTCGCGATGCGCTCGTTGCGGCGGGGGTCAACGTGGCGACGGGGGTCAACGTCACACCCGAGCAGCTCGCATTGTTGCAAGATGGCTTAGGGGATGCCGTCGCTGCTGTCGCCGCCGCCGAGTCTGACCTTGCCGCGTCGGAGGCGATTGCCGCAAGTGTGCGCTCCTCGGGCGAGGCCGCCAGCGCTGAGGCTCGGGCGAAGCTCCAAGGCGCGTCCGTTTTCGTACTCGAAGGCCTCACCCAGCAAGAACAAATCAACATCGTGGCGGCCGCCAAGAATGCCCAGGCTGCGCTGGTTCTCGCCGAAGCGGTCGCGGCTCGGGACAACGCCGTCTCGACGGCCGACGTCACGACCAAGAAGGCACTGCTGGCGGCGGCGAGATCCCGGGTGTCGCAGGCCCAACAACGGATCGCGAGCGCCAAGGGGGGGGTGGATCCGGTAACCGGTCTGCCACTTTCAACGGCGGGTGACCGCGCCAACAGTCAAGTGGCCGTGAGGCAAGCCGAACTTGGCCTTCGTCAGGCGCAAGCTGCTCTTGCGCCGGTCGAGGCTCTGATGGCCGCTGCGCAAAATGACGTCGACACCGTCCGTCGATTGAACAAGCTAGCGGCAACGGCGAATCAGCAGTCGATTTCCGACGCAGAAGTCCGAGTCGGTTCCGCGAAAGCTCGACTTGCGGCACTCGGTCGTCCTGGGGTCGGCTCCGGGACGCTGAGCGAGGCGGTCAAAGTATCCGCTGCTGAGGTTGCCCGTTTGAAGGCCGACCTGGAGAAGCTCAGCGCGGCGATCGGAATTCAAGTACCGGCGAATGAACTTGTCTTCTTTCCCAGTCTGCCGCTTCGGATCGACGATACGAAGGTCAAGCGCGGTGATCCGGCGACGACCGAGGTCATGACCGTGAGCGGAACCAGACTGGCAGTCGACGGTGCGCTCTTGACGACCGAGGCGCCGCTCACTCGATTGGGTGCTCCTTCTACCATCGAAGCGCCTGAGTATGCCTACAGCAGCAAAGGTACGATCACGTTCCTTGCTGACAAGCCTGGTCTGCGCGGTACCGACGCGCAGCACATCGCCATCGAGATCACCCCCGAAGACAGTTCGACGCAGTTGGTTGGTGCGTCGGTGCGGATAACGATACCAACGAAGACCACGAATGGCGAGGCATTGATCGTTCCCGTCAGCGCACTGTCAGTCCGCGCCACCGGGAGCACTCAGCTTCAGATCGAAGTTTCGGCCGGCAATGTCCGAACCGTCATCGTGACTGCGGGACTCTCGGCGCAAGGATTTGTGGAGGTTGTTCCGGTCAAGGGTTCGATCAAGGCGGGCGATCGCGTCGTGATCGGTGCCGATGGCCCGACGACACCCGAGCCTCTTGCGCGGGGCGTGAGCTCTCCAGCGACTTCCCCGGTGGACTCGGCCGTGCCCGCGTCGTCCACGTCCGCGGATCAGTCTCCGGCATCGACCGCGCCTGCGACCCCCTAGTCGTGGCCACTTCACACGAGGAGCGGTCGGACGGATTGAACCTCGACCGAGCCGAACCGTCCCAGGAACGGCGCGCCCTTCTGGAGCTCATCGCGCTGAGCAAAGTGTTTCCAACGACGCCCCCGGTGAACGCCTTGTCCGATGTGAACGTGCGAATTTTCGCCGGTGAGTATGTGGCGATCGAAGGACAGTCGGGCTCGGGGAAGTCAACCCTGCTGAACGTCCTGGGATGCCTCGATAGACACACGAGCGGCACCTATCTTTTTGACGGCATAGACACCTCGGAACTCACTGACTCGGAGCGTGCCGAGCTTCGAGGAAACCGGATCGGGTTCGTGTTCCAGGCGTTTCATCTTCTTGCTCATCGAAGCGTTCTTGAGAACGTGATGCTGGGTGAGTTGTACCTCGCCAATCCCCGGTCGGAGCGCAAGAAGGAGGCGCTGGAATGCCTCGAC
Organism: Acidimicrobiia bacterium; assembly: GCA_031381685.1. GTDB lineage: Bacteria > Actinomycetota > Acidimicrobiia > Acidimicrobiales > JANYDT01 > JANLQX01. The sequence continues at coordinate 12,481 of JANMYF010000112.1, forward strand.
CAGGTTGGCATGAACCATCGCACATCGTTCTTGCCGACGCGTTTGTCAGGCGGGGAGAGACAGCGCGTCGCGATAGCCCGTGCCCTCATGGGTGACCCCGGCGTGCTTCTTTGTGACGAGCCGACCGGGAACCTTGATACGAAGAACACCGAAATGGTCCTCGATCTGCTCGACGCGTTGGTGGCGCGCGGCATCACGGTTTTGGTCATAACCCACGAGAGTTCGGTTTCCAAGCGCGCTCAGCGGCGTCTTCGTATCGTTGACGGGTTCGTCTCGGAGTCTTCTGTCGAGGCAAGCATATGAAGTTTCGTTCGAGGACACGTCGCCGTGGAGGGAACTCTCAACTCGCACACAAGCAGACGAAGCTGAAATTCGTTGACTTGATCCTCGAGGCGAGCTCCGGGGTGTTGTCGCGTCCCGGTCGCGCGGTGTTGACCATTCTCGGGACGATTCTCGGAATCGGCGCTCTCGTTGCAACACTCGGCATCTCGAAGACGGCAGGGAATCAAATCGTCGGCCGCTTCGATGCCCTTGCGGCAACCGAGATCGTTGCCACGCCAAGGGCAGTCGGTCGCCTTTCGGTCAACGCCATCCCGTGGAACGCGCAAGATCAGCTCGAGCGTTTGAACGGTGTTGTGGCCGCGGGCACGTTGGCTGACATTGCCGTGAAGGGAACACTGATCCGCGCCGTGCCGGTCAACGACCCCCTCGGGCAAAGCCAATTTCAGATGCCCATCAAAGCTGCCTCGCCTGGACTGTTCCGAGCAACGCGTTCACGACTCGGGTCGGGACGCTTCTTCGACGTGGGCCATTCGGATCGCGCCGAGCGGGTCGTCGTGATCGGACGATCGGCCGCTCGGAAACTCAACCTGGCAAGGGTCGATCAGCTTCCGGCGATCTTCGTCGGCGACCAGTTGTACACAGTTATCGGAATCCTTGACTCCGTCGCCCGTCAACCCGACCTGATGTCGTCCATCATCATTCCTGAAGGCACTGCTCGCAAAGAGTTTCGCCTTCCTGGCCCGTCACTGGTCGAGATCGAAACGGAGATCGGTGCTACCGGCCTGATCGCCTCGCAGATCCCGCTTGCCCTTTCGCCGAACGATCCGTCGACGATCAAAGTGGCCGCGCCGCCGGAGCCGAAGCTTGTCAAAGACGGGATCCAGAGCGATCTCAACTCACTATTTCTCGTGCTCGGTGCAGTGTCGCTGCTGGTCGGCGCCATCGGCATTGCCAACGTCACGCTCGTATCGGTTTTGGAGCGGACCGGGGAGATTGGCCTTCGACGAGCGCTGGGCGCCGGTCGTCGCCACATCGCGTCGCAGTTTCTCGCTGAAAGCACTGTCTTGGGTTTGATCGGCGGAGTTCTCGGTGCTTCGTTCGGGCTGCTGGTCGTCGTCGGCATTGCCCTCACTCGCAAGTGGACGGCAGTCATCGATCCGAAGATCCCACTTCTGGCCCCGTTGCTGGGAGCTGTCGTGGGTCTCGTCGCTGGACTTTACCCGGCCCTCCGGGCGGCGCGACTCGAGCCGGTGGAGGCGCTCCGTTCGGGGACCTGACTGTCCCAGGTTCCGGGTCACTCCCGTATCCGATCGCCACGCGACAAGGACTGGGTTACTCAACGGACGACTGAGTGAAGCTGATCGGTCGGCGGGATCGACGTATGTCCCGCGTCCCGGAACAATGTCGGCGATCGATGCGCGGTTCGTCGCGGTTGCGTTGCCGGGATCCAGGTCGGAGATTGTGATCGCTAGCAATTCTTGTCGGCGGCAGCCGATTGTCGCCATACCCATCAGGTAGGAATAGGGCATGAAGTAGACCGCCTTCGTCCGATCGATCGCTTCGCGTGCGTCACTGAACGACCGCACCGTCGGACGACGCAAGGGGACCTTTGGCCGACGCGCATCGCCGCATCGCTACCCTCGTCGACCACCTCGGAGACAGGGCGACGCGTGACGCCGAAGGGCAAGCACCGAACTGTCCCTCGACGCATCGTCCACCTGGCGCGTTCCGAACTCACCGACCGATGAGTGCTGTGCACGGGCGACGACGTGCAACAAGATCCGCGTCCATTCTCATCTTGCAGCCGGTTCACTTCGCCCGAACGAACCGGTGTCGGTACCCGCTCGATTCTGGAAAACTGGAGCGGAATACGGGATTCGAACCCGCGACCCTCACCTTGGCAAGCCTATGACATCGGTTGGTTTGCGTCGTTTGGTTCCGCTGAGAAGGGCCTTGCCCGTCGGCTTCTCCGCTGATTCCGCAGAGTCGGCCTGTTTCCCATGACGATCGTTCAACGCGTTGAACGACGCGGATTTCGTAGTCATCCCGCGGGGTCGTCGGCTCACCGAGCAAGCGAGTGCAACGGCCTACTCGCACTACCGACACTTCGCGACGACCACCAAGCGCGCTTACATACGCGTCGAGCACCCGATCGCGAGGTTCTCGATGCCTCGACCGCGACGATCCGCGGTTGCGACACTTGTCAACGGCCAATTCACGTTGAGTCACACCGGGACGTTAGCGCAACGCCGTAAGACCGGCGGCCAATCGAATTCATCGTCGATCTCGGCAACGCGTTTCGCTGCGCCCTCGACGCTCAGGACTTGGAGCCGTGGTCGGGCTCGCGGCCGGACTGTACCCGACTCTGCGAGGGGCACGACTCGAGCCGGTCGAGGCGCTTCGCTCGGGAACCTGATCGAGTGTTTGCCGCGCTTCGAAGCCGAGAGTCTGCGGGTGGGTCGGTCAGGTTTCGCGAAGAATCGCGATTGCCTGCGGCATGATGACCAGGGCAGTCGCAGCCACCGCGAAGGCAACCGTCGCAAGCACCAGTCCGGTGCTCAGCTCGACAAGAAAGCGAATCGGAACGCAGAACTGTGGTGTGACGAGGAACAGCGGGCGCAGAACGATCACAAAGACGCGCGCCATGACCAACCCGATCGCCAGACCACCGGCCAGTGCGACCACGATCAGAAAGAGCGACTCACCAAGCATCAGTGCGACCAGTGACGACGTCGACATGCCGAACGCGCGCAACGCTACATACTCTCGCCGCCGTTGGAAGAGCTGGAGAAAGACCACCATGAGTATCGAGGCGATCGCGATGGCAAAGGCGAACCCCAAGCCCATGTCTACGAGTCCGCGGACATTCACCGCGGTGAGACTCGACTGGTCTTTGTTCAGGTAGGCAGAGGCGGTAACCACGCGGAGCGGATACCGGTCTCCGACCGTACCCGTGATCCGGGATGCGATCGCCGCAGTCCCCGAGGGTGTTGTCTCTGGGGTACGAGCGAGAAAGAAGTCGACGCCCTCCAACGCTGTAGCCGATCGGTACGTTGCACGGTTGACGACGACGTCGAGCCCTTCGGGAAATCCCGGGAAGGCGTCGAACAGTCCTACGACGTCGAATGTCTTCAGCTTCTGTTGTTTTGTCCCACGCGCCAACAGGACCTGAACCTGATCGCCGACGCTGATCGAGAGATCGTCGGCGCGGGTGGCACTGACAAACGCTGCGTTGGGTCGTGTCAGCTTCCGCAGCGCTTTGTCGGCGCTTTGGTCGAACACTGATTCACTAAAGGCGGCTGTGCGCGCGAAACTCGGTGGGTCGATGGCTGCGAGGTCCGTGCGGGCTTGGTCGTAGGGCCCGATGAGTATCGAGTTCTCCAGCGAAAATGTGACCGGTGTGAGGGCAGAAACCCCCGCCGACTCGAGCTTTTTTCGGAGAGACTCCTCACTTGTAAGGGCCTCGTCGCCCAGCGAGGTGATGCGAAGCTCGGAACCTAGGGCAAAGCGCGAGTCCGCCGATTTGGTGCGGTGATACGTCGAATTGATTGCGGCAAGATTTGCCGCAAATGCGACAACGAGGCCGATCCCGACTACTGCGTTCGCCACGGACCAAGGCCTGCGCTGGACGCTACGCACCAGCGATCCTCGGATGAGCTTTTCGAAACGTCCTATCCCCGGTTCTCGGCGACGCGCGGCGATTCCGTGAACGACGCGGCCGAACGCGAGCGTGCCGCCCAACCAGATGGCCATGGGCACGACCAGCAGTCCGAGTGGCAGCGCTGCTGCCTGCCCCTGCGAAACCGACACACGTTCGGGGGGCGACACCAAGGCTTCGACGCCGACGCCGATTGCGGCCGTGAAAACCAGGAGCAGGTCAAGCCGCCGACGATGCCAGACGGGTCGGATTGCATCGGTCAACTCCTGTCGCTCGCTCCCGATCTCGCGTGCCGAGGTCTGCCATTGCTTCCCGGTGAGCACCATCAACACGATGATGACGTTGGCGCTGATTGCAAC
>JANMYF010000408.1:0-13981 GCA_031381685.1 Acidimicrobiia bacterium
CGGGAGTGGGAGGGCGCGACGCCGAGAGTCTCGAGCACGCGAAGATGCGTGGTCCGATCATGCTGCGCACCCGCGGTCGAGCGGTCACGGTGGAGGACTTCGAGGAACTCTCTCGAGAAGCTGCTCCCGAAGTGGCCCGCGTGAAGTGCGTGCCCGCTGGAACCGATGGTCTGGCTGCCGGAGAAGTCCGCGTGCTCGTGGTGCCCGATGTACCGACGGAAGCCGGTCGGATCGGCTTCGAGCAACTCCTTCCAGCGGAGGCAAGCATGGCGCGCATCGCCGAAGCCCTGGACCGGCGACGATTGATAGGCACGCGTATCAGCGTTGAACCCCCCGTCTATCAAGGCGTCACGGTTGTCGCCCGAGTCAGGTGTCGTGCCGATCAGAGTCCCGTGCGCCTCCAGGAGCTGGCATCAACGGCCCTGTACCGCTACTTCAGCCCCCTCGAAGGGGGACCGAACGGTTCTGGCTGGCCGTTTGGCCGACCGCTCCTCCTCGGCGAGGTGTATGCGGTGCTTCAACGGATTCCTGGGCTTGAACTCGTTGAAGACGCCCGTCTCTTCGGCGCCGATCCCATCTCGGGTCAGCGTGGCCAGGCGACGCAGCGCATCGACATCGCCCCGAACGCGCTCGTGTTCAGCTACGACCACCAGGTGCTCGCCGAGGCAGTTGCGCTCCTTCCCGGACAGGTGACGTGATGCGCGGCGCCATCGACGATCTCACGACTCCGCATCCGTTGGGCGGCCTCCTGCCATCGATCTACCAGGAGAACGACTTCGCCATGCGTTTCACGCAGGCGTTCGACTCGGTCCTGGCCCCTATTCAGTTGACGCTCGACTGCCAAGACGCGTACTTCGACGCCGATCTTTCGCCCGAGGACATACTTCATTGGCTAGGTAGTTGGGTCGGTTTGCTCTTGGACAGCGAATGGCCGATCGAACGCCGTCGGACGATGGTGCACGAGATCGTCGACCTGTACGCGAAGCGAGGCACTGCGGAGGGCATGCAACGTCTCGTTGCCCTCTATACCGGAGCCGACGTGGAGTTGATAGAGGGTGGAGCCGTTGCGTACTCGCTGACGCCGCATGCCGATCTCCCCGGCACTGAAGCGAGTGCGTTCGTCCTACGTGTCCGGGCAAGCGATTCGTTCCCGATAGACATGGCACGCCTCGAGCACCTTGTCGCTTCGAGCCGACCGGCTCACCTTCCCGCAGTCGTCGAGGTGGTCGGTGTTTCGTGAACGACGGGACGCCTCAGCGAGGATCGCTCTGCCGGATGCCACCTGAGACCAACCGGTCGAGACCCTGGGCGTGGCGGTGGGGTCTCCGATGTGAACATCATGGTGTGCGGCGTTCGGATGCGTCAGACTTTGCGGCAGGGTCTCAGTCAACGATGACGTATCCGCATGACATGCGAGCCGCGATCAGGCATCGAGTGACCGCCTATCAAGTGACCAGAGGGACACGATGATCATCTGCAAAGACTGCGGCCACGAGAACGAGACCGACGATCAGTTCTGCGGGTCGTGTGGCTCGTTCCTCGAGTGGGTGGGCGCCAAAGCCGAGGAAGCGGTGATCACGCCGACGGACTACTCCGACGTGAGAGCCGATCCAACCCTCATCGAGCGTGTCCGCAAGGGTCTCGGCGTCGACGATGAGGCGCTCGAGGACCATCGCAAGACTGTGCGTGAAGAGATCGCCGTCGAGGTGGCTTCGGACCAATCGGTTGCCGATCAGGTGGTCGCTGAGCGTGAAGCGGCATTGGAGGCGGAACGGGCGGCAGTCGCCAGAGAAGAAGCCCGGCGCGCAGTGGAGAAGGCGGAACTCGAACGAAGCCAGGCCGAAGATGCAGCCGCGAGGGCCGAGCGCGAGGCGGAAGCGGCGCGATCGGCGGCGGTTGCGGCCGAGCGCGACCGACAGGTCGCGGAGCAAGCTGAACGCGCTCGTCGAGAACAAGCTGCGAAGGAGGCGGCGGCACTCGAGCAGGCCCGTCGGCTGGAGGAGATCGAAGCGGAACGTCTCCGGGCCGAAGCCACTGCGGCGGCCGCTCGTGCGCAGGCCGAGGAGGAAGCACGGGCGGCGGCCCAGGCGGCCGAGTCCGCGAAGCAGCGTGAGGCCGAGGCCGAGGTCGCCCGCCGTGACGCCGAAGAACGGGTGTCGGTCGCGGCAAGCGCTGCTGCCGCAGCAACGCTGCGCGCCGCGCAGGAGCAAGATGCGATCGCGGCGGCACACGCAGCTCGAGAGGCGGCTGACGCCGATGCGTTGAAGGTTCGCGGTGAGGCCGAAGCAGCGACGGCAATAGCTCAGGAGGAAATGGCGAAGGCCCGTGCCGAGGCGGCCGAGGCGCGAGCCGAAGCAGCTCGTTTGCGAAGCGAGGCCGAGAGTCGGAACGCCGAGCAGATAATCGCCGGAGCGAAGGCCCAAGCCGAGCTCGAGGGGGAACGGGCGCGTGCCGAGGCCGCCCGTCGGGCCGAGGAGGATGCTGCGGCAGCGCGTCGAACGGCTGATGCCGAAGCGGAAGCGAACGCCATCCGGGCGAAGGCCGACACCGACGCGCAGGCGAGGACGGCCGAGGCCGAAGCGATGCGCCTTCGCGCTGAGGCCGCGGCGGCGAGGGCGCGTGCCGAAGCGGAGCAGACACGCCAGCAGGCAGAAGCTGATGCTGCGGCACGGGCAAGGGAAGAAGCGCTTCGCCGAGCATCGGCACTGGTGGCGAAGCCGACACAGCCGACAGCCCCATCGGCAACCGTCGGAGGGGCCGTTCCATCCGCAGCGAAGCCCAAGGCCAAGTCCGCAGACGCCCCGAAGGTCACCGCAACGGGCCGCGACGATCACGTTCAGCCTGGCGCCCAGTTGCCCGGGTCCGAGAAGGCCCGCCCGGCACCGAAGCGTTCGGCGGCGAGGGATCTGAATCCCGGCGACCTCGTCTGTGGGCAGTGCGGTACCGGCAACCCCCCGAGTCGTAAGTTCTGCCGCCGGTGCGGAACGACTCTCGCCGAAGCGGTGGTGGCGAAGGTCGGATTCTTCACCCGGGTCCGCCGGAAGTTCTCCCGAAAACCGAAGACCTTCGAAGCCGGGCATCGTCCGAAGGCCGGGTCAGCCGGCGCCGGCGCGGGTCTCGCGACCAAGACTCGAGTGGCCTGGTTTCGTCTCAACGCGAAGCTGTTGCGGGCCGGGGCGATGCTGGGCGTCGTCGCCATGCTCGGGTTCGGCGTTGAACCGATCCGCCAGAAACTCCGTCTTCCGAACGTTCGCCAGACCGTCATGAACAAGGTGCGCGAGTTCGCCAAGCCGGTGTACGACCCGGTCCGGGCGTCGTCGGCGAGCGCCACATCCTCGTCGCCGGATCACCCCGCCGGACTGCTGATCGACAATGGCAACAACACGTTCTGGTCGGCCGCGCCGAGTCCTGATGGGGGAGTGGGCAGCAAGGTCACGGTGACGTTCGTCAAGCCGTTCGATCTCGGAAAGATGCTGTTGACCTCCGGCGTGTCGGGCAGCACCGAACCCGGAACCGGCTTCGTGAGCCAACCTCGGCCCAGCGAGTTCAGGGTGACGTTGAATGGCGATCCAGAGAACGCGAAGACCGTTGCCGTGAAGGACATCGATCAACCGCAGACCCTCGACGTGAAGGGCAAGCAGGTTTCGACCGTCGAGTTCGTGGTCACCGCGGTGTATCCGGCGGCCGAGGGCAAAGGCAAGGGCGTTGCGATAACGGAGATGGAGTTCTTCCAGAAACGCAAGCTCGGTGACGACTTCGAAACACTCCCGGCACCGTTACTCACGACGACCTCGGCGAACGACGGCGGCAAGTACATCGTCGACGACGACATCGAGACCGCCTGGACATCGGCACCAACGGCAGACGGCGTCGATCAGGGCTTCACGGTCACCTTTCCCGAACCGGTCGACCTCGAACGCATCCGCATTGCTCCCGGAAACGGCGGTGTCGACGTTGCTGCCTCACCGCGTCCGCGTGAAGTGCAACTTGTCATCGCCTGCGCGTCACGGTGCGAGCCGACGAAGCAGGTGCGTTTCGACGACAAACCGGGCTTCAAGACCGTGAGCTTGAAAGCGCGTGGCGTGACGTCGGTCCAGTTCCAGGTGAGATCGGTCTATGGCACCGGTGGAGGCGTCGCATTTGCCGAGGTGCAGTTCCAGCGGAAGCGTCCGAAGCCCTTGTAGGGCGAGGACCGCGGTTCACGGCCCCTCGTCGGCTTCCTTCCCCGATGCCGTCAGCGAGACCGTCCGGTATTTTGCGTCGTTCGCGTCCGGATCGGCGCCTTCTGCCTTCGCGTTGAGACTGCCGCGACCCTTCGCCTGCGCATCGTCCATGTTCATGACCGGGCCGGGGCATCCGACCGTCGTGACCTCGCAGGACACGCCGTTGAGCTCGGCGAGGTAGCCGTTCAGAAGTTCCTTCACGACATCGGCGCGTTTCTGCGAGAGCTCCTGATTGAGATTGTCGGCTATCTGGCCCTTCTTCGGATGCCGCCATCGCGGACTCGAGGACCCGACGATGTCGACTTTCAATGTGCCGCCCGGGTTCTTCTGCGCCCACTCGTTGATGAAGGCGGCGAACTTCGGCAACAGGACCGTCTGGTCGTTGCCGATCGGGAAGGCGTTGCCGGTGTCGAAGGAGAGTACGGTCGCGCCGATCACCATGAACTGCTTGCCCGGCTTGTCCGGTGCGACGAGGCCGTTCTTCTGGGCGATCTCCTTCGCCTTTTCGATGGCGGGCGTTTCGACCGTGACCTTGCCGACGTCGTCGCCGCCGACCATCTTCCCCTTCTCGAGATCCACGCCGGCACCCACCCCGACGCCCAGCTCTCCGCTCGCTTCGGTGGCGACCGTTTGTCCCTCCATCAGGTTGAACAACTGAGGACCGTGCTTGTCGGACGTCACTCGCACCACCTCGAGCAGCTTCGCCTCGAACTTCAGACCGGCCTGCGCACCACCGGCGACCTTGGTGACGGTGAAGTCGGTCTCCCAATCCGACGGCTCCCAGTAGCTCACCGTGGAGATCGAACCGCTGCCATCGAGGCCAACGGCGCCGACACTGGCCAGTTCCTTCCCACCTTTGATCTTGGCTTCGGCACCCGGACCGAGACTGGCCACGAGGCTGCGCATGTTGAGCGGTTTGTTGTACTTCATGCCGAAGTCGTTCTCGTAGAAGATGCCGGCTGAGCGGTAGGTGTAGCCGACGCCGATTCCGATCTTGCCCTTGACACCGATCGAGTATCCGATCTTCAGCGTGTAGCGGTGGTTGAGCAACTTGGCGGTTGCCCCGAACGCGCCCGCGAGCGCGATCGAGTCTCCTTTCGATGACGTCCCGGTCCCGAGCGCAAAGCTGCACATTTCGGTGAGCAACTGCTTGTTGTTGCCGGCGATCCGGCGGCGAAGAACTCGTTGTATCCGCGCATCCGTCCAGTCGAAGCCCTGTGCCCGGATCTTCGTTTTGAACTCGGTCATGGCCTCGAATGCGGTCCCGCCAGGCACCGGACCGGAAAGCTTCGATCGCCACGACGTCCACTGCGCGCACTCTGACTCGACCACCGAGCACAGATTGTCGATCGCCGGCGTGATCGGCATCAGGTCGACGACATCCTGCAACTCCTGGGGCGTGGCCCGCTGGATGGTCGCTCGTTGCGCCGGGGAACGCTGGAGCATCGGCTCAGCGCGTCCTCGGCCGGAGTCTGCGACGCTCCTCAGAAGGTTCGTCACTTCGCGGTTCCCGATCGAGCGCTGAAGATCTGTGACGGTGGAGACGTCGAACAACCCCGCTGGCCGTGCTGTGTCAGCGCGACGAAACGCTGTCCGCAAACGCCGGGGCTGACCCGAGTACTCCTGTTTCGCTTGCGGTGCCTGTGCTTCCGGCGCAGGTTGGGGCGATTGCGTTACCAAATCAGACCTTCTTGACGAAACCTGTCAGGGTCGCAGCCGCCTTGCACGGGCCGGCCGGCTCGGCGTTCTTGCACTCCACCTCGACCTTGAGCTCCTGGCCTTTGAAGACGTAGGGAGCGACGAAGTGGAAGTCGAGGTCACGGAAATTCTCCAGGGCCGATTCGAGGAGGACATCGTCGCCGCGTTTGATGCGGAGGAGGCCGACATCGCCCTTCGGGTTCTGCAGGACGATGTCAGTGAGGTTGAACTGCGTCTTCTCGTCGGGCGCAGGGGCCCATGTTCCGCTAGCCGTTGCGCCGGGAGCGGCCTCGACTTCGAGTCGCTTGTCTGCGCTCACGCCACCGCGCCCGTCATCGCCCCCACCCGAATCGCCCTCGGAAGCGCCGGCCTCGCCCGGCTTGGTCGTTGTCGTGGCTCCGCCGGAATCCGCTCCGTCACCGGTGCTCGTTGGCTTGCCGGCCGAACTGGGCGTCGCGCCGAGCGCCTCAGCTGTCTGCTTGGCGGCGTCGGACGCAGCTTCTTGGACGTTGGCCTTTGCCGCTTCGCGGGCCGTGGAACGGATGACGGGCTTGAATGCAAGCTGCCAGAGCAGGAAGAGAGCGAGGAGAGCCAGTAGGAGAAGCATCAGCAGGCGCAACACCCAACGCGGAAGGATTGGCCGTTGGATGAACATGCCGTCGGCCTGGAGCGTGCCCACCCCTTCGTTCGTCGTCTTCGCGAGGACTTTGAACGGGATGGTCTTCTCGGGGCCGCGAAGGAATCGCTTCACCGGCCGGATGCTGACGCGGGCGAAGCTTGCCTTGCCCGGATCGACCACCAGACCTGGAGGGTCGAGTTCGAACGTGAGAAGACCGTCGGCGTCGGATGCGGAGAGCGACGCGTCGAGCCGAGCATTCCCGCGGTTGTCGATCGCGAGTTCGGTGCGACCGGAACGCGATCCGTGCGACGTGCGCGGCACGAGCTCCGCGTAGACGTCATCGAATGATCCGATCGAAAGGACAGCTTCCTCAACGGTTGAACCGTCGGGATCCTCCTTCGACGTCACCTTGACGGCGATGTCGATGTCGCCGGTCGCCACCCGCGAATCGAGCGGCACGGCGAAGGTGATTTCGGCGGTTCCTTCTGCGCCCGGAAACAGTGGAATGACGGGTGGTGACACGGTCGCCCAACCAGTCGCCGCGCCCAACACTGAAAGGGTGAACTCATCGACGACGGAGCCAGTGTTGCGCACTGTCACAACGAGAGAACCGCGTCCACCCGGGACGATCTCGAGTCGGGTCGCAGAGAGGGACGCGCTAGCAGACATGCGATGAGCGTAGGCCGACCGGCTCGGCCGGCCGGGGGTCCGGGCGCGTACCTGGGGGCAGACCGGATTGCCCGATAGTGAACTGATGGACCGATTCGGGCAGCCGTTAAGCCCCCGAAAAGTTCCCGGAAAGCGGCTATCGGCATGATCCAGGGACGACCGGTCGAAACGGAACGTCCGGTCCTTCTCGAGGAGCGAAACGATGATCGAACGTCTACCTGTGTACGTGTTCGCCCATGATCCGGTGCTGCAGGCCGGCGTGACCAGCCAACTTCGCGGCCAACCTGACGTCTATGTGGTTGAAGACAGCCTCCCTGACAACTCACGGGTGGCGATAGTCGTGTGCGACTCGATCGACCCGGCGACCACCACGGTCATCCGGGCTATCCAGCGCAACGGCGTCCCCCGGGTGGTGGCCGTCGTGGCGAATCTCGATTCGAACGGCGTGCTCGCCGCGATCGAAGCTGGAGCGTGCGGACTTCTCCGGCGAGGAGAAGCAACCACCCACGCGCTTGTCCAGGCGGTTCGGGCAGCTGCCAACGGCGACGGCACGCTCCCCGGTGATCTCCTCGGCGGGCTTCTCAAGCAGGTCGCGAACCTTCAACAACAGGTTCTGAATCCCCGCGGTCTGTCGTTCTCGGGCCTCAGCGAGCGCGAAGCCGAGATCTTGCGGCTCGTGGCCGATGGCCTCGACACCGCCGAGATTGCCGCAACGCTCTGCTATTCGCAGCGGACCATCAAGAACGTCCTTCACGATATGACCGCGCGGTTCAACCTCCGCAACCGCTCGCACGCCGTCGCGTACGCGGTGCGACAAGGTCTGATCTGAAGACCGGTTCAGGCGGCCGACCACACAGGTCGCGTCGACCTGTGGCCCCAGCGGGAAAGTGTCTGCTTTGCTAGCTTCGCCAGGAACCGGTCACCAGGCAAGTCGACGTGAGGCTGCGATCTCCGTGTAAAGGGTGTTCGGTGGGGCAGGACGGTGTCCATGGTCTACCAAAATGCGTTGGCGCTGAACCCGGGAAGCCCGGCGCCGGCGCCGTCGAACGGTCTCGTACGGCCGCGCCTTCTTGCCCAGCTCGATTCGCTCGAGCGAAAGACGGTGGGTCTCGTCGTTGCGCCGGCCGGGTCGGGTAAGTCCACCCTGATCCGACAATTCGCCGCCTTGCGCACGTCGTCGTCCGAGGTCTTGCAGCTCAGCCCGGCTGACGTCCGGTTGGGAGCGTTCCTGGCTTCGTTGCTGCGGCGCTGCGGTCCTGCCGATCGGCGTTTCGAAACCGGAAGAACCGATGAGTCGGTAGCGCACGAGATCGTCGAAACCCTGACGACTGCGGCCGCCCGCGCTGATCACGTCTTGATCGTGGACGATCTGCACGTCATCGAAGACACCTCCGCGTTGGTCCTGTTTGGCGAGATCCTCGCCCGGCTGCCCCGGAACATCCGCACGCTCATCGGTTCGAGGTGCGTCCCGGGCATCGATCTGACCCGCTTGCGTCTCGATGACGACATCGTTGAAGTCGGTGCCGATGATCTGAGGTTTCGATCCTGGGAGATGGAACAGCTCTTCGCCGAGGAATACGCCACTTGGCTTCCGCCGAAAGAGCTGAGCCGTTTGGCCCGAGCTACCGACGGCTGGGCCGCCGGGTTGAAGTTGTTTCATCTGGCCACGGTCGATCGAACCGACGCCGAACGCAATGTGGAACTCGAACGCCTTTGTTCGAGCCGCAGCCATACCGTGCGCGACTACTTGACGAGAAACGTCCTGTCGACCCTCTCACCCGACACCCGGGCGTTCATGATCCGTACGAGCGTGCTCGGACTGCTAACGCCGCGGACATGCGATGCGCTCCTCGGCAGCGGCGCTGCTGCAACGGATGTCGGTGACCCGACGACAGCCGGACCTCTTCGAAGCGCAGCGATTCTCGACGAACTGGACCGTCGTCAGCTCTTCACCGAACGTCGTGAGAGCGGCTACCGCTATCACGAAGTGCTGAGAGGTCATCTCGAAGCACTGCTGGCCGAAGAGTTGAGCGCTGATGAGTTGCGCCGATGGTATGCCATGGCCGCGCAGGTGCTCGAGGAGCATCACTCGCCCGGGGATGCGATACGCGCCTTCGTTTGCGCGGGAGACGTCGAAGGGGCCCTTCGGAACCTCGGCGAAGCAGGCTCGTTGGTTGGACGCGAAGCAGGGTGGATCGAGCGACTGCCCGCAGGACTTGTTGAACACGATCCGTGGGTTGCGCTTGTGCGAGCTCGTCATGCGGTCGCCGAGGGCCACCCCGAGCAGGGCCTTCATGCGTATCAGGCGCTGATCGACCGTGCTCGGACTACCGACGCCGGCCAGATCGCGGCGCGGGAGATGGCCGAACTCCGTCGGTGGGTCGACTCGGGCGAGCAGCCTCCTGACCCCGATAGCTGGCTTTCGCTGCTTCGAAGCGCGCTGCGACGGGATCCGGACGACGCCCGTTTGGCCTGCGCCCGGATCCCCGGCGTGGAATCGCTCGTTGCCGTCGGTCTGATCGCGCTTCTCGATGGCAACTTCGCTGCCGCCCGGTCCGCGTTCACGGGCGCTGTGACCGATGGGGTATTGGGAGAGGTCGTTGCCGTGGGTCGCGCCGTGACTCAATGGATGGTCACCGGCCGCGATCCCTCGCCGGTGATCGTCCGGATTCGAGACCGGGCAGACCGCGAATCCAACCAGTGGATGGCCCGGATGCTCAGCGCGATCCTGCTGGCGTTCCCCGAGCCGAGCCACGAGCCGTTCAACGTGCAGTTCTCTGAGATCACCAAACCGGCAGCCGACGCCGGTGACCGGTGGAGTCCCCCGGTCGGCAAACTCTTTGCCGGACTGGGTTACGCGCTCGCGCCCGACAGCGTTCTCACCCAAGAGGATGCGATAGGCCTCCTGGCCGATGCGGCGCGCGACTTCGAGGACCTCGGTGCGAACGTCCTCGGCGCGTGGGCCGAGATGGTGAAGGCCTCCTTGCAGATTGACAGCTCGACGTCCACCGACACCTGGACCTCGGAGAGCGCCGTGGACCGAGGCACTGCGAATCGACCCGAGCTCGACCGGGCGTTGGCCAAGGTCGAGCAGGCAGGTGCAACTCTTCCGCGCCGGGTGCTTTGGCGGATCTCCGACATGGTTTCCTCCCCGCTTCCATCGAGCGCCTGGTCTGGTGGCCTGGCGGACTGGATCCGATCCACGCCGTGCGAAAGACAGGTGCCGTCGGATTCGATCCCGAGGCGGGCTGCGCCCGGATCGACGAGCGCGGAGAGAAAGACCGAAGTTCGCGTGTTTGGAGGCTTCCGTCTCGTGCTCGACGGCAACGTGATCGATTGTCATGATCTCAAGCCCCGGGCGCGCTCGGTCCTGCGGATTCTCGTTGTCCGGAGCGGCGACTGGGTGCACCGTGACGAATTGCTCGGCGCACTCTGGTCGGAAACGCTGACGACGAGTTCGATCAACAGTCTCCACGTCTCCCTGACAGCGGTGCGCCGCCTCTTGGGGCGCCACAGCGATCTGCTGCGACGCGAGGGGGAGGCGTACCGCTTCGACGACGTGGAAGATCATGATCTCCACCGTTTCGTTGCCGAAGTCAAGCAAGCCGACGCCGCTCGGCGCAGTGGCGCGCTCGACCGCGCGCTCCATCTGATCGGAAGCGCGATCGCCAATCGCGGTGACCTGCTCCCCGACGAAGGGTCGCCGGACTGGTTGGTGGCCCAGCGCAGCGCGCTCACGGGTCTCGTCGTTCGAACCTGCTCGGCCATCGCGGCCGATGCTCTTCGGAACAAGAACCATCCCGGTGCGGTGATGGCCGCAGAACTCGGTCTGGCCGGCGACCCCTACAACGACGAACTGTGGAACTCGTTACGTTCGGGACTCGAACGTTCGGGACGCGTCGCCGAAGCGGCCCGCGTGCAGAAGGGTTACGAAGACATGCTGGGCGCGCTCGGCCTGCTTCCTCCACTCGCCGCGCCGGTGTTCGAAACGTCGCGCTCTCTCCGCGTCTGACCCGTACTCAACCGCCGATGATCACTGTGGCGCACCCAACGCTGATCGAGTTCGGGGGACCAAGCGCCTCGATCATCTGATCCCCCTGACGGGCGGCCGGTAGGCCACCGATCTTCACGGTTGCCGAACCTCGCGGCACCAGGCCGGGTCCGTGCGGAGGGAGAGGAAGCGGAAGAGGGCAGGTGTGCAGATCGGGCGGCCCGCTCGGTCCTCCACCGGCCGCCATGGCTGCGGTCATTGCCGCCGACATCGCGGCGGCTGCGGCAGTCTTGGTAGCTTCCTCAGCCGCCTTGGCCGCGGGCAGGCCAGGCGTACCGGCGGCGGCCAGAGTGGCGAGTTCTGCTGTCTGGATCGCGGCGTCCCACGTCGTCTTCTGCGCATTGACCGACGCCATCACGGCAGGATTCCCGATCGCCCGCCACGCAGGTTGGTTTGCGATCATCACGGTTGGACAACCAGCCCCGAGAAGCGGAGGCCCGTGGCCGGTCGGGTCTCCGACTCTTGCTGCGGGAGGCATGGTTCGATCTTGACGATCGGACACCGCTCGGACAAGGGCCTTTCGGGCAGGTCGTGTCTGGCCCGGCTCCCCGGATTGGATCGTCGGCTGAGGTGGGTTACGTTCGGGCGGTTCGAACGGCCACCTCACGACAGGACATCTCATGACCGACACAGTGCTTGATCGATTCGGGTTGGCCGGCGGTGTCGCGGTCGTCACCGGGGCCGGACGCGGAATCGGCGAGGGCATCGCCATCGCCCTCGCTCAGGCCGGGTGCGATGTCGTGCTCACGGCGCGACGCGAACACGAGATCAATGCGGTTGCCGAAGCTGTCCGCAAGTTTGGGAGACGGGCGCTGGCGATCCCCGGTGACATCACTGATGGTGCGTTCGTGGACAGCTTGGCGCAACGGGCGAAAGCGGAGATGGGGCGCGTGACTCTTTGGGTGAGCAACGCCGGGGGAGCCGACGATCGCACGCCACGCCACCTCGCCGACATGCCCGACGCACAGTGGGACTACCAGCTCGACGTCAACCTCCGGGCGGTGTTCACCGGTGGTCGAGCGGCGACCCGGGTGATCGACGACGGCGGCTCGATCATCAACATCTCCTCGACCGCGGCCTTGAAGGGCTCGCCCAACAACGGCCCATACTCTGTAGCGAAGGCTGGTGTCGACAGCCTGACGCGTACCCTTGCACTCGAGCTGGCACCGCGACGGATCAGGGTCAACGGTGTCGCTCCGGGGCCGGTGCCCACCGAGGTGTTCATGGAGTTCGTCGGCGTGACGGAGAAGGACCTTCCGAAGCTTACGGAGCGCCTAGGCGTGCCGCTCGGTCGGCTCGGCACGCCCGACGACGTGGCCAATGCCGTCGTGTTCCTGGCTTCACCGGCGGCCTCGTGGATCACCGGGCAGACGCTGGTCGTCAACGGCGGTGGCACGAGGTAGCCGATCGACGGGGCGGTGCGGTAGCCCATCGAGCGGCACGCTTGCTCGGCCGTGTGGTCGACTATGCCCTACACAACAAGAGAAGGGGATGTCATGACAACGACTGATCCAAACCCCGCTGGGCAATCCCCTGGAGTTCTCGACTGGTTGCCCCCGGGGCCCGGACAGTGGTCCCTCGACCGTTCGCACTATCCGGGTGGCACAACCCCCATCTCGCAGTGGCTCATCGAGACCGGCATGGAGTCGGGTTTTCGCCGGGTCTTCGCCGAACTGGGCGCTCCGCTGGGAGCGATCGCCGGACGATTCGTGCACGGGTTCATGTACACCCGAACGGTCCCTTTGGTCGGGGCGAACCGGAGTGCCACCAAGCTTCCGCCCGGGTGGGTCCTCAAGGTGGCGTCGCGGGTTCATCCCGAGTTCCGACGGCGCACGCGACTGGCGGAAAAGGCGCTCACCGACCCTCCGGGACCCGCGGTCGTCCGGCGGTGGACCGAAGAACTGAAGCCGTCGATCACTCGTCGCAATCGCGAGTTCGCCGCGGTCGATCTGCCGACGCTCTCCGACGCCGACCTGGCATCCCACTGCCGTTCATTGCTGGACCACCTCCACTCGATGGCGGACCTGCACTTCTGGCTGCACGGCTACGACCTCGGCCCGGTCGCGCGCTACATCGCGTTCACCATCGCGCAGGGCATCCCCACGTCAGAGGCCGTCACCGCACTCTCGGGTGCCTCTCCCTCCACTATGCGTCCGCGCGAGCAGCTGTCGGCGATCCGTCACGCGATCGGTGATGCCCGACCCTCCACGCTTTCCGAGCTCCGCGCCGTTTCGCCATCGGTCAGCGCGCGTATCGATGAGTACCTCGACGAGCACGGGGACACGCTCGTGACGGGATACGACCTCACCGGCCTCACCCTGTGGGAGCTGCCCGAGACGCTGTTCGAGTCGATCATGAGTGCGCCCACTCGCGTTGACGGCGGCGCCGTCGTAGAGGCGGCATCGCACGCCGCGCAGCGACTGCGAGCAAAGGTTCCCGTGGCTCTTCGCGGTGACTTCGACGACCGTCTGCGTGACGCTCGGGAAGTCATGGATATGCGCGACGACAACGGTCCGACCGTGTTCGAGCATCCGATGGGGTTGTTGCGCCGGGCCTTGCTCGAGGTGGGTCGGCGGATCGCCGCACGGGGGCTGGTTGATCGCGCCGAGCTCGCCATCGTGATGTCGCACGACGAAGTCGTCCAGATGCTGCTCGACGGCCTCGGACCGACGCGAGCCGACATTTCCCATAGATGCGCTGCTCGAATTTCTTACTCCCGGC
>JANMYF010000121.1:0-2724 GCA_031381685.1 Acidimicrobiia bacterium
GATGGATTTGATGACGCTGGATTTACGCGGCATTCCCGATGCGAAAGTGGGCGATGATGTTTTACTTTGGGGCCCCGAATTACCGGTCGAAATTATTGCCCAGGCCGCCGGTTCCATCAGTTATGAATTGACCTGTTCCATTACCCGCCGGGTGCGCTTCATCGAAGCTTAAGTCATCCGGTCTACACATCGGTTTCACTATGCTATTCGAATGCCTGAAACGCTTCGAAATATTGTCATCATTCTGGGGGATCAACTTGATCGCCAGTCTCTGGTATTTGACGATTTCGATCGTGAGAATGACGCCATCTGGATGTGTGAAGCCAGTGCCGAGGCCACCCATGTCTCGATCGACGAGCACGGAACACCGCTCGCGGCTGCGGTGGGTATGGACGACAGGACACTCACCCGGTGGATCGAACAGAACCTGGCCGACTACGTGCACGCCACCGGAACGTGCGCGTTCGGCGCATCCGAGGACCCGTCCGCCGTCGTCGGGCCGGGTGGCGTGGTGCACGACGCGGCAGGAGTAGCCGTCATCGACGCGTCGGTGTTCCCGACCCCACCCCGGGTGAACCCGTGGCGCTCCATCGTCATGCTCGCGTCAGCCCTTGCCGACGAGCTCGCCGCGCTTCGCGCCGGGCACCGCTGAGGATCTAGGGCAACGGTCGCCAGCCGGCACCCGGTCCGGCGAGAGGCAGCGGCGGCGCCAAGACGACGGGGTAACCGACACTCCACAGGCACAGGCCATCCGCGGGCGCGAGCGAGTTGTGCCGCTTGCGCGCCGCCATCGTTTCGAGCACCGACCCCGCCGAGCGACGCCCGCGCCCGACGTCGACGAGGAAGCCGACGATGGAGCGGACCATCTGCTGGCAGAAGGCCAGCGCCTGGATCTCGAACTGCAGCACACCGGAACCGGTGTCGACCCACGTCGTTTCGGTCACGACGCGTTTGGTTGTGGCCCCCTCGACACCGTCGGGCGCTCGACAGAACGCGGCGAAGTCGTGCTCGCCGATGAACGCATCCGACGCCAGGCGCATCACGGAAAGGTCGAGCGGTTCGATCACGTGCCACGCCAGCCCGGCGAGAAACGGATCCGGCGTCGGGGTGTTGAGCACGGAGTAGCGGTATCCACGCCACGAGGCGGAGAAACGGGCGTCGAACTCCGGCGGTGCGACATCGACACTGCGGACAGCGATGTGCGGTGCCAGCATGCCGTTCAGCGAACGCTCCACCCGGGCACAGTCGATCCCCTGGACCAACCGGGCTGCGTCGAAGGGCTCCCGGCCGAGTCCACCGACCGGAGGCGTCACGTCGACGTGTACGACCTGGCCCCACGCATGCACGCCCGCGTCCGTACGTCCACTTACGACCATGGCCAACGCGTCGACGCCACCGGGCTCGCGCAGCACCTTCGCCAACGCCTCGAGCAGCACGCCACCGACCGTCCTCAGACCGGGTTGCGGGGAGATGCCGTGGAACGCATCACCCCGATACGCCACCACCAGACGGAGTCGTACACGGCCTGGAGCGGGTGGACGGATCCGCTCCTCCTGGGTGGTGACCCAGCCGGCGCGGGGTTCAACGCTGACCGGGATCCGAACGCGCCGCGAGGCGCCCGAAGGCGCCTCGCGAAGTTCATTCATGCATACTCCTGGCCGTCAGACGACAGACCAAGGTGCGCAGGCTCAGACGAGCTCAATACGCGCCATGGGGGCGTTGTCCCCGTGGCGCGGGCCGAGCTTGAGAATCCGGGTGTACCCGCCGTTGCGCGAGGCGTACCTGGGACCGATCTCGGAGAAGAGCTTCGACGCCATGTCCTTGTCGCGGATGAACGCGACGACTTGACGCTGATTGTGAAGACCGCCCTTTTTGGCCTTCGTGATCATGCGCTCGGCGATCGGACGAAGAGCCTTCGCCTTCGCCTCGGTCGTGACGAGGTACTCGGCGGCGACGAGCGACGACACGAGGTTGGCGAGGAGCGCCTTCTGGTGCGATGCGTCGGAACCGAGACGATGGCCGCGCTTTGGTGTCATAGGCATAGCTGTGACTCCCTTCGACTAGTTCTTCGTGCGCAGAGACAGACCGCGCTCGTCGAGTTTCTGGATGACTTCGTCCAACGACTTCTGGCCGAAGTTGGTGATGGCCAGCAGATCGTCTTCGGTCTGCATGCACAGCTCGCCGATGGTGTTGACCTGGGCACGCTTGAGGCAGTTGCGCGGACGCTCCGACAACTCGAGATCTTCGATCGCGAGGTCGAGGTCGGGCGAACCCGAACCGAGCGCCGAGGTCTCTCCGAGCGAAAGGCCCTGCGGCTCTTCGCTCATGTCGGCCACAAGGCCGAAGAGCGACCGCAGGGTGTCACCCGCCGAGGCCAGCGCATCCTTCGGGCTGATCGAACCGTCGGTCTCGATGTCGAGGGTCAGCTTGTCGAAGTTGGTCGAGTGCTCGACGCGAGTTGCCTCGACGTTGAACGCGACACGGCGCACAGGCGAGAAGATCGAGTCGATCGGCACGACGCCGATGACCGACGACTTCTTGTTGCGCTCCGCCGACACATAGCCACGGCCGCGCTCGACGGTGAGGTCGACGGCGAGCCGTCCCTTGCCGTTGATCGTGGCGATGACCAGATCGGGATTCATGATCTCGACACCGGTCGGCAGCGGAATGTCGCCCGCCGTCGCCGTCGCGGGACCACGAACGTCGAGACGAAGCTGGACCACG
>JANMYF010000443.1:0-9453 GCA_031381685.1 Acidimicrobiia bacterium
CCGGCGATCGGGTCGCACCACGAGGAGTCCGTGAGCTCGTTCGGCGCGATGCCCCGCACGTCGTCGGACGTGCCGACGCCCATGCCGTTCGGCAGCGACATATGCCCCGCGCGCATACGATCGTTGACCTCCACGAGCACCTCGGCCGAACCCCGCCGCGTCGTGACGCGGGCACGACCTCCGTCGACGAGGCCGTAGGTATCGGCGTCGGACGGCGAGACCCGCAACGCTCCGTCGGCGTCCTTCTTCCGCCACGTGTTGTCGCGGAAGATGGTGTTGGCCGTGAAGCTCCGGCGCTCTCCCGCCGACAGCACGACGGGGAAGTCCGGATCACTCGGGGGACGCAGCGCACCGGCCGAGAGTTCGTCGAGCATCGAGCGCAGCTCGGGAAGGTCGAGCGCGATCTTCGCGTCGTCGGTCTTCAGCCGTCGCCACGACTCGTCGTACTCGTCGAGGCAGAACGTGACGCCGTGCTCTCCCTGGAGGATCGCGTCGAACAGCTTCTCGCCCGGTTCAAGCCCCTCACCCGTGAACCCGGCCCGCGCCACGCCCGCCGTATTCGACAGCGCGCAGCGATGCGCGGCGCCCCAGAGCAGCGCCGCCGACGCAAGACCCTTCGGGAGCGTCGGCCCGAGTGTGCGGAAGAGGACGAGCGGAGCCATTTCGCCGAGTTCGGGATCAGCCGTCGTCGCCGCAAAGAACGCCTCTGCGTATGCCGCGCGACCTTTCGCCGCGGCCTCGTGCAATGGCGCGAGCTTGTGCGGTTCCAGGTAGCCCATCGCCTCCGAAAGCCGGGCGTGGATCTCCGGCTCGACCAGCGTGCCGGGAAGCGGCTCGAGGATCGGATGGCGCAGATGGAACACGTTGCCGGGGAACTCGAAATTGAAGAAGGTCGCCTCGGCCTTCTCGAACTGCGAGGCGGCCGGCAGGACGTAATGCGCGAGTCGCGCTGTCTCCGTCATGGCCACGTCGATCACCACGAGCAGCTCGAGGGCCCGGAGCGCCTCGCGCATCCGCTGGCTGTCGGCGATGGAATGGGCCGGGTTGCCCGATTCGACGAACATCGCCCGGTACCGCTTGGGGTGATCGGTCAGGATCTCGTCCGGCACCACATTGCAGGGGACAAGACCCGAGATGATACGCGCGCCTACTACTGGGCTCCGCATGACCCCTTCCGACCTCGCTCCGGCTTTGGACGTGCGGGCAAGCGCGATGAGGGCCGACGGAATGAACTGGGCGCCCGGCTTGGCGAAGTTGCCCGTCAGCACCCACAGGATCTTCTCCAGCCAACTCACCAGCGTGGAGTGCAGACTCATCTGCACACCGAGATCCTCGAACACGCTCACGCTCGACGCCGACGCCAAGCGGCGCGCCGTCCGGCGGATGAGATCCTCGTCAACTCCGCACATCGCCGCAAACGCGGAGACGTCGATGGCACGTAGCGACGACATCACCTCGGGAGCACCCGACACGTGGTCGTCGACCCACGACCGGGCAACGAGGTTCTCCTGTACGAGCACGGCGCCGAGCGCAGCGACGCACCATGCGTCGGTCCCCGGCTTCACCTGCAGATGGAAGTCAGCAAGGTCGGCCGTTTCGGTGCGGCGCGGGTCGATGACGACGATCGACCGCTCGGGGTCGGCGGCCATCTCCTTCAGCGTGGTGCGGGCGTGCGGAAAGCCATGCGAGTGCCAAGGGTTCTTGCCGACGAAGAGCGCCACTTCGGCGTTCAGGAAGTCGGCGCGTGTGATTCCGCCGAGCATCTTGCCGCTCACCCAGAACTCGCCGGTCTTCTCCTGGGCGAGCGCATTCGTGCGGTACTTCAGACCGAGCGCGCGAAAAGTCGACCCGCTGTAGCCGCCGCCGAGGTGGTTGCCCTGTCCACCACCCCCATAGGCGAAGATCGCCTCGCCGCCGAACGTGTCCTTGATCCGACGGAACCCCGCAGCGACCTCGGCGATCGCGGTGTCCCAGTCGATCTCCTCGAACGTGCCGTCGGCGCGGCGTCGCAGCGGGCTGGTCAGCCGCTCGCTTCCGTTTTGGTAGTGGTCGAGGCGCAGCGCCTTCTCGCAGGTGTACCCGGCCGAACCGGGATGGGCCTTGTCACCGCGGATCCGTTCGAACCGACGACTCGCTCCTCCCCTGGTCGGCTCACCGAGTCGGATCTCGATGCCGCAGTTCGACTCGCACAGGATGCAGGCGGTCGCGTTCCAGGTTGCGTCACCATCGCTGGCGCCGTCCGTGGAGGTCGGCTGGGCATTGATGTCGGGTTGGGTGATCGTCATGGTGCTTTCCTCGTCCAGGAGTCAGTTCAATGACGATACGCACTCACCGGCCAGCCCACAAGACCGGCGAGCGCTGCCCTGCGGCAGAACGCCTCCCAACGACGTTGGGAGGCGTTCTGCCCCCATTTCTGGGGGCAACCTCTCTCCCAAGTGCCCGTAGTCAGGGATGGTGGCTAACGTGAGTGCTGGTGGGGACGGGTTGAGGCAATGAATCTGCACGACGTTGCCGCGTACCTCGGCGTGCACTACCAGACCGTGTACCGGTGGGTCCGCGACGGTTCCCTCGTCGCTACGAAACACCCCTCGAGCGGATACGAGGTGCTCGAAGACGACCTGACGAGGTTCGCCGACGCCAGGACAGCGGGGACCGCGCCACCACGGCTCCAGGTCCGAGACTGGGAACACCAGATCGAGCGGCTCCTCAGCGCCTTCGTCGTTGGCGATGAAGGCGGCGCCCGGACGATCGTGGAACGCCTGACCGAAGGCTCGGTGAGTGTGCTCGAACTGTGCGAACGCCTCCTCGCGCCGTGCATGGCCAAGATCGGCGAGCAGTGGCATCGAGGCGAGATCAGTGTCGCCGTCGAGCACCGCGCAACGGCGATCTGCGAACGGCTACTTGCGCGTATTTCGACCCATCCGAGCGGTCGCCCGCGCGGCACCGCCGTGATCGCCAGCCCGCTCGGAGATCTTCACGCGATGCCGTCGACGATGGCGGCGCTCGTACTCCGCGAAGATCGTTGGCGGATCCATCACCTCGGCGCGAACGTTCCTCACGCCGATGTGGTCGAGCTCGTCGAAGATGTCGACGCCGATCTCGTGGTGATCAGCCTGACGAGCAGCGACGCAGAGGCGAACGCCGTCGAACTGCTCAGACAACTCACCAAGAACGGGCGCCGCATCCTCATCGGCAGACCCGGTGACGCACTCTCGTCGTTGGTCGAGCTCGCCCGCGTGTAGCGCTCAGTTCCGGTCAGCTCGCAACACTCCGACGAGCGGCGGACGCAAGGTTCAGGCGGTGCAGTCGAAGGTGATCGCGTCGAAGGTCGCCTCGAACTTCGAACCGGAGACCACACGCCCTCTGCTCCGGCTGAACGTGAGCGACCGCGTGATCGACGTATCGAAGCCGGCCAGCTGGTCGCGCAGGCATGTCGGCAGGACGAGCAGATGATCCTGCGTCGCCGTGCCGGTGACGAAGCGTCGTCGGTTCGGATCCCCGGCGATGAACACGTCCATGATCGGCGGCCGGCTCAGCAGCGACTGCACCCGTTGCACCAGCCCGGGTGAGAACGCAGCGCCGTCAAAGCGTCCGACAACCATCTCGTCGTCGTTGCCCAACGGGGTGAACAGCTCCTCTCCGACGCGTCCCTCGACGACATCGATGCGCCGACGCGCACCACAGGCATTGCGTTCGCGGCGTTCGAACAACTGCCACTGCTGGTCACCGCTCACGAAGCGGTACCGGCAGAGCATGGCGAGCATGGTCTCCGGTGGCTCCCACCGGTCAACGCGCGCATCGATGGCGAAGCGTTCGTAGAGGACGTAGCGCGGTGCTCGGGCGCTGCGTACGAAGTCCGCCGCGAACCGGTCGAGCTCCGGAGTGAAGCCGTCGTAGTGCTGAAGGATCGGGAAGGGTCGGAACTCGGTGGTCGGATAGACCCACGAGACAACGGCGCGAACGGGGGCGACGTGGATCGTCTCACCCTTGATCGCCTCCACGATGTCGTCGGGGATCGGGTGCGCAGCGGGAAGAAGCGTTCGGCCCAGCTCACGCACCCGGCGTCGTTCGGCATGTGACGTGACCTGTTCGACGGCGCGACCCACCGCCCGGATGCTTGCCGTTGGATTGGTGAAGGCAAAACTGCCGGCGATCGCCCCTGCCACGATCACGCTCGGCACGACGAGAAACGCCCCGATCAACACGGTGCGGCGGACCGTGAGCACCAGCACTGCGAACCCGACGAACGCCCACCAACGAAGCGAATGCGTGTCGTGGCGGAGGAACGCCTGCTTGGCGAAGAGGAACGCAGCAGCGATCAACGCGATCCAGAGCAACCGGCTGCGTCGTCGGTCGAGTGTGATGTCGCGCTGTCGCATCAAGACGACCAGCCCGACCATCGAGGCGAACGCGAGTTGCAGTTCCCATCCGAAGCCCGGCAGCGCCATTGCGTCGTTGAACCCGAAGAACAGGTTGAACGAGAGGTCGAGCCACGTTCGGAGGTAGCGGAGCTGCTGGCCGCACACCAGCCAGAGCAGCACCAGTGCGACGACAAAGGCGCAACCGGCACTTGCTGCGGCGATCACTACTCGCCGCCATGCTTGACGATGCAGCAACCATTCGGCGACGACGACGAACCCGGTCCACGCCGCGACCGAGATGCCGGTGTCGAACTTCACCAGGAGCATCAGGGCGGAGAGGGCGCCCGCGCCGGCGAACGCAGGTAGGGGGACCGGAACGGATGACGGCGAAGCAAGACGAGTCAGATACGCGCCGACAACCGCGAAAACGACGAGAAGCGGCGCCTCACCGCCGACCAGGAACACCGATCCGATCATCCAGCTGAGCGCAACGCACCCGGCCAACGCGACGGGCAGCGACGTGAGGTCGCGCAGCCTGCGCCAGATCACATAGGCCACGGCCATCAGGATCGGAAAACGAATGGCGATGGCAACCGCACCGGTGCCCTCGTAGAACATCGTCGGGCTCGTGAGCCAGCCCAGCGGACCGTAGGTGAACACCACGTCGTGCCCGTGCATCAAGCCCTGATGCTGGGCCATGTGCAGCCCCGCGGCCCACGACTGGTCCAGCTCCCAACCGACGTAGGGCGTCAGCGCGGGATAGGTGACGAGGGAGACAGCCAACGCGACGACCAGCCCGACGCCACGCGTGACGCGCGACGATCGGACCGCTGACAGCAACGGAGAAACCTTTCCGGCGACCGCGACACGGTCCCTCGAATCGGCTGAGGATCCGACGCCGACGGCGCCGAGTTCATCGAACTCGGCGCCCGACGACACGACCGCCAGCCCGCCCGGTTAGGCGTTGCTCTTGGCCGACGCCCCGATGACCGCCTGAGCCGCAGAAAGGCGGGCGATCGGGATGCGGAACGGCGAGCACGACACGTAGTCCAGACCTGCGGCGTAGAAGAAGAGGATCGAGTCGGGATCGCCGCCGTGCTCACCGCACACACCGAGCTTGAGGCCCGGCTTCGTCGCCCGGCCCCGCGCCACCGAGTCGAGCACGAGTTGCCCCACACCCGACTGGTCGAGCGTCTCGAACGGATTGCGCTTGAGCAGGCCCTGCTCGAGGTACGCGCTCATCATGCGACCCTCCACGTCGTCACGGCTGAAGCCGAACGTCATCTGCGTCAGGTCGTTGGTGCCGTAGGAGAAGAAGTCGGACTCCATGGCGATCTCGTCCGAGCGCACGGCGGCTCGTGGTGTCTCCACCATCGTGCCGATCGTGATGTCGAGGTGTGCTGCGGCCTTCGGATCCATCTTCGTCTTGGTCTCGTCGATGGCACCCTGCACCCAGCTGCGGGCCATGGCCATCTCCTCGCGGGTCACCGTGAGCGGGATCATCACTTCGATGACCGGGTTGCCGCCCTTCTTGCACCGCGCCGCCGCCGCCTCGAGGAGCGCCCGGACCTGCATCTCGTAGAGACCCGGCTTCACGACCGCGAGGCGAACACCACGGGTGCCGATCATCGGGTTGAACTCGTGCCACGACTGCGCCGCGGCGAGGAGCTTCTCCTCGATCGCAGTGAGACCATGCACGGCCTTCTTGATCTTCAACTCCTCCATCGACGGCAGGAACTCGTGGAGCGGAGGGTCGAGCAGGCGTACGGTGACCGGCAGGCCGTCCATCTCCCGCAGGATCTCCTCGAAGTCAGCTTTCTGGGCCTTGCGCAGCTTCTCGAGCGCGGTGGCCTCCGTCTTCGGCGTTTCCGCGAGGATCATCTCGCGCACGATCGGAAGGCGGTCCTCGGCGAGGAACATGTGCTCGGTACGGCACAGGCCGATACCCTCAGCGCCGAATGCCCGGGCGTTCTTCGCGTCGGGGCCGTTGTCGGCGTTGGCGCGGACCTTGAGGCCGCGAACGCCTCGGCGTCCCTTGCGCACTTCGTCGGCCCAGCCGAGGATGGTGTGGAACTCGACGGGCGGTTCGGCCGAGGCCATCTCGAGCGCGCCGAGCATCACCTCGCCGGTGGCTCCGTCGAGGGAGATCACATCACCCTCATGGACGATCACACCGTCGACCTCGAACTGCTTGTCGTCTTTGATCTTCACCTTTTCGGCGCCGACGACGGCAGGCTTGCCCCACCCACGTGCCACGACGGCAGCGTGCGAGACGAGACCGCCGCGGGCGGTGAGGATGCCTTCGGCGACGAGCATGCCGTGGACGTCTTCGGGACTGGTCTCCGAGCGCACCAGGACGACGAGCTCACCCCGCTCGGACGCCTCGACCGCCGAGTCGGCGGTGAAGTAGACCCGGCCGACGGCGGCACCGGGCGACGCGCCGAGACCCTTGGTGAGCACGAGTCCTTTTGCGGCGAACTGCGGGTGCAGCACCTGATCGAGGGCGTCGGCGTCGACGCGCAACAGGGCTTCGTCCCTGGAGATCTTCCACTTCGTCGGACCGCTCGGCTTGGTGGCCATCTCGACGGCCATGCGCAGCGTGGCCGCACCGGTGCGCTTGCCGACGCGCGTCTGGAGCATCCACAGCTTGTCCTGCTCGATGGTGAACTCCGTGTCGCACATGTCCTGGTAGTGCGCCTCGAGCCGAGCGAAGATAGACATCAGCTCGCCGTAACACTTCGGGAAGCGCTTCTTCAGCGCGTCGAGATCCTCGGTGTTGCGGATGCCCGCCACGACATCTTCGCCCTGGGCGTTGGTGAGGTAGTCACCGTAGGGCTTGTTCTCGCCGGTCGACGCGTTGCGGGTGAACCCGACACCGGTACCCGACGTGTCGTCACGGTTGCCGAACACCATCGCCTGCACGTTGACGGCAGTGCCCAGATCGTGGGCGATGCGCTCACGCACCCGGTAGGCAATGGCGCGAGCACCGTTCCAGGAACTGAAGACAGCCTCGATGGCGCCCTTGAGCTGGACCTTGGGATCCTGCGGGAAGTCGGCCTTGGTGGCCTTCTTCACGATCGCCTTGTAGTCCTCGCACAGCGACTTGAGCACGCCTGCGGGGATTTCGGCGTCGCTTACGACCTTGGCCTTGTGCTTGGCCTTTTCGAAAGCGTGCTCGAAAAGCGATCCGTCGACGTCGAGGACGATGCGTCCGTACATGGCGAGGAACCGGCGATAGGAGTCGTACGCGAAGCGCTCGTTGTCCATGACCTTGGCGAGACCGACGACGGTCTTGTCGTTCAGGCCGAGGTTCAAGACCGTGTCCATCATGCCGGGCATGGAGAACTTGGCTCCCGAGCGGACGGAGACGAGCAACGGGTTCTTCGCGTCGCCGAGCTTGCGGCCCATCTTCTTCTCGATGTCGGCGACCTGCGTGACGATCTCGGCGTCGAGCGACTTGGGCCAGCCCGACTTCATGTAGGCGCGGCAGGCGTCGGTCGAGATAGTGAATCCGGGCGGTACCGGAAGGCGCAGCACACTCGTCATCTCCGCAAGGTTCGCCCCCTTCCCTCCGAGGAGATCTTTGAGCTTCATCGGCGCGACCTTGTGCTTGTGGTCGAACGCGAAGGCGAGCTTGGCGGGCGAAGGTGCAGCCTTCTTCGGCGCAGTCTTCTTCGGGGCGGTCTTCTTCGGGGCGGATTTCGTAGCCATGGCGGAGAGCAAGGTTACTTGCGCGAGCCCATCCCCCGGTCGCTTTCCCGGGAGATGATCGCGGACGCTCCCAGGCGCCCCTGTGTCGGCACTACGCCATGCAGGACGTGACGGCCTCGGTCAGCTTCGCTGTCACGGCGGGATCGATGCTGTTGGGATCGGTCGAGAACTTCACCATGGCTTCGACCCCGAGAGACTTCACCATTGCTTCGGCGGCGCAGTTCGCCTGCGTGTCGGTCATGCCACCCGACTCCTTGATGCCGGCGGCGAAGAGGCCCGACAGGAGACCTTCGCAGTTTCCGAACGCCGTGAACACCTTGGTCATCACTTCGGCGTTCTTCGAGACATCGCCGCCTGTCGACAGCGAGACGAGCTCCTCGGCCGAGAACGTCTTGCCCAGCTCGGTCGCACCGCACCGGCCCTGGGCCTCATCGATCGTCGGGAGCGCTTGCTTGAAGCCGGCGAAGAACGCCTCTTCCAAGATGCCGGGGCACTTCTGGAACGAACCGACGGCCCTCGCCTTGTCGGCCGAGGGGAGACCGTCGAAGCCGGCCGGGCTCTGACCGAGGTCGATGAGCTCCTTGGCCGTGAACGTCGAAAGGATGGCATCGGTCATGCACTCACTCTGTTCCTTGGTGAGGTCCACGCCCGTCGATTCCTTGAAGCTCGCGGCGAGCTGACCGGCCATCGACGACGGTTCATCCGATGCCATGGCCACCGAATCGCCGGCGGCCTCCGTGGCCTGAGCCTCGGTGACCGCTTCGGTCACCGGAGCCTCGGTCTCCGCAGCGAAGGTCTCGTCGGCCGCAGCCTCCGTGACGACTGCAGTCGTGTCAGACGAGTCCGAACTGCACGCGCCCAGGAGCAGCGCCCCGGAGAGAGCGATTCCGACGAGGGCGAGTGAAGGGCGCATCGACGAAGTGTAGGACTCTGGCCTCGTCGGGCGGAGGTTCGCGGAGTTATTCGCGCCGAGTGCTACCAGATCGTCGGGCGCGTTCGTCACTCCCGTTTCGTCAGGCCTTGTTCGTGGTGGGGGCTACGGGCGCACCGTCTCGGGGTCCGTTCCCTTGGCCGGGCGCAGGAAGCCCAAGCTCCTTGCGGCAGGCATCGAGCGCGGCCTGCGTCTTCGCCGGAAGTTCCGGTCGGTTCGCGCCCTGGCCCTGCTGTCCGGCGGGTGTCGTCGGAAGCGTCACGCCCTTCTTCTTCAGACAGGCGGTCACCTGCGGGTTGTTGCGGACTCCACCGCCGCCGCCACCACTGAATCCTGCACCGAGCCCGAGTTCCGTTCGGCACGCGTCGAGGGCGGCCTGCGTCGCCGCATCGAGATCACCGAACCCTGGTCCCCCGCCGTTGCGTCCGCCACCGTTCGGACGGCCGCCAC
>JANMYF010000445.1:0-18772 GCA_031381685.1 Acidimicrobiia bacterium
GAACGGCAACCCGTAGACGTGGTCCCAATGGAGATGCGAAAGAAGGATCGAGCCGTCGAACGGCTGGCCGTTGAGCACCTCAGTCAGGCCGGTGAGACCGCTACCCGCATCAAGGACGAGCGACGGCGCGACATCACCACGAGCGAGAGACACGCACGACGTGTTCCCGCCGTAGCGCACGTGATCGGAGCCGGCCACGATGCGCGATCCGCGGACGCCATGGAGTTGCAACCGCACGGGTGATCCCTTCGAGGTGAGCACCTTCGATCTTGGCCGATCCGGAGCCGCTCACGCGCCCAAAGGAAACAGCGAGCGTCCTCCCAAGTCGCAGGGCTGGGTAGCATCGCCCGATGGCGGATCGTCACGGTACTGACCATCCCCAGGCGTACATCCCCGGAGATCGGAGGCAAGCGCTCGCCACGGGTGTCGAGATGCCCGACCGAGTTTCCGGGTCCGGGCTGTTCGCCGATGTGAGCGGTTTCACCTCGTTGACCGAGGCGCTGGCCACCGAACTCGGACCGCAGCGGGGCGTCGAAGAGCTGACCGCGGTGTTGGACCTCGTGTTCCAGGCCGTCATCGACGACATCACCGACTTCGGTGGCCACGTCATCTACTTCAGCGGTGACGCGGTGACGTGTTGGCTCGATGGGGACGACGGGAGTCGGGCCGCGGCCGCTGCCCTCGCGGTCCAGCGGACGATGGACAGCGTCGGCCGGGTCACGACACCCGGCGGTCGCGTCGTGGAACTCGGCATCAAGGTTGCGATCGCGGTGGGCCCGGCTCGTCGTTTCGTGGTCGGAGATCCCGGGGTACAGCTGATCGACGTGCTCGCCGGATCGATCGTCGACGAGTTGGCCGATGCCGAGCAGCTCGCCGAACGCGGCGAGATCGTGCTCGGACCCTCGGCCGTTGCCGCGCTCGGCGAACTCGCGGTCATCTCACGCATGCCCCGGAAGGAGTCCACGGCCACGATGCTCGAGGGGCTCAGGCAAGTCGTCGTCCGCATCGAGCGTCCAGCCGAGCCCGTGGTGGACGAATCCCTGGTGCGTCCGTGGCTTCTCCCGGTGGTGCACGAACGCCTCAGCACCGGTCGGGGCGAGTTCCTCACGGAGCTCCGCTCGGCGTACCCGATGTTCGTCCGCTTCGGCGGTATCGACGTGGACGCAGACGCCGGACCAAGAGAGCTCGACACGTTCGTGCGTCGGGCACAGGAAGTCCTCACGAGCTTCGGAGGCAACGTCCTGCAGCTCATCCTCGGTGATAAAGGCGCGTACCTTTACGGCGTGTTCGGCTCGCCGGTCACCTATGGCGATGACGCGTCGCGCGCAGCCGCCGCAGCCCTGGAACTTCGATCGGTCGCCGCCGACACCGCAGCGCGGGACCTCCAGATCGGCATTGCCCACGGACGGCTTCGCAGCGGAACCTACGGGCACTCGCTCCGTCGTACGTTCACGTGTCTCGGCGATGCGGTGAACCTTTCGGCTCGGTTGATGACCGGTGCGGCGCCCGGAACGATTCGGGTCACCGACGAGGTGCGACGGGAAGCAGGCGACCGTTTTCTCTGGGAGTCCGTCGGCACTTTTCCCGTCAAGGGAAGAGTCGAGCCGGTGGCGGTCTGGACCATCGAGGGGACTGCGTTCGCCACTCGTGAACGGGAGGTCCGCTACACGCTTCCTTTGGTCGGACGCGACCAGGAGATGACTGCGATCGCTGAGGCCGCCGATGCCGTTCGCGCGGGCAAGGGACGGGTCGTGGCGATCTCCGCGGAAGCGGGTCGTGGAAAATCCCGGCTCATCGCCGAGATCGTGCGCGAGCTTCGAGCCGATGGCATGCCGGTCGCGTTCGGTGAGGCTTCGGTCGTGGGGTCAACGGGAAGCTACGTGATTTGGCGCGAGGTCGCTCACACGTTGCTCGGCATCGACGAGACCGGAAGCGACGGAGCTCGAACGCGCGCGCTGCGTCGCTCTCTCGCCGGCATTGGGAGGAGCCATGCGCGACGCGCGGCGCTGCTGGGTCCGGTGCTCGGACTCGATGTTCCCGACACCGATGTCACGCGGCCATTCGACGCCAAGCTCCGCAAGTCCTCCCTGGAGTCGCTTTTTATAGACGTGCTCGGCGTGCGGTCGCGGGTGTCGCCGTTGACCATCGTGCTCGAGGACTGCCATCGGATCGACGCGCTTTCGCGCGATCTGCTGGAGGTCCTTGTTCGCGGTGCCGAGACGCTCCCCGTCCTGTTCCTCCTGAATTACCGGCCCACCGGTAGTGCCGGGGGAGGCCTCGGAATCGAGTCGCTCCCGTTCTTTGCGGAATACGAGCTCTCGGAACTCGGCCCCGACGCCGCTCGGGCCGCCGCCATCGCGAAGATCCGCCAGCTGTACGGCGACAGCGTCCGCCCGTCGACTGCGCTGATCGACACGGTCGTCACGAGAGCCGAAGGCAATCCGTTCTACCTGGAACAGATTCTCAACTTCCTTCACGGACGGGGATTGGACCCCGCCCGACCCGAACAGCTCGATGCCATCGATCTCCCGGCGAGCCTCCACAGTCTCCTCCTGAGTCGAATCGACACCCTCGACGAGGGTCCACGCCGAACGCTCAAAGTTGCCAGCGTTCTCGGGCGCCGCTTCGAGGCTCCGACGGTCCGTCGGGTCTACCCGGACCTCGGTTCCGATACCGACGTGATCACCCACCTGCGCGTGGGGCGGTCGGTGGACCTCTTGGTGTCCGATGAGGATGAACGGAGTTCATGGCTTTTCCGTCACGTGATCACCCGTGAAGTGGCGTACCAGAGCCTTCCGCACACGTTACGAATCGATCTGCACGAACGGGCGGCCCTCGACCTGGAGGAGCGTGGTCCGGAGGTCGTCGAGAGTGAGCTCGACCTGGTCACGCACCACTGGTGCAGCAGCGACCGGGGGGACAAGCAGATCGAGTACCTGGGCCGAGCGGGCGAAGCCGCCCGCGCCCGTTACGCCAATGATGCCGCTGCTGACTACTTCGATCGGCTCGCGGCGCTCGTCCACGGCGCGACCCGCGCCCATGTGCTGCTCCAGCTCGGGAAGGTGCTCGAGCTGACCGGAGCATGGGATCGAGCTCGTGCCGCGGGAACGGAAGCCACAACGCTCGCCCGTGAGGCCGGAGATCCGACGCTCGAGGCGTGGTGTGAGGTCTCGCTGGCCGAGGTGGCCCGCAAACAGGCACGGTTCGACGATGCAATCGCTCATCTCGGCCGAGCCGTCGACTGCTTCGATAGAACGGAGGACTATGCCGGTCGCGGCAAAGTGCTCCATCTTGCCGGCACGGTCGCGGCACAACGCGGCGACAACGCTCTCGCACGAACGAACTATCAAGCAAGCCTCGACATCCGCCGTCAGCTCAGCGATCGCGGGGCGGCGGCGTCGGTATTGTCGAACCTCGGGGTGGTCGCCGAATACGAGGGCGATCTCGCAGCCTCGCGCCGCTTCCACGACGAAGCGCTCCGGCTCCGACGTGAAGTGGGGGATCGCTGGGCGCTCGCGGTTTCGCATACCAACCTCGGCATGATCGACATCATCGAGGGGCGGGCCGCCGAGGCCAAGGCGTCGTTCGAGGAGGCGATGCGCCTGAACCAAGAGGTCGGCGATCGGTGGATGGTCGCCATCAGTCACCACAACCTCGCGAACGCGTGCCGAGCACTCGGTGACCTCGACGGTGCCCGCGCCGCGTACCGCGAGGCGCTCGAGGCGTTCGTGACGTATGACGATCAATGGGCCTTGGCGTTCTTGTTCGAAGACGTCGCGTTGCTCGCGCTCCCTCTCGGTGAACAGGTGAAGGCGTGGGAGCTCCTCGGCGCAGCTGACGCATGCCGGGGCTCGGTCGGGTCGCCCCGGCCGGCCGCGATGGAGAGCGACATGTTGGCGCAGCTTGCTGCAGCATGGTCTGAGGGCGACGCCGACCCGGACGGCGGAGCGAACGCCAGGGAGCGAGGGGCGGCGGCAACCCGGGACGACATGGTCCAAGTCGTCCTGCTGTTGTGCGACGACCCCGCCGGTCGTGTCGAGCGCTGACGCCGGCCGAATTCCTTTCGGTCCGCTCAGAGACGGACTTCGACCTTTCCACGCGTGCCCCACTTTCCCTGGCGGAGGGTGAGGAGCGCATAGACCCTGACCGGGACCAGCACGAAGATGTGGAGGAGCCCGTAGATCGGGGCGATGGCAAAGACGAAGGCCCGGTCCCGACGCAGGACGCCCTCGCGTCGGTGTTCCAGGTACGCGCTGTTGCGAGCCCATGCGGCGAGCATGACAAAGACCACCGTGGCGCGGACGTGAGTGACGTGGCCGAGCAGGGGATAAAGAGCGATCGCGACCATCAGTGCGGCGCCCATAACGACCCACATCGCCACCTCGCTGACGGTGAGCCAGAAGGCCGCGCTTCGCATCGGGAAGGTCGACAGCACCCACAGGGACTCGCGGAAGAAGCTCTTGTTCCAGCGCACCTGCTGACGGACGTAGTGCGACAGTCGCTCCGGAACGGCCGTCGCGGCCCGCGATCGTTCGGCGAGCACCACCCGGCCCGACCGCAGCGCGTAGTTGGTCAGGCGCCGATCATCCCCGAAGGTCGCCGTCCTGCCGAGGAAGTACTGGCCGAGGAAGTCGTCGAGGTTGGAGCGGACGACCTCGGCCCGGTAGAAGCTGAGCGAACCGCAGCAGCACAGCACCGCTCCGAAGGCCGAATAGGCGGCCCGCTCGGACAGGAACGCGCTGACGTAACGGAGGTCGATGAGTCTGGTGAGGAGGTTCCGACGCCGATTGTGGGCCGACACGAGCCCGGCTACCGCGGCGACGTCCGGATCGGAGAACGGCCGAAGACCTTCGATGACGGCATCGGGCTGGAGGACCGTGTCAGAGTCGACGCAGAGGAAGATGTCGGCATCCACCGCGGCCTGGAAGCCATGGGCGAGTGCGTGGCGCTTGCCGACGTTGACGGCAAGAACCGTCACCTCCCACTGCACGGAACCCGCATTCGCTTCGAGGTGGCTGCGCACGGCGTCGGCCGCTGCGCCGCCGTCCGTTGAGCCGTCATCGACCACATGGATCCGGTGAAGGGGGCGGGTCTGAGCGAGCATCGACGTAACGCCGGCCACCGCATAGGCCGGGTCCTCGTTGTGGATCGGCATCACGGCGCAGACGCGAAGTCCGGAGGGCGCGGCGCCGAAGTTCTCCCGTCGCCGATGGAGTTCGGCGATGGTCAGCTTCGTCACCATGGCACCGATCATCGTCGCGCCGATCCACGAGATCCCGACATCGAGATAGATCGCCGCGAACGCACCGAGAACGGTGAGAAGGATCGAGCGAGCAACGAGCCGGTCGAGAAGATCGGTCGAACGGGGGCGCAAGTGGCGCGCGTGGTCACGCAGCAACCGGGGGCCAGCACCGGTGTCGGCACGTTGAGCGACCAGGAGGAGCGCCACGCCGAGCGTGACGAAGAAGACGGCAAGCAACCCCATGATGGACCTCGTCCCAGCCAACGTCATGGGCGCAACTGCGGCCGGCTAACTGGGGTTCTTCGAAGGGAAATCCGCCGTCGGCGGCTCGAACAACGAAACCCGCGAACTCCGAAGGAGCGCGATCCCCAGAACGATGCCCGAGGCCGCTACGGAAACCGTGACCGTCATGAACGTCTGTCCTACTCCAGTGAAGGCAAGCGTGGCCGGCGCTGCTATCAGTCCTGCTCCAAGCACATTCCCGTACACGACAAAGTCATCGGGAAATCGTTGCGGAACTTGAGAAAGAAGGTCGAGGAAAGGTCGAACGACCTAGCTAGGAGCGCTCCGGTGGGCGCTGGTCTGCTCGACGGAGGAGTGACGGCCGGTGCCGTCGACGGTTCGTCCCGGTGGGCGGGATGCTTCTCCGGACCTCAGGGGTGTCGGGACCCGAGGGGTGCGTCGGGGAGCGTCCCGCCGAGGGGTGCGATCAGCTCCCGGAGGGTGGCCTCTCGAGCCTTCAGCATCCGCTTGAAATCGGGTCGATCGGTGTCGGCAATCTCGTAGCGCAGGTCGCGAATCGTTCGGTCCAGCACTTCACGGAGCAGTTCCGCCTGTTCGTCGGTGACGGAGATGTCCATGAGGTGATTCGCTTTCGTCGCAGGTGACCGGGCGGAACCGGTCACGGTTCGGCTCGTGGCGCGCGTGGCCGTTGCGTTTGAACGTAGCGCACCGGGCCTCCACGCAGCGAGACGACCCCGCCCCGGGGGCGCGGGCCACGTCACGGTCGGTAGGCGATTTCGCGTCGGTGTCCCTCGGCGAGTCGGGCGAGCCGCCCGGTGTCGATCTCGTTGGCGCGCACGGCCGCCACTTTGCAGTCGGTCACCGCGCGCAGGGTCGCGGTTCGGTGGCCACCTTCGAGCAGGGCACGTTCGCCCATGACGGCACCGGGGCCCAGCTCGGCGATCATCTCGCCGTCAACCTCGACAACGAGCACGCCGTTAAGTAGCAGGAAGAGCTCGTCGCTGACCGAGCCCTGTTCGACGAGCGCTGCGCCCGGTTTGACTCTCCGGATCTGGGGGCGCTGGCTTCCCCGCATGATGGCGCTCTGGAGCTCTCGCTCGAGGGCCGATTCGACTGCCGTGACCAAGGTGGGCGAATCCTCGTCACCCCACGGGGTTCGGTGACCGAATGATTCAGCCATCCATTTCTTGTACTCGGCCACGCTGCTCTTCGCGACCAGGGAGCCAGAGTCGTCGAACAGCCAGTGGCGCGGAAAACCTGATGCCCCGACGAAGCCGGCTTCATGGGTGCCGTCAGCTCGGATGACGAGCTCAAGGGTCGTCCAAACGATTGGTGCGTGGTACTGGACGAACGGCGGATGCTTGACGGCGCGGGGCATCGGCGCGCCGGTTCGGCCCCCGACGGTCTGTGTGAACCGGACGAAGTCCGGGCCGATCTCTGGCTCGCTCCGACGATCTTCGAGTCTGATCGCCGGAACCGTGATCGACCCAACGGCGAGGCCCACGGTCGTTGCTCCCATGACCCCGCCGCCGCCGTAGCCGGCGCCGACGATCCGATGAGAGCCGTCGACCTCGATGAACGCCCGCAGGTGGTTGGCGAATCGGAACGCGTCGCTCCTCCGCAGTTGTTCGAGGATGGTCGGAATGTCGGCACCCAGGGAGTCCGGTGGCGGTGGGTCGTGATGGGCCATCTTCATGCGTGTCGCGATCTTCCCCATACCTTCGAGGAGGTCCGACGGAATCCACGAAACGGTGGTGACGCTGCGTTCGTAACGAGTGGAGGTAGTGGACATGGCCTATCGTGCGCCCATGACGAGGGGAGCGAACAGGGCGAAGCCCGGCGCTTCCCTGGTGTGGCTGGCACACCTCCGGAGGGTGGGGCCAGCGGGCTGGTGCCAGGTTCGGCGATCCCTGTTCAATGACTACGTGAAGGTCGGTCGGTTGCTCCCCATGGTCGCCCCGATACGCGAGGGCCGACGATTTCCGGACGCGCGTGATCGGACGACGTGAGAGCGGTCGTCTACCGCTACCGCTCGACGCTTCGAGCCAATTGGCGTTCCTTTTCGGTTCTCGCGCTCCTGGTGGGACTGGCGCTGAGCTTCGCGCTGACAGCCGCCGCGGATGCCCGACGAACGGACACCGCGTTGCCCCGAGCACTCACGTCCGCTCGTTCGGCCGATGTAGCCGTGAGCGGCGACCAGACGGCGATGGGCCGCTCGGCTGCGCTTTCCTACCTCGACGAGATCGAGCACCTGCCCGGAGTCGTGCAGTCGACTCGGATCGGCGGCGTGAGTCTCGCTGAGTTCTCCGACGGCGGCACCGAGGGCGAGCGCCTCGCCTTCGGTTCCGCCGTCGGCAAGCTGATCGCTCGGCCCGGTCCTGACAGTGTCGAGAGACTCCGGCTGCTGAAAGGTCGCCTGCCGGCGACCGATCAACCGCATGAAGTGATCGTGAATCCCGAACTGCAGCGCATCACGGGCTGGAGGATCGGTGAGCGCGTGACATCTCTGCGGTTGGTCCGGCTCGAGGGCTTCGACAGCGATGGAAACCCTGACCCGGAGAAGGGCGAACCGCTCGAACTCACGATCGTCGGTGTCGGTCGGCTCCCGAGCGAATTATTCGATTCGGCTGCTGAACGCAACCCACAGGTGTACCTCTTCCCTCCGTTCGCTGCTGCCCACCGCGACTCGACCTACTACGTCTCGTCGGCGCTGAAGGTTTCCGGAGACCAGCCGAAGATGATCGGGCTGCGTTCGCAGGTGGAGAGGGCGGCGGCCCGCTACCCCGGCGCGCAGGTCCTCTTCTCGCTGAATCAAGACGGTCGGATCAATGTCCAGAACGCGCTGCGACCGCAGGTGACGACGATCTGGCTACTGGCTATGGTCCTGTTTCTCGCCGGCCTGCTGTTGGGCGCGCAAGCCATCGGACGCCAGATCTTCTCTCACAATCGTGACACCGCTGTGCTCCGCGCTCTCGGCATGTCCTCCCGCGATGTCGGCGCGCTCGTCATGCTCCATGGCATCACGATCGCCGTTGTTGCGTCCTTCGTGGCCCTTGTGTTCGCGTGGTTGGCGAGTGCATTCACGCCGCTTGGTTCGACGCGAACCGTCGAACCCTCACCCGGCCTCAGGTTCGACACCGCAGTGCTCGGAACAGGTGCTCTCGTGATCGCGATGATCCTCACGGCAGCCTCTTGGTTCTCCGCGATGCGGCTCACGCGGTCGTCGGTTCCGGGGGCGTTCGATGTTGCGGGGCAGGGTCGGCTGTCGCGCTTCGTCAGCCTGTTGGCCTGGGCCGGTCTCCCACCGACCGCGGTGACGGGCTCCCGGTTCGCCCTCCAACCGGGAATCGGTCGCAGAGCCACACCGGCGCGCAGCGTGCTTTGCAGCATCGCGCTGGCGGTCGCTCTTGTCGGCGCGGCCGTGTCGTTCACCTCCAGCCTGAACCAATTCCTCGGCACGCCAAGCAAGTACGGGTGGGACTGGGACGTCGGCGTGGCGAACCCGTTCGGACCGATCCCCGACGAAGCGATCGATGCTCTTCGCGCCCGACCCGAGGTCGCCGCCCTCTCGGCGTTACGGTACGGCAACGTTCGCATCGACGGACGTTCGATCGCCGCCTTCGGGTTCGATCAGCTCGACGGCATCGTCTTTCCGACGATGCTGGACGGGCGGATCCCGCAAGGAGACGGAGACATCGTCCTCGGCCCACTGAGCATGCGGTCGCTCGGCCGTTCCATCGGCGACCGGGTCAAGGTCGATACTGGCCACGGGAAGCGGATGATGACGATCGTCGGCACGGCAACCTTCCCGTCCATCGGGAACACCCGTACGAGTAGCGCCGGTCTCGGACGCGGTGCCGCGACCGTGGCGTCCGTCTTCCCGCCGTCTTGGGACCCTGCGGAGGGCCGGTACAACGGCGTGTTTCTCCGTATCGATCCGACACTCGATCGGGCGACGGCCACAGAGTCCCTTCGGAGATTTTTCGCTGAGCAGGGTTGTCCCGATTCAAGCTGCTTGTTGACCGATGGGAAGCCCCACGCGCTGAACGGATACGAATCTCTCGGTGCGGTGTGGCTTCCGCTCGCCGCAGCGCTCGGCGTCGTGTTCGCAATCTCCCTCGCGCACGGTATCGCCATGACCACGAAAGCCAGACGGCGTGATCTGGCGATCATGGCCGCACTCGGTCTGACCCCGCGTCAGGCCGGCCACGTTGTTGTCTGGCAGTCGGCCACGATCATCGCCGCCGCCCTCAGCATCGGTGTTCCCTTCGGCATCATCAGCGCCAACGTGCTCTGGGGGGTCTTCTGCGAGCGATTGGGGTTGCGTCCGCGGCCGAGCATTCCTGTGTTGCAACTGGTGTCGCTCTCGTTGGTTGCTCTGGTGAGCGCTCTTGCGGTCGGTCTCGCCTTCGTTCCCGTGAGCCGCAAGGCAACACGAATCCGCCTTTCCGCAACCGCCGCGTAGCGGGTGTGCTGGCACCACCGCTAGCCACGGGCTCACGCCCTGTGCAGGGTCCCGATCGAGGAGTTGAATCAACGACATGGGAGCAATCACGGTGTTCATCGCCGACGACAGCGTCTTCATCCGCGAAGGAGTGAAGGCCATGTTGTCTCGACAGCCCGATATCGAGATTGTCGGTGTCGCGGAGGACTACGACGGCCTCATCAGCGGAGCGGAGACCGCCGCCCCGAACGTTGTGGTGAGCGACATCCGGATGCCGCCCAACTTCCATCGTGAGGGTATCGAGGCCTGCAAGATCATCCGGAAGGCGCACCCCGGGACCGGAGTCGTCATTCTCAGTCAGTATGACGATCCCGACTATGCGATCGCCCTGCTTTCCGAGGGCGCCAGCGGATACGGCTACCTGCTCAAGGATCGAATCGCCGAGGGCGATCAGCTGGCTCGAGCTATTCGTGAGGTCGCGTCGGGCGGATCGATGCTTGATCCAGTCATCGTCAGCGCGCTGATGAGTCCCGTTCGGCGCACCGGCGGGTTGGATGCCAGCGACGACGCACTGCTCGAGATGGTTGCTGGGGGTAAGCCGATCAAGGCCATCGCGACCGCCACGAAGTCGACGCCGAGCGCTGTGGAGACGAGAGTCGAGAACCTGTTTCTGCGTCTCGCAGAAGGCGTGTCGGCCGGCACGGCGGGCTCGCTTGACCGACTGAAGCGCCTTCACGCGGCGATTGTGTCTCGGGAGGAGCAAGGTGAGTCGCTCTCTCGTCTCCTGCCGACGGGAGTCGCCGATCGTATTCGCGCCCGAGGTGCGCACGCTGGCGACACCGAGGAGCTCAACGTGACTGTGCTCATGAGCGACATCCGCGGGTACACGACCATCAGTGAACACACTGATCCGTCGAACCTTGCCCAACAGCTCAACCGGCACCGTTCCGAGATGAACAAAGCGATTCTTGCGGCGGGCGGAACGGTCATGCAATACGTCGGCGATGCGGTGATGGCGGTCTTCGGCGCGCCGGAGCCGTGCACCGACCATGCCGACCGCGCCCTCGTTGCGGCACACGCAATGCACGCTGGCCAGGACGCAGTCAACAAGAGCTGGGCTGCCGAGGGATTGGAACCCTTCCCGCTCGGCATCGGGCTCTCGACCGGCGACGTCGCCGCAGCTCTGCTCGGCTCGGAAGAGCGGCTCGAGTACACGGTCGTCGGAGACGCCGTGAACCTCTGTCAGCGGCTGCAACAGTTCGCCGTCGATGGCGAGACCGTCGTCAGTGATCTGACATGGGAGCAGTTCACCGACAAGCCGGAGGCGGAGGATCTCGGTCCGCAGCTCGTGAAGGGACGCTCGGCCCCGGTGCGACCACGGAGGATCGCATCACGGAACCAGCCCAGCCCCGCCCAGCGGGATGGCGGTGCCGAACCCTTCGATGCGGCCAATCGGCCGGAGCCAACCCCAATCGACAAGAATGCGGTTCGTCCGCTCGTTTCCCTGGAGGCAACGCCGTGAGCATCGACACGCTTTCCGTTCCGAACGTCACCCCTGGAGGAGAATCGGCTGTTACCTCTGCGCTCGATTTCGTGGTCGATGCCCGGCAAGTGTTTCGAACGTTCGAGGCCGACATGGCACCGGTGCGGGCCCTACGCGGTGCCGACCTGTCCGTCTTGCGTGGCGAGTTCGTCGCCGTCATGGGTCCGTCAGGGTGTGGGAAGTCAACGATGCTCAACATCATCGCCGGGCTTGATATCGCCGACGACGGGGAGGTGACCGTGGCCGGCCAGCGACTTGACGGCAAGACGGAGAGCGAGCTCGCGATCATGCGCCGTCGACACATCGGAATCGTGTTCCAGTTCTTCAACCTCCTCGAAGGAATGACGGCCCTCGAGAACGTGCTCATGCCTGCGCTCATCGCCGGCCGGAAGCGAAAGGCGGCCGAGTCCCGGGCCCGTGACCTGCTCGACCTGCTCGGCATCGGAGACAAGGCCAAGCAGGCGCCCGCAGCGTTGTCCGGCGGTCAACGGCAGCGGTTGGCGATCGCCCGAGCGTTGGCCAACGAGCCGACGCTCCTGCTTGCTGACGAGCCGACTGGCGCATTGGATTCCGCCGGTGGTGACGAAGTGCTCGAACTCTTCACCCGTTTGCATCGCAACGGCCAGACGATTCTTCTGGTCACCCACGACCAACCGGTGGCCGACGCGGCCCAGCGGATCGTCCGAATGAAGGATGGTCGCGTCATCGATGACGGCCGCGGCGCGCCGGTGGCGTGACGCTCGGGTCGACGGAACAACGACCGAACGAGGGCACGTGAGCTCCGAATCGTGGGCGGGGCGGGTCGCGGTTTCGGCCCGCGACGGCGACGCCGTTCGTTGGCGCACCACCGCACTTCTCGCCTGGGTCGCGGCGTTGCTGATGAGTGGAGTGGCTCTCGGTTTGTCGCTCCTAGCCGCTGCGACAACGCCCACCGTGGTCATCGCTGGTGCTCTCGGCCTTGTCTGGTCAGTCGGCGCCGGGGTCGCGGCGAGGCGAAGCCCAACCCGGTGGAACGCAACGGCGCTGGCGCTTGCCGTCGCGATCGCGATGGGCGCGCTCTCGTGGTCGGCGAACAGGTCGACGGGTCTTTCCGGACCCGCATCGCTGCTCGCGGACGTCGGCGAGCGCTTCGCGCTGTGTCTGACACCTGCCATCGTCCTTCATCTGCTGCTGACGCTCCCGGACGGACGGCTGGCCGGCGTCGGTTCGCGCCGAGTGCTGATCGGGGCGTACGGCATCGCTGCGGTGCTTGCTCTCGCCCTGCTCAGTGATCGCGAAACGGTGAACGGATGGCCGATCGTCGCGCTGTGGATCTTGACGACCGGCGCCCTCCCCATCGCTCATGCGAGCTATCGCTCGGCGAGTGTCCTGACGCAACGTCGCATGCAGTGGGCCGGGTGGGGAGCTGTGGTCGCTCTGGAGGTCGCGTTGGTTGCGGGGGCGTTGACGTTGGCCCTCGGCTGGCCCCACCACGCCGCCGACGTGGCACTGGTCGCGTCGGGCCTGTTGCCCCTATCGATCGCCGCAGGAACGGTGCCCCGCCTACTGTCCCGAATCGACAGATTGCTCACCCACACGGTGTCGGTAACCGGACTGACCGTGCTCATCGCCGTGGCGTACCTCTTGGCGCTTGCTGCGTTCGGGCGGCGACCGTCGGGTAGTGAGCGGTCACTGCTTGTTCTTTCGATGGCCGCAGCCGCTGGGGCGGCGCTCTGCTACCAACCCGCTCGAGCCTGGCTGGGGGACCGCGCCAACCGGGTTGTCTACGGGGAACGGGTGTCTCCCGATGAAGCACTCCGGACCTGGAGTTCGCGTCTTTCCCGGGCAATCCCGCTCGACGAGCTACTTCTGCAACTCGCCGAGACCCTGCGGAAGTCCCTGCAACTGCGAAGTGCGCAGATCTGGACCGGCAGCCACGGGCACTACGAAGTCGCCGCGATGGTTCCGCTTCGATCCTCTTCCACTTTGACCGTCGGCGACAAGGAGCGAGCCGTCGTGAGTCGGGCCGGTGTCTCGGGGGGAACGTGGCTCGACATCTGGTTGTCTGGCCTGGTCGGACCCGAAGTCACGGCATCGACGAGGGTCGCCCCCATCGCGCACAGCGGTGAACTGCTCGGCCTGATCGTATGTGAACGAAGTAGTGACGCGGCTTCGTTCACCGACGAGGACGACAGAGTGCTCACCGAGCTGGCGCGACAGGTCGGGCTCGCCCTCCACAACGTGCAACTCGACACGGCGTTGCAGGCATCGCTCGATGAGCTCCGTCGGACGAACGACGAGCTGCGGGCGTCCCGGATCCGAATTGTCGCGGCGGGAGATACCGAGCGGCGCAAGCTCGAACGGAATCTGCACGACGGCGCGCAGCAGCATCTCGTCGCTCTCGCGGTGAAGCTCCGACTCGCCAAAGACGCTGTCGTCGACGACCCAAGCGACGCCGAGGCGATGATCGACGAGATCCGCGGCAACCTCCAGGAAGCGATCACCGAGCTGCGTTCACTCGCCCACGGCATCTTCCCGCCGCTGCTCGTGTCCGGTGGGTTGGGCGAAGCTCTGCCGGCGGCCGCGGCCAGAGCGGCGCTGCCGACCTTCGCCGAAGTGGACGTCGGCCGCCATTCACAAGAAGTCGAGGCGGCGATCTACTACTGCTGCATGGAGGCGCTGCAGAACGCCGGGAAGCACGCCGGGGACAAGGCCAGCGCGCTCGTCCGGGTGTGGGAGGAACCCGGGTCCCTGCACTGG
This sequence comes from Acidimicrobiia bacterium, assembly GCA_031381685.1. GTDB lineage: Bacteria > Actinomycetota > Acidimicrobiia > Acidimicrobiales > JANYDT01 > JANLQX01. The sequence continues at coordinate 14,212 of JANMYF010000445.1, forward strand.
GAGGTCTCCGACGATGGTCAGGGGTTCGACCAGACCGGGGGCGCCGGTGAGGGACATGGTTTCGTGAACATGCGCGACCGCATGGGCGCATTCGGTGGAACGGTTGCTGTCGTCAGCGCCCGGGGCCAGGGAACGTCGATCCACGGATCGGTGCCGCTGGCCTGAGAGGTGCACGGCGACGGGCCTCTGCTTCTGCTCAGAAGACTGGTGCCGCCCAGTCAGCGGCCGTGTGTGATGTAGTCGCCCAATGCCGTCGCTTCATCTTGGATCTCGGCGACCCGGCGCTTGACTACATCGCCGATGCTGACGATCCCGATCAGCGCGCCTTCGCTGACGACCGGGAGATGGCGGATGTGCTGCTCGGTCATCGCACTCATGAGCTGCTCCATGGTGTCCGTGGGCGCGCACGTGATCACGTCGGCGGTCATGACGTCGCGGACCGCCCGTTCCAGCACCGAGGCTCCCTCTCGTGAGATTGCTGCGACGATGTCACGTTCACTGACTATGCCGGCGACAGAGCCGTCGGGGGCGAGAACCACAAGAGCGCCGATTCGTCGCCTCCCGAGTTCGGCCACCGCCGAGAGCAACGACTGGTCGGGGCCGATCGTCGCCACCTCGGATCCTTTTCCCTGTAAGACACCGTCGACGCGCATTGCTGCCTCCTTGGTGCGATGCGGACCGGAATGCGCCGCTTTCTATGCTGATCGTAGGCGGATCTTGAGGAACGCGCACGGCCGACGAAATCGACCGCCCGCAAAGGGGCTGGTCATGCTGTCCGGAGCGTGGTGGTGATCTCGGCAGGGTGGATCGAGTCAGGCGGGATCGCGGCGCCATGTTGGATCGCCGCCGTCCTCCCAGAGGCGACGCACGACTCGGGGCGAGAGCTCGTCTTTGTTGACGTACGCCACGGCGCCACAGGAGCGGGCGCCGGGAGGGAGGTCGTCAACGGCGTAGGTCGACACCAGGATGACGAAGGTTTCGGGGAACGTCAGCGTGATGATGCGCGTCGCCTCGATGCCATCGATGGCCCCCATGTTGATGTCCATCAGGACGACGGCCGGACGCAATTCCTCGACGAGCACCACGGCTTCCTCGCCCGAAGTGGCTTCGCCGATGAGCTCGAACCCGGCTACCCGAGCGATCACGGCCCGCGCGGCATCGCGGAAGGGCGCCTGGTCGTCAACGACCAGAACCCGGATGCTGTCGACGCCGGAGCCGTTCGAATCTGTCGGTAGGTTCATAAGCACACATCCCATGACGGATACAGCGTGACCGATCAGCGAGGCGGCGAGAACCGTGCTGTTACCTCGGTCGAGGTGTTGCCAGCATCACCACTGGACAGGAACAACAACACGGCGCTCACCCGTCGATTCACGTCGGGCTCCTCGTTGAGGTGCAGCTTCGAGAAGATCGCATTGATGTGCTTCTCCACAGCTCGTTCGGAAAGCACAAGCGCGGCGGCGATCGCCGCGTTGGATTTCCCTTGGGCCATCGTGCCCAGTACCTCTCGCTCGCGTGGCGTGAGGAACTCGAGTGGCGTCTTCGTCGACCGGCGTGACGAAGCGACGAGGTGCTCGACAACCTGCGGGTCGATGACTGCGCCGCCTGCGGCAACCACTCGCACCGCGTCGAGAAGGTCGTCAACTGCGGCCACCCGGTCTTTGAGCAGGTATCCGCGACGGGCCGACCCCCCGGAAAGAAGGGTGACCGCATAGGCCGGCGAGACGTACTGGCTGAGCACGATGACGCCGATCTCCGGGTTGGACTCGCTGAGCACAGCCGCCGCTCGGATCCCTTCATCGGTTCCGGTCGGGGGCATGCGGATGTCGGTGATGACGACGTCCGGCCGAGACTCGTCGACCACAGCAAGAAGCGTGTCGTAGTCGACAGCCGTGCCGACGAGCTCGAATCCTGCGCTCGACGAGAGCAGACGTGCCAGACCGTCGCGCAGAAGTGCGTTGTCTTCGGCGACAACGACTCGAATAGTCATGCGTGCAATGTAGCGGTGCGGCGCAAGAGGCGGCAGGGAGTGCGGCAGGGGCCGACGGCCGTCATCCGCTGACCTATTCGGATCGCAGGACGAGCGCCGGATTGACGCGCGAGGCAACTCTGCTCGGAACAGCGGCGAGGATGTTCACCACAGCGACGGCGACCGGCACGACGACCGCCAGCCCGATGAGCGCAATCGGGGTGACGAATCGGAGGGGGACGCGCTCGGTGATCTGCTGCCAGCCTGCCCGACCGGCAAGTATTCCCGCCGGCACACCGAGCACAAGCCCGACACCGGCGACCGAACTGGCATGAGAGACGACAAGCGCCACGGTGCCCCGTCGACTGAGGCCGAGCGCTCGGAGAACGGCGAAGTCGCGATAGCGGTGTCGGACCGAGGAGAATAGGGAGTGCCCGATCGCGGCGATTCCGAGAAGGGCGAGGAACCCGGCGAGGAAGAGCGGGAGAGAACGAATGTTGCGCAGGTTCGTGAGCTCTCGTGGCACATCCGCCGGTTCCACGCTTTCAGCGCGGTCGGCCGTGAGCTGCCCGAGCGCCGCCCGCTGCTTTTCGCGGTCTCCGGGGGCCAGTCGGGCGACGATCAAGGCGTCGTTGGCTTCCGCCGGGATCTTCTGATTCCGCTGGAGACTGAAGAACTGATCCGGTGCGAGAAGTGCTCCTTCGTCGAACGCTGAATGAATGTCGTTCGGGAAGAGAGCAATGCCGACGACCACACATTCCGTTCCGTCGGCTAAGCGAACCTCGTCGCCCTGCGACACACCCAGTGTTGCCGCGGTGGATGGCCCGAGCACGATCTCCCGGGGAGCCTCTGGATGACGGCCCTTGGCGATCGAGAAGCGGATCGGTGCCTTGCCGGGTTGGCCGAGCACCGTGTACGTCGCGACACCGGCGGTTCGGCTCTCAATGCCGTCGATCTTCATGAGCGATCGGAGAACCGAGGCAACGGCGACAACGTCACGTTGGTCGGCCACGTCGTCGACAAGCGATTGCTTCGCCCCCCGCAAACCTTTGTTCTGTACGTTCGCGACGATCGTCGCATCCCACACCACCCCGGCACGCTCCGGATGGCCCAACGCCTCGTTTACGCCCCGGTTCACGTTGAACATTGCGACCACTCCGGTGACTGCTGCGGTCGCGCCGACGAGTGCGGCGGCCGCGCCGGTGCGGTTGCGGCCACTGCGCCACTCGGTCGCCATGCTCACGCCCAAGCTCACGGAGACCGGACGGCGCCGACGCAGCCACGTTCGGATCCGGCCGGGTTGCGTCTGAGGCATCGTGACACCGGGCGCAGTCGATCTCCAAGCGGCCCAGAAGACCACGCCGACTAGCCCTCCGGCAAGGATGCAGGTGCTTGCGAGCAGCAGGGGCGCGTCGACCCGAATACCCCGGTCCGGATCGACCGTGGCGGCGTAGCCGACGGGAAACCATCGCGACGCCACTACCGCGGTGGTCGTCGTTGTGATCATTGCGACCACGAGGACGAGCGCGTGCGGTGCGGTGCCCGCTCGGACCAATTCGCGACGCGTGATTCCCATCGCCCGGAGCGTCGGAGCGTCCGTGCCGATCGAAGCCGCCGAGCGCAGCAACGCCTGACCGACGAGAACGATCCCGGCAATGAGCAACACTCCGGCCAGAAGAACAAGCATCGTCCGTTCGACATCGGTCGTCGTTCGAACACGCCGCGAAGCTCCACGAAGATCCAGGACAGGAATTCCCGCGGCCAGTTCCCTGCTCGCCGTGGCTCGAAGCTCATTCACATCGGCGTCTGGAGCGAGACGGACGTTGGCGTTCTCGGCGATGAAGATCTCATCGCGGTACCTCGCGACGTACCCCGGTGAAACCATCGCGTACCCGTTGGTGAAAACAAGCTTCGGAAGATTCCGGACAACTCCGACCACGCGGAACTTCACGGTCGGACCCGTCGGCTTCCCGGTGAATGGGACCCCGGCACGGATTGACTCAGCAGTGAACGTGACCGTTGAACCGAGCGGGATGACCTTGACCTGGTCTTCGTCGACGATCATTTCGTCAGAAGCTTTCGGGTCGAACATCCGGCCCTTGATCACCATCGGGCGATCGACCTCCCCGAGATACCCATCGTCGATTGCGCCGAAGATCGGACCGCCGAAGGTTCCATTGATCTCGCCGAAGAGCAGCGCCCAGCGGCCGATCGCGGTGACCTCCGGATGCCTCGCCAACTTCGGCCAATCCGGTTTCCACACGCCAACTTGCGACCCGAAGACGACGGCATCGCTCGCCGTCGTTCGCGTCGCGAGGCGGTCGAGCGCGGTTGACGTGCGACGCGCCCCGTCGAAGGCCGCCGTCGCGAGGCCCATGACGAGGCCTGCCAGCAGCCCGAGTACGAACAACGATTTCCACCGGGCTCGAAGGTCGCTGCCGCTCCACAGCCCCGCTGCCGCGTTCGATCTCATCGAAGACAGTCAAACGGAGAGGCGCCGAGATGTACACCCGGCTGGCTGCACTCCGGAGCACATGCTGGCACCACCACGACACCGCTTCCTGGTGGTGTCTCTCCAGGATCCAGCTCGAG
>JANMYF010000478.1:0-4816 GCA_031381685.1 Acidimicrobiia bacterium
CGCCGCCATCGAAGCCGCCGACCTCACCTTGGTCCGCGGCGACCTTCGCACTGCCGCCGATGCCATCCGGCTCTCACGGCGCACGCTTGCCACGATCAAGGCGAACCTGTTCTGGGCGTTCGCGTACAACGTCGCCGCCATCCCGCTTGCCGCGTTGGGCTACCTCAACCCGCTCATCGCCGGCGCGGCCATGGCCTTCTCCAGCGTCTTCGTCGTCTCCAACAGCCTGCGCCTGCGCCGCTTCGGGCGGTAACGGCAGCGCTGCTTCGATTGCGCGTCCATCCGCTTGTTGTCGACCATTATTCGCACTCGGAAGAACACGCGCGATCCGCCGAACTCGGCGCAGGGGAGGAAACAGCAGTGGAAGTCGTCATCGTCGCCGACCGGTTCGTCGCGGGTGCTCTCGTCGCGGACCAGATCGAACACCTCGTCCGGTCGAAGCCGAGTGCGACGATCGGTCTCGCGACCGGGAGCTCCCCGCTGGAGATCTACCGTTCGCTCATCGACCGATGTCGCGCCGGCCGCGTGTCGTTCGCGGAAACGTCGATGTACATGCTCGACGAGTACCTCGGTCTGCCCGAGGGCCATGACCAGTCCTACCGGGCGTTCCTTCACACAGAGCTGCTCGATCACCTCGACGTCGCTTCGGAGCGGCTCTTCGGGCCGAACGTGCACGCCGTTGACCCGCGGGTCGCATGTGCCGAGTATGAGGACCGGCTCGCGGCTTCGCCGATCGATCTGCAGATCCTCGGAGTCGGGTCGGACGGCCATATCGGTTTCAACGAGCCGACGTCGGCGCTCAGCTCGCGGACCCGGGTCAAAACGTTGACCCGGCAAACCCGGGAGGACAACGCGCGCTTCTTCGGCTCGATCGATGACATGCCCCGCCACGTGATAACGCAGGGAATCGGCACGATCCTCGATGCCCGGCACGTTGTGCTCATCGCGTGCGGAACGGGAAAAGCATCTCCCGTCGCAAGCCTCGTCGAAGGCCCGTTGACAGCGATGTTCCCCGCGTCGGCACTCCAACTGCACCCGCACGCCACGGTCGTCGTCGACGACGCTGCGGCTGGCATGCTCCAACTGGCCGATTATCACCGCGATGTGTACGCCAATCGGCCTGCGTGGCAGAAGCTCCCGGACCTGACGGACAACGAGGCGAACAACGGTCTGCAATGAACGCTGGGACTGCTGATCTGCCCGTGCCGATGCATGTGCCGATCCGGGTGCTGTTCAACCATGTCGGCTATGTCGCCGACGGTCCCAAGCCGATCTTGGTCGAGGCACAGGCCGACGTGGGGTGGGTCGAGGTCGAGCTGATCGACGTTGCCTCCGGTGCCGCTGCCGGTGCGTTCACTCCGAGGTTCGTGGGTGGCGTTGACGGGTGGTCGCCGGGGCCGTGGTGGCGTGTCGATCTCGACGCGCTCGTTCGACCCGGGCGGTATGTGCTGCGTTGGCGAACTGCCGAGGGCGGGAGGGGCCAGAGCGGAACGATCACCATCCGAAATGATCGCGACGAGCGTTCGATGATCTCCGACATCGTGTTCTACCTGAAGGGTCAGCGTTGCACGGGCATCTACGACTCGGCCGATGCCAACGCCCCGCGCATCGACGACGGTATGCGTCGCGACGTTCACGGTGGTTGGTACGACGCTTCCGGCGACACGAGCAAGTACGTGTCCCATCTCTCGTATGCAGCGGGGATGAACCCGCAGCAGACACCGCTGGTGGTCTGTACGCTCTTTCGCTGTTGGCAGTTGTACCGGGCGGCCGGCGCGCACCCGTACTTCCTCGAGCGGCTCCGTGATGAGGCCGCCCACGGCGCCGATTGGTTGGTCCGGATGCAGGATGAGGACGGGTTCTGGCACATGACGGTGTTCGACAACTGGTCGAAAGACCCGGAGCAACGTCGTCTGTGCACATACCGTACGCAGGCCGGTGACATCCACGACGGTTATCGGTGTGGTTGGCGACAGGGTGGAGGGATGGCGGTGGCGGCGTTGGCTCTCGCTTCCACCGTCGATCGCGGCGGTGAGTTCGACAGCGACCGGTACCTCAGCGCGGCTCGATCGGGGTTTCATCACCTGGTCAAGCACGGTGACCGGTACCGCACCCATGGCCCCTCCGACGACCCCGACGAGAACGTGCTGGACGACACCTGTGCACTGCTCGCCGCGTGCGAGTTGGCGCTCGTCGACGCCGACGCAGTAAACGCGGGGGAGTTGGCGCGTCGGGTGGCATCGCTGAGCGGCCGCGTGCGCAGCACCGGCGAGGTGACATGGCTGGTTGCCGATCGAGAGGAACGCCGGTCGTTCTTTCATGCCAGCGATGCCGGCTTGCCGATCGTGGTGCTCTCGCGGGTCGCCGACGCGCTACCTGGCCATCCCGTGGCCGAGACCGCTGGCGTGGTTGCGGCACAGCTGGTCGACGCGCAACTCTCGCTCGGGGGCCGACTCGAAAACCCCTTCGGGTACCCGCCGCACTGGGTGATGACTCCCGACACCGGCGCGCACGCGAGGTGGTTCTTCCCGCATCGCAATCCGTCAGGGTATTGGTGGCAGGGCGAGAACGCTCGACTCGCATCCTTGGCCGCGGCTGCAATCGGAGTTGCCAAAGGGGAACAGCGCACCGACCTTCGCGACGCGGCGTGGCGGTGGATCGACTGGATCCTCGGCGCCAACCCGTTCGACGTGTGCATGCTGCAGGGCCGAGGGCGCAACAACCCGGTCTACGTCCCACCGTTCGACAATGCACCCGGTGGCGTCGCCAACGGCATCACGGCCGGGTTCGACGACGAGGACGACATCGCGTTCGGACCCGATCCTTGGGCCGACGATCCGCTCCAGAACTGGCGATGGGGCGAGCAATGGATGCCGCACGCAGCCTGGCTGATGTACGCGCTCGCCCTGTCCGATACGGGCGGCGCCGCCTGACCAACGACAGCGCCTCTTTCAGGCGTTGGCCGAGAGCTGGCCGCGGGAGGGGCCCTGTCGGGGGTGGTGAGTACGGCGCTCCGCCCGACAGTCTGCCGACGTTCAGAGGGACGCGGGTGGGCCCGAGACCGCCGATTGATGCCGTGATCGGTCGTCCACCGCAAACGCCGATTCGCTCCGCTGATTAGACCGAAAATCCATCAGCCCAGGGGCAGTCGCACGACGAAACGTGCGCCTTCAGTACTCGGATCGACTCGGACCGTCCCGGAGTGGGAGTCAACGATTTCGCGCACGATCGACAACCCCAGCCCTGACCCGCCCGAATGCCGGCTCCTGGAATCGTCGAGCCGTGCGAAGCGGTCAAAGACGCGTTCCCGGTCGGCGGGTTCGATGCCTGGGCCATCGTCTTGGACCGCAAGCATCGCGATTCCTTCCTCTTTCCGAAGTTCCAGCAGCACCCGAGATGTTGCATAGCGCGACGCGTTCTCGAGGAGGTTGCGGGCGACACGGGCGAGCTGAGAGGCGTCCCCCCTCACCTCGACAGGAGCGACCGCGTTCAGGTCGATCCGCACATTCGATCGCGGCTGCAGTCTCCGGGCTTCGGATCGAACGATGTCGTCGAGGTCTACGGCGGCGTGCTGCGTCAGCTTCAGACCGCTATCGGACTTCGCGAGGAACAACAGATCAGAGATCAACCTCGTCATCCGACGGTTATCGTCTACCAAAGAGACTGCGAGTCCCTCCCACTGGACAGATGTTGGGCGAGCGATCGCCACCTCCAAGTCGGCCAGGCTGGCAGCCAATGGGCTCTGAAGCTCGTGCGAGGCATCTGCGACGAAACGGCGTTGACGTTCCGACGAATCCTGAAGACGCTCGAGCATGAGGTTCATACTTCGCGCCAACCGCCCGATCTCGTCATCGACAGGTGGTTCCGGGATCCGACGGGAGAGGTCTCCACCTCCGATCTCCGACACCTTTCGTTGTAGAACGTCGACGGGGCGCAGCGCCGCTCCGACGAAGAACCAACTAACTACCGCCACGATCAACAGAAGGAGCGGGAACGAGATCTCCAAGATCTTCTTGACCGATGAGACGTTCTCGTTCACCCTGTCCAAGCTGAGAGCTACATACACCGCTATCGGCCCGGTTGGCGTCTGGGCGCCGAAGGCCACAACGTGAAACGGGTCGTCCTTCTGATCCCCGGTAATGGGCAGATCATTCCGTGATTCCGCCAGGAAATCGCCCAGGACCGGCTGTAGTGTCGAAATCCGCGAGCCGGGCACTACTTGCGCGCTCGCGGCGACGCTTTCACCTTTGCCGTTCACAACTTGGATCACTGCACCCTTTTCGCCCGAGTCCGGAAGAGCAAGGGGCAGCTCGGTCTTCTGCGTGAGTAGTGCGACTTCTTCCGCCCGTGTTCTCGCTGAATTGGACACGTCGTTCTGCAAGGCCCGATGCATAAGCGCCAAGAGCAGAAGCGCAGTCACCAAGAGCGCTACCGCGACGACAATCGTGGCCGCCGACGCCATCTTCATCCGGATTGTCGAGGGCTTCATCCTCACTGGTGGAGTCACCCGCCTTCGGGGTCGAGGCGGTAGCCAACGAGACGCAGTGTCTGGATGCTGGAGCGAGAAAACGGAGCGTCAATCTTCTTGCGGAGGTACCCGACGTACACCTCGACGATGTTCAGGTCCATGTCGTACGAATCGTTCCAAACGTGCTCAAGAATCTCAATCTTCGAAAGCACCTCGCCGGGGCGCGACATGAAGAACTCGAGAAGGGCAAACTGCCGCGGTGTGAGTTCGATCTCCACCTCGCCTCTCCAACAGCGGTGTCGGGCTGGGTCCAGTCGAAGATCGCCGACGCTACGGATAGCAGGACGA
>JANMYF010000484.1:0-6954 GCA_031381685.1 Acidimicrobiia bacterium
TGGTCCGGAGCCGATGCGCTTGCCGCTGGCATCGTCAGCGAAACGGCGGGCGCCGAGGGACTCCTCGCCGCCGCTCGGAAACGGGCGACGGAACTGGCCCCGCTCGGCGCAAACCGGCGGGCGTTCGGCGCACAGAAGGAGAGCATCTTCGGTGAGAACGCGGCGCTCAACGAACCACATGGGGCGGCATTCATTCTCAAGCACGGAGCCCAGTTCCACTAGATCACTGGTCCTACTGCGCGGTCAGCCAGCGAAGTACTGACGTCGACGAAAGCGCTGGCTCCCGACGCGGTAGTAGTCGTTCTGCCATGAGGCGTTGGGAGAGAGAAACTGCGGGCGCCAGTCCGTCTCACCGTTCTCGCGCGCGATCTTCACCGCCTCGCGGAATGCGTAGTGCGAATACAACCTCATGAACTCGCCGAGGTAGATGTCGGCGACCCGTTTGTCCCCGCGGATCACGAGCATGTTCTCGTTGTTCTTGTTGGTGCTCGCTTCGCTGAAGTTGGCCGACCCGGTCACGACGACGGGTTTCGGCCCGAGCGGGTCGACGAGCATGTACTTCGTGTGGACCCAGTCGACGTTTCGCCCGATACCGTCCGCTTCCTTCAGCCATCGATCAAAGCTGTTCGTGACGATCCGGTTGCCGAGCGCCACGATCACGTTCGGCAAATTGCGGATGCGGCGAACGTCGATCCGTCCTTGGGCCAGACCGGCGCCATTGCCCTCTTTTTCCATCAGAGCGAACCGCAACACGTCGTCAGCGCTGTCGTAGACGGAGACGAAACGCTCGTCCATACCGAATGCGAAGGTCATGAACAGGCCGGTGGTCGCACTCCCGGCAATCTGCGCATACCAGTCCAGGATCGAAGTTCCTGTGTGCGGCGAGAACACTTCGGTCAGGTCCGCTGGCCAGGGAACCGGCGGGCGCGGATTGTTCGCATCGACCCAGTCGCGCTCGTCGCCGGCAACCGGATCGGTACTCATCTCGTTGAAGTAGTCCAGGTAGGTCCGAGCGATCCCAGCGTCCTCGATGAGGTGGCCGACGTTGGATTGCCCGAAGATTCCGTTCTCACTCAGATTGGTTGATCCCGTCCACACCGCGACTGGTTTCCCCTTCTTCGTCAGCACGAAGAACTTGTTGTGCATGATCGTGCCTCGCGTCCGCGGGATGCAGACGCCTGCCGGAATGGTGGAGGCATCGATCGCTGCCTCGTTCGGGTCACGCGTGTCGCTCTTGATCGCGTCGTAAAGGACCCGCACGTCGACCCCGCGTGCCTTCGCCGAGGCAATGCGTTCCAGTACCGACGGCCAACGGAACTCGTAGATCGCGCCGTAGAGGCCGAAGTCATCGTTCTTGGCTCGATCAATGAACTCGCCGATCGCCTCCTCCAGCCCTCGAGACAGCCATCGGCGGGCTGCCTCGGCCTCGGCTGGCGGAAGTTTGCTGGGAGGTCGGTCCTGAAAAAGGCGAGCGTACTCCTGCGTCGCAAGTGACCCCCGGTTGAAGAACACCGAATGCTTGGGGCCGTACTCAGCTTCGGTTCGCACCGTCACCGATACCGTCGCGCCCTCGACGAGCTTCGTCGGCGTGCCCGTAAGTGCAGTGACCCGGTACGTGTAGTCGTAGTTCGGGTGCGCGCTGTAGTCGGCCCACTGGAAGGACTGGAACGGGTGCTCCCGACTCGAGGCCTGCCCACCGGGGCCCAACCCGGGATCGGTCGACTCAAAGGTCTTCGTACCCCTCATCCAGGCGACCTCGCCCTCGGTGTGATCCTCGCGACGTATTGCGAAGCCGAGACACTTCTTGCGCGCCTGTTCGGACAGGTCGAGGCCGAGCAGCACCACGTGCGTGCCGGCAACCGCATTGACAGACAGGCCTCCGGACGAGCGTCGTCTCCGCATCGCGAACCCCCTATGTCATCGCTTGTCGCGTGCTGCCAAAGGCTAGTACTCCGAGGTTCCGCTTTCGCCAGCGAACTTCACCGTCGAGTGTGAAGTTTCAGGCCGCCGCTGCGGATCTGGCCATCGCGAACGAGGTAGGTGCCTCGATAGACGGAGGTCCGCGTGCCGCTACCCGTCTTCTCCCGCGCCGTCACCTGCACGGTGACGATGTCGCCGACGGCATCGAGGACGAGCAGCTCGGTCTTCTCCGTCTTGTCGAAACCAGCCACGAATCGCCGGTAGGTGCTGTTCTTCTCGAAGTTCTTCCCGCCGATCTCCCAGGCCGTGGCGAAATCGCCGGCGTCGATCGCGGCGTAGAACGAACGAACGACCTTCTCGGCTTCCAACACGGTGTTCGCGGGCGGCACCGACGAGCTGGGTCTGGCCGGCGTTGCGGGACGTCTCGTGCACGCCGCCAAGGGCCGGCCCGCCTGACCGGACACGAAGCGCTCCGCCCGTGTCGCGTCGATGGCAAAAGCCAGGCCTTCGGTGTTCGAGAGCGTGAGCACTACGACGCCGACCACTTCTCCCTGACGGTTGATCAACGGACCGCCGGAGTTTCCGAAATTGACTGCGGCGTCCGTTTGCAAGAGGCCACGTAGTGGCGCGCCCGGATACTCGAGAGAAACATTCAGCGCGCTTACCGATCCCTTGGCGAAGCTGAAGCCGATCGCCTCCGGAAATCCAAGGGCGGCCACTTCGTCGGCAACCCGCGGCGGCGTCGAAGTCCAGTTCAGTGGCGGAATTGCGGTGGGGACCTTGAGCAACGCGAGGTCGTCCTTCGCAGACACCAGGACCTTCGTCGGGACGAGACCCCAGCCGTTGGCAAGACGAACCATGAGCCCCGAGTAGTCCTCGACCACGTGCCGGTTCGTGACGACCCAGTCGCCCACGGCGAACCCGGACCCGACGAAGGTCGACCCGTCACAGGCGGCGTTCTCGATACGAAGAACCGAAGGGCGAACGGCCGTCACCACGTCAGCCCACGAGGCACCCGAGCCGAGGTCGACCGTTGCCGGCCGGACCACGGAAGCCTCGGTCTTGCCCGATGACCTCGCACCACCGTCGGAGGCCCCCGTGCACCCGATCAGTGCAAGGAGGCCGACAAGCGCAGTCTTCCGCACGAATGCAGTATGGACGACAACGGTTATGGTGGGCGAGACCTGCGCACAACAAGGTCCTCCGGCTCTGTGATCACGATCACAGACACACCGTCTTTACCGGTCCACGATGAAGGCACGGGCGTCTCGCCGGGCCGAAAGGGTACGAACCGATGTTGCTCACCGCATGGAGGGATCTGCAGTTCCGACGCCGCAGGGTGGCCATCGCCGTGCTCGGGACAGCGCTGGTGCTCGCCCTCAGCCTGGTGATGACGGGGATCTCGGCGTCGTTTCGCGGTGAGGTTCGCGACACGCTCCGCTCCTTCGGGGCGGACGGATGGCTTCGACCGGAGACGGCAAACGGCGTGCTGATTGCGAGCGGGCCATTCGAGGCCGCTAAAGCTCCGACCGCCGAACAGCTCGGCGTCGAGCGCGCCGATCCCGTGATGTTCCGCAACACGTCGGTCGGACGCGGAGAGAAGGATCGGATCGCCTACTTCGGCGTTGTACGAGGCGGGCTCGGCGACCCCAAGCCGACGAGGGGAGCCAGACTGGCAAGGGACGGTGAGGTCGTTCTCGACACGAAACTCGACCGCAAGATCGGCGACTCGATCACCGTCGGAGGGAGACGATTCACCGTCGTCGGTCTCGTCCGCGCTCGGAGCATCCTTGCCGGTGTCCCGATCGCCTTCATGTCAATTGCCGACGGGCAGAAGTTGGCGTTCGGAGGTCGCCCCCTCGCCAACACCGTCGCCATCCGAGGGACCCCGAAGACGGTGCCAAGTGGCTGGACTGTGGACACGGAACGAGACGTGGAGACGGAAATGCTCCAACCGCTGAAGGAAGCGATAAAGACGATCGACCTGGTACGCGGGCTCTTGTGGCTCGTTGCTGCGCTGATCGTCGGATCCGTGATGTATTTACAGTCACTCGAGCGTTCGCGGGACTTCGCGGTGCTCAAGGCCACCGGTTCGTCGGCCGCTTCGATCGGGGGCAGCCTGGCACTGCAGGCGGTCTTCCTCATGCTGCTCGCATCGATACTCGGCATCGGCATCTCGATACTGCTGGCCCCACAGTTCCCCATGAACGTCGACATACCACCGGCTTCGTTCGCCTTGCTTCCGCTGATCGCCGTAGCCATCGGCCTGCTCGCATCCATCACTGGCCTTCGACGCTCGCTGAAGATCGAACCCGCCTTCGCGTTCCGGGGGGCGTGAGATGAACTCCTCCCCCGCATCAGACGACCACAACGGTCTTCACGTACGCGATCTCGTCGTCGAGTACCAGCGCGGTCCGCAGGCCATCCGTCCGATCGACGGACTCAGCTTCAGCGCCGCGCCGGGCTCCATCACGTTGCTGCTCGGCCCGTCGGGCTGCGGAAAGACCAGCGTCCTTTCGTGTCTGGGAGCGATGCTCACACCGACTGCCGGATCGATTCGGCTACGCGGAGTTGAGTTGGTTGGTGTCGCGGGCAGGGGGCTCACGAACTACCGGCGCAACGACGTCGGCATCGTGTTCCAGGCGTTCAACCTCCTGCCCTCGCTCACGGCCGAGGAGAACGTTCGGGTCGTCATGACTGCTGCCGGAGTGAAGCGACGTCGAGCGCAAGAGCGCGCCACCGAGATTCTGACAACACTCGGACTCGGCGGACGTCTGCACCATCGTCCCGATGACCTGTCCGGCGGCCAGCAGCAGCGGGTGGCAATCGCCCGCGCCTTGGCGCTCGATCCGACACTTCTGCTGGCCGACGAGCCGACCGCGCATCTCGATCACGGGTCCGTGGCGAGCGTGCTGGACGTGTACCGCCGCCTCGCCGATGACGGTCGCATCGTCGTTGTTTCCACGCATGACGATCGAATGCTTCCCGTCGCGACCGACGTCGTCGAATTGGCGCCGCGCGCGCATACGACTGCGCAACCCGGCGTGATTTCGGTGGCGAAGGGTGAGACGCTCTTCTCGCAGGGCGACCGCGGCGAACTCGTCTACGTCATCGAGTCGGGGTCGTTCGACGTTGTTCGACGAGAACCTGACGGCGAGACGGTTGTCGTGGCTGGCGTCGGTGCTGGGGACCATGTCGGCGAGATGGCCCCACTGTTCTCACTCCCCCGGTCAGCCACCGTCATCGCAACAAGTGACTCGGTCGTCGAGGGCATGCCGATCGAGCAGTTTCGACGCCGCTTCGGCGTGCGGTCACTCGCCGGTCGGTGAATCATGCAGACGACGGCTGAGGCCCTTCGATCGATCACATTGTTCCATGGGCTGGATGAATCCGTCCTCGCGGAAATGGCCGAAACGATGTCGACGAAGCAACTGCAGTCGGGCGAGTGGCTCACTCCGCCCGACGACTCTTGCCGAAGGCTCAGCGTGGTCCTTGACGGAGCGCTCGATGTGTTTGCGGCGCGCGTGGAGGGGTCGGTTGCCCAAGATGTCATCCCGATCGGCGGTTCGTGTGGTTCATGGACACTCCTCGGTGGTGGAACGCGGGTGGGGGAGGTCCGCGCCGCGCTCGTGATGCCGACGACCACGGTGGGAGAACTCGATGGCGACGCGTTCGACGCAATCGCCAACCGGCACGCCGGCGTCCGTGATGTGGTGCTCAGCAACACGTTGACCGAGTTACGCGCCTTTGAGCTCACGCGTGCTGTTCGCAGTGGTTGGGGCATCACCGACCCCGAAGCAATCGCTTCGCTGGCGAAGGTCGGTGTGATGCGTGATGTAGCGGCGGGGGAGGTCCTTCTTCGAAAGGGCGACCCGGCCACGTCCGCCTATCTCGTACTGTCGGGAAGCTTTCAGGTGACGGGACACACCGATGACCTGTCGGCCGCGAAGGAGTCGACGCTCCCCATGCTGGGCACCGGTCAGCTCGTCGGAGAGCGGGCGCTCCTCAGCCACGCCGTTCGCAATGCGACGCTCACTGCCATGCGGGCGTCACGCGTCGCTGAGTTCGAGGCTGGCGCGTTCCTCGAAATGTGCCGCACCCACCCGGAGGTGTTGTTGCGGACTGTCGGCGAGTTCATGCGCCGACTCGACTCGAGAGCGCGGCCCGAGGCGCCCACGGGTCATCGGGTCGCGCTTGTCGGCGACGGCGTCGCGGACGTGACCGCGTTCGCCAAGCGACTGGCCGCGGCGTTCCCGGCACCGATCGCCGTCATCGACGCGCGAGATGCCCTCGCCGCGGTCGGATTGAGCGACGACCTCTCCGATGCTGCGGCAGAGCTGAACCTTTCCCGTCTCGGCGCGTGGCTCGATCGGCGTACCGAGCAGTCCCCGTGGCTCCTCCTTGTGGCCGATCCCCGGGATCGCCGTTGGACCGCGGCATGCCTCTCTCATGGCGATCGTGTCGTCGCGTTGGTCGAGAAATCCGGAACGATTCCAAATCGCCATCCGGTGTGGCCGGCTGACGTGCCGACGCTGCAGCCGACGACGCTCGTGCTGCTGCATCCTGCGACGACCCGTCTTCCAAGCGACACCGCGGGCGTGCTACGACAGTTCCCGGCAGACACCCATCTGCACGTTCGTATCGACCGCGACGATGACGTCGGCCGAGTCGCTCGTATGCTCGCCGGCGTCCCGTACTGTCTTGTGCTCTCCGGCGGCGGAGCGCGTGGCTTTGCCCACCTCGGGGCCGTTCGAGCCATGCACGAGCTCGGCATTCCGTGCGACGTCGTCGGCGGGACGAGTATCGGCGCCGTCATGGCCGCGTATCAGGGCATGGACCTGAGCATCGAGGAACAGATCACCCAAACCGAGGCCGACTTCAAAGGACTCCTGGATTACACCTTGCCGGTGGTCTCTCTCCTCAAGGGACGCCGCACGAGTGAACGCATCCAGCGTCACGCCGGCAACCACACCATCGAGGACCTTTGGATCCCGTATTTCTGCATCTCGACGAACCTCTCGACCAACAACATGA
>JANMYF010000486.1:0-1954 GCA_031381685.1 Acidimicrobiia bacterium
CCTTCGTCCAGCTCATCCGGCCCGGCGCGCCGGTCGTGCTCGGCTCCTTCGCAAGCTCGATGTCGATGCAGTCGGGCGCGCCGACGTTCGGGACCCCGGAGCCGGCCCTCGTCCTGTACGTGATGGCCTCGCTCGCTCGCCGGCTCGGCGTCCCGTTCCGATCCGGCGGCAACCTGTGCGCGGCGAAGACCGCCGACGCGCAGGCCGCGTACGAGAGCGCGTCGACGATGATCCCGACCGTCATGGCGGGCGTGAACTTCGTCCTGCACGCCGCCGGCTGGCTCGAAGGTGGGCTCAGCATCGGCTACGAGAAGTTCGTGCTCGACGACGATCAGCTCGGCATGTTCGGTACTTTCGTGAAGGGCATCGACCTCAGCGACAACGGACTCGCGCTCGATGCGATCCTGGAGAACCCCCACGGTCAGCACTTCCTCGGTTCGGCACACACCCTCGCCAACTTCGAGAGCGCGTTCTACCGTTCCGAGACTGCCGACAACAACAGCTATGAGCAGTGGGCGGAGGAGGGGTCGCACGATTCGATCGTCCGGGCCAACGCCATCTGGAAGAAGCGACTCGCGTCGTACGAGCCACCGCCTCTGGACTCGGCGATCGACGAAGAACTGCAGGCATTCATCGCTCGGCGCAAGGCCGAGCTCCCTAACGAGATCGGCTGAATAGAACCATGTCCTCCTTGCTCGACCACGCCATCATCGAGATCGTCCCGCTGAAGTCGGCGCCGGCCGCCGTGGCCGCCCTGCGCCCGGGATCGACGGTTTCGGTCACGTGTTCCCCTGCCAAGGGTATCGAGGCCACGCTGGAGCTCGCCTCGGTGGTGCTCGCCGCCGGCCATACGCCCATTCCGCACCTCGCCGCTCGCATGGTCGAAGGCCCGGACCACATCGCCCGCATCGCCGCGTGGTTTCGTCGTGAAGGCGTTCGCTCGGCGTTCGTGATCGGCGGTGACCAGGAGAAGCCGTCGGGTCCGTACGCCGACGGTATCGACTTCCTGCGCGCCTTCGCCGGCGCCGACCACGGTCTCTCGGCCATTGGCTTCGCCGGCTATCCCGATGGCCACGCCATGATCGATCGGAAGGTGCTCCACGAAGCGACGCACGCCAAGCAGGCAATCGTTGAAGGCGCTGGTCTTTCGTCGTTCGTAAGCACACAGATGTGTTTCGATCCGAAGCTGATCCGCTCCTGGCTCGAGGCCGAGCGAGCTGCCGGCCTGCGGTCTACCGTGCACCTGGGCATCCCCGGCGTCGTCGACCGCACCAAGCTCCTCACCATGGGCGCCCGCCTCGGGATCGGCACGTCGCTGCGCTTCTTGAAGAAGAACCGCGCCACCGTTGGGCGCCTGCTCTCACCCGGCGGCTACGACCCGTCCACCCTCATCCGTCCGCTCGAAGCCGATGCCGAGCGCCTCGGCATCGAGTCGATCCACCTCTTCACCTTCAACGAGGTCGAGGCCACCGAGCAATGGCGCGAGTCCGCGCTCGCTTCACGCTGAGCTGACCGCTTTCTCCGGCGGAGGGCTCGCTCCGGCCCGGACGTGCTTCGGTTGTCAAGGAACGGGGTGGCCGCTGGTCGATGGCCGCTGGTGGTCGCGGACCAGCACTAACCCGGGCGTGCTCCGCGAAACACGAGCGAGCGATTGTTCGACGTCCGTGCCGCCGCGCTGCGCTCAGGCGGCACGGATGCGTGGTGGTGGTCCGGTGGTCTGGACCCCGCCGTCGGGGTAGGTGATGGTGAGGGTGCGGTCGGGTTGGAGTGAGAGTCGCCAGCCGCCGTCGTGGACTGCGTGGTGGTGCTCGCCGCAGACCGGGATGAGGTTGTGGAGGTCCGTCGTTCCGCCGTGTTCCCAGAAGTGGACGTGGTGCGGTTTGGTGAACTCGAACGCCACGCCGCAGCCGGGTACGGCACAGGTGGGGTAAAGCGCACGCAGGGCGCGTCGCTG
>JANMYF010000006.1:0-5270 GCA_031381685.1 Acidimicrobiia bacterium
CCCGCTGGAACTCGCTGATCGCCGGGATGATCAGGAACAGGGTGTGGACCGCCACCCGGGGCGCCAGCCCGACCCACGAGTGGTTCCGGTGTCGGGGGGGGGCAAGGGGGGCCGCGCCGTCGGCGCGGCCCCTCGATGCAACGGCGAGATCAGGCGTCGGCAACCTGCGGACCCCACTCCTTGGCCAGCACATCTTTGGCCGCAGTGATCTGGGCTGGCGTGAGGAAGGCGATCTTCGAGATGAGCTCTGCCGGAGGCAGGTTCTTCTTCGCTTCTTCGGTCACCTTGCCGGCGGCGACGAGCGCCTCGTAGCGAGCCGGGAGGGCGCCGCCGCCGAGGTAGCCGAGGGCACCTTCGTCGGAGAGGATGTGCTCCATCCACAGCTTGCCGCACGCCTGGTGCGGCGAGCCCTTGACGACGCCCTGAGCGTAGAAGCCTCCATAGACGCCATCGGTCGGATAGGTGAGCTCGGTGGTGAACCCGGCCGCGTCCATATCGGCCTTGATGCCCGGAAGGTTGTAGCTCCAATCGATGGCGATCGGCGTCTCCCCGGAGACCATCGTGGCCTTGGTGACGTCGGTGCCTCCGAGGTTGCCGCTCTTCTTCAGGTCGGCGAAGAACTTGATGCCGGGCAAGATGTCGTCGGCGCTTCCGCCGTTGGCGATCGAGGCCGCCATGACGCCGGCAAACGCAGCACCGGCTTCACGCGGATCGCCGTTCAGAGCGACGAGGCCCTTGTACTCCGGCTTCAGGAGATCGGCGAAGGTCTTCGGGGGATTCGGGACGATCTTGGTGTTCACCAGGAACGCCATGATGCCGTAGTACGAACCGACCCAGTTGCCCGCGGGGTCCTTCAGGGCTGACGGGACGTCGCCGGCCGAGGTCGGGGTGTAGGGCTCGAACATGCCGGCTGCGGTCATCTCCGCGGCGATGGCCGGGCTCACGTCGACGTTGTCGGGCTGATCCTTCTGGCCGGCGAGGGTCTTCACGGCTTCCATCTCGTCCTTGGACGAGCCGTCGGGGTTGGCGACGGGGTTCTTCACGCCCGGGTACTTGTCCCGGAAGCTCTGGAGAATGCCCTTGTAGTTCGCCCACTCGTCGGGAAGGGCGATCAGGTTGACCTGCCCTTCGGCGGTGCAGTCGGCGGCCAGCGTGGTGAGGTCGGCACCGCCGGCCGCAGCTGCGGCCTCGGTCTCCGCGGCGGCTGCCTCGGTCTCCACTGCCGCGGCTTCGGTCTCGGCGGCCGGGGCTTCCGTCTCCGCGACGGCTGCTTCCGTTTCGGCCGGTGCGGCGGTGGTGTCGGCCGAGTCGGAACTGCAGGCCGCGAGCGCGAGCCCGGCAGACATGACGACGGCGATGGCCATGGTGGTTCGTCTTGTTCTCATTGCTGGTGGTTCCCCTTGTTCGTGGTGACGGCCGAACCGTAACAGGGCCGATCGAGCCCTGCTCAACAGAAGACCTGAACGGCCGGCCAACAGCGAACGAAATCCCGGGCCAGGCCCGGCGGGGATCCGCCGTCGCCGAGGAACCCGGCAGCGATCGGATCTGGCAGCCTGGACAGGTGCTCGTCCAGGTGTTCTCCGATCTGCACCTCGACTTCGCCGGATCGTTCACGCCTACTCCCGCACCCACCGCGGTCCTGGCGATCGTGCCCGGTGACGTCGGGCATTCCCCCGACGCCCTGGATCAGCTCCGGGGATGGCCGGTGCCGCTGGTCTTCGTGCCGGGCAACCACGAATACGACGGCGCCGACCTCGCCGACGGTGACGGTGAGCTGGAGGAGCGCTGCGCCGAGCTGGGCTTCACCATGCTGAACTGCCGGTCGCTGGAGCTCGGGGACGGCGATCGCCGAATCCGCCTCGTCGGGGCGTCCCGGTGGTGGGACTTCGACCTGCTCGGCGTGCACCGGCGGGCGGAGTGCATGGCCTTCGGCGAGCGCTATCTCCGCCACATGGGGTCGGCCTGGGGCGGTCGGCCGCTCCACGGACCCGATGTGCGACGGCTCGCCCAAACGCACCGCGAGTGGCTCGAACTCGAGCTGGCCGAACCCTTCGACGGCACCACGGTGGTGATCACCCACACCGGCCCATCGGGCCGCTCGGCTGACCCGCGGTACGGCCTGAGCAGCGGTACCGCCAGCTTCTGCAACGCCGATGACGACCTCCTCCCGCTCGCCGACGTGTGGATCCACGGCCACCTCCACTGCCCGCACGACTACGCCGTCGCTCACGAGCGCGGCGTCACTCGGGTGGTCTGCAACCCGCGCGGCTACGAACGTCTTCGCGAGCCGGCCGGATATACCGAACACCTCGTCATCGACATCTGACGTGTTGTCATCGACAACTGCAGTGTCGTCATCGGCAACTCCAGTGGCCGCGTCCCGACACGGCGGAGCGGAGATCCCGGGACCGACCGCCGCTCTCTGGAAAGATGCCCGGTATCGCTCAGCCGCTTGCCCCACGAGCCGATAGGTAGTCCGTGCGACTGCCCACCCTCTTCGACGACGACCTGGCGGCGCTGCGCGACCCGCTTTCGTCGGCGCTGTCGAGATCGCGCGCAGGAGCGCTCATCTTGGTCATCGCACCGTGGTTCGGTGGGCTGGCGATCGCTGTCGCCCCAGGTGAGGCGAGCCCCGGCGCCGACCTCGTGCTGTTCCTCATGTGCGCCGTCTCGTTTCTGACCGGCGTGTTCATGCTCCGCTTTCCGAACCGCTTTCCGTTCGTGCTCACCCCGATCCTCGGGGCGTTGCTCATCGGCGGCTACAGCTACCTCTCACGCGGCCCGGTGCCGCTGCCCACTAGTGCGATGTTCGCCACGGTGGCAGTTCTGACGGCGCTGTTCTTCGCGCCGAAGCCAGCGGCGCTGCTTTGCACGTGGATCTACGCCTGCCTGGCCGTTTCCGAGGTGGCACGGAGCGACCTGCGCAACGGCCTCGCCGGCGCGGTGGTGGCCAGTGGCTGGGGTGCGACGGCCACGGTCGTGATCAGCGCGCTTCGCGCAACAGTGGGCCAGTTGGTCGAGCGATTGAACCACCAATCCCGTACCGACGCTCTGACAGGCGTGGCCAACCGGCTGGCGTTCGTCGAGCAGGGTGACGCCGCACTGGCCGCGGCGACGACCACGTCGTGCGTCGGACTCCTGATCGTCGATCTCGATCGGTTCAAGGAGATCAACGATGTCCTCGGACACGGGTACGGGGATCTCCTCCTGACCGCGGTGGCGAAGCGTCTCGAGGGTGAGGTCGGATCGCGGGGCACGGTGGCCCGCTTGGGTGGAGACGAGTTCGCGATCCTGCTCCCCGACCTGCGGGCGCGCCGCTCGGCCACGGAGTTCGCCGCCCACCTCGTCCGCAGCCTCGACACCGAGTTCATGCTCGACGGCACGCCGGTCACGATCGGCGCCTCGATAGGAGTGGCGGTCGGCCCAGAAGACGGCCGGCGCACGACGGCGCTGCTCCAGGCGGCCGACCTGGCCATGTACCAGGCGAAGAGGCGTCGCAGCGGCTACCAGGACAGTGTCTCGGCGACCTCGACGGCATCGGAGAACATCGTCTTGATCGGTGAGCTCCGCGACGCGATCATCGAACGCCAACTCCAGTTGCACTACCAGCCGAAGATCGATTTGCGGACGGGAGAGGTGCATGCGTGTGAAGCGCTTGTTCGCTGGCAACATCCGGCCCACGGCTTCGTCCCGCCGACGAGCTTCATTCCGATCGCCGAGCAGACCGGACTCATCCACGAGCTGACCCGCTGGGTGCTCCGCGAGGCAATGCACCAATGCGCTCGCTGGCGCGCCGACGGGCGCATGCTCAGCATCTCCGTCAACGTCTCGGCCCGGGACCTGCTCGATCGGACGTTCGTCACGACGGTGCGCGAGACGCTCCGAGCATGCGGTGTCCCTTCGTCCGCACTGTGCCTGGAAGTGACCGAAACCTCGATCATGGCCGATCCCGAACGGGCGAGCGCGGTCTTGCGCGAGTTCCGGGCCAGCGGGGTACGTATCTCCATCGACGACTTCGGAACGGGCTACTCGTCGCTGGCCTACCTCCGAACGATCCCGGCGAACGAGCTGAAGATCGACCGCACATTCATCACGACACTGCGAGATGGCGACCTCGACAGTGCCATCGTGACGTCCACGCTGCACCTTGCCCATCGACTCGGCATGTCCGTGGTGGCGGAGGGTGTCGAGGACTGGGCGACGTCGGACACCTTGCGCCGTCTCGGCTGCGAGGCGGCCCAGGGCTACTTCTTCGCCCGTCCCATGCCCGCCGATGGTGTGACGAGATGGCTGGAAGGGCGGAAAACACCGGCCGCGGCGGTCGACCGCCGGCGGATGGCTACTCCTGCGTGAAGAACCGCTCGGCACCCCGACGGATCCGGCGGCAGGTCTCGGCGAAAAGCTCAGCGTCCTCCTCGAGGAGCGTCATCCGGAACCCGTCGACCGGGCTGGAGAACCCGCTGAGCGGCACAACGCACACGCCCTCGGACCCGATCAGCTCATAGGCGAACACCTTGTCGGTTCGCAGAACGGACTTCCCCTCGAGCATGTCGAGGTACGTGCGGACGTCGTCGTTGCGCGCCGGCAGCTTCGCCGTGCCCGGGAACGCCTCAGTGTCGACCGTGACCGTCAGGTAGAACACACCGTCGGGTACGACCGGCACGAGCACATCGCATCCGGCGAAGATCTCCAGCGCCGTGTCGAGACGGGCCCGGTACTTGTCGAGGCGTGACTGGAGGAACGCCGGGAACTCGGGGTGGGTCACGAGCCGCGGGAAGACCACCTGCGGGAGCGTGGTCGAGCAGACCTCGAGCATCTTCGAGACCACGATGGTGTGGATGTAGCCGCGGAAGTTCTCGTCCTTGTCGGCGTTGTAGACCTCGATCCACCCGCATCGACTGCCCGGCCACGGAATCTCCTTCGAAACACCCTTCATCGAGATGGCCGGCACGTCGCCGACGATCTCCGAGAGACGGACGATCTTCGAGGGATCGAACACCAGATGCTGATAGATCTCGTCGAAGAGCAGGAAGCAGTCGTTCTCGCGGGCGATCCTCACCACCTGCTCGAGGTCTTCTCGGGGATGCACGACACCGAGCGGGTTGTTCGGGTTGATGACAAGGATGCCGATGATGTCGGGGTTCTCGACGACTTGGCGCTCGTGGTCGTCGAGGTCGATGCGCCCGCCGTTGTCGAGCTGCAACGGATACGTGAGGTGATTGCCACCATGGTGGATCGCCTCGGCCGTGGCGTGCGACGGATAGGTCGGG
>JANMYF010000140.1:0-2977 GCA_031381685.1 Acidimicrobiia bacterium
TGCGGCGATCCGTGAGGAGCTCGGTCTCACGTCGGCCAAGGACGGTTGTTCCCCACAGGGCCAGTGTGGGTGCTGCACCGTGCTGATCGACGGCAAGCCGGTCGTGTCGTGCACGATGTCGCTCGACCGGGTCGCCGGGAAGTCGATCGACACGATCGAGGGCTTCGATGCTGGAGAGATGAATCGCTACGCCGACACGTTCGCGGCCTGCGGCGCGCTGCAGTGCGGCTTCTGTACGCCGGGCATCGTTGTTCGGGCCAAAGCGCTGATCGACAAGAAGGGTGAAGCGCTCACCGAGGACGAGACGCGCCGCCATCTTGGTGGACACCTCTGCCGCTGCACGGGGTACGTGAAGATCCTGGATGCGATAGAGGCTCTCGCCAAGGGTGAGCACCGCACGCCCGCCGTGAACGGCGGGATCGGATCGAGTGGCGTGAAGTACGAAGGTCGCGACCTGGCGATCGGTATGCGCGCGTACATCGATGACATGCGTGTCGACGGAATGGCACACGGCGCTCTCGTGCTGGCCGAGCATGCGCGAGCCGACATCATCGGCATCGACACCGCGGAAGCAGAAGCGGTTCCGGGGGTGGTGGGCGTCTTCACGGCAGCCGATGTGCCGGGAGCCCTCAGGACAGGCCTGATCCACAAGGACTGGCCGCTCATGATTCCCGTGGGGGGACGTACGAGCTTCCTGGGTGACGTGCTCGCGGTGGTCGTCGCCGAGGACCGCGAGGTGGCGAGGCGAGCTGCGAAGACGGTTCGTGTCGACTACGACGTCCATCGTCCGATCACCGATGCGGTGGCGGCCATCGGTGATCCCCAACACGCGGTGTGGGGTCTCGAAGGCAACGTGTTGTCGACGTCGAAGTACGCCCGTGGCGATGTCGATGCCGCGTTGACGGCGAGCGCCCACCGAGTCTCCGAGACGTTCCATACGCAGCGCATCGAGCAGGCATTCCTCGAACCGGAATCGTCGCTCGCCGTGCCGTCGATCGACCTGACCGGGGATCTCCATCTCCACGTCTATTCGGGCGGTCAGGGAGTGTGGGACGACCGTGACTCGATCGCCGCCATCCTCGCCGTCCCCACCAACCAGGTCACCGTGGAACTGGTCTCGAACGGCGGAGCCTTCGGCGGCAAGGAAGACCTCTCGAACCAGGGACATGCCGCGCTGGCTTCTTGGCTGCTCCGTCGCCCCGTCAAGATCACCAGCACTCGCGAGCAGTCGCTGCTGATGCACGCCAAGCGCCACCCGATTCGCATGGAATACGAGGCTGGCTGCGACGCCCAGGGCAAGCTCACGGCACTACGTGTACGGATGATCGGAGATTCTGGGCCGTACGCCAGCGTCGGCATGAAGGTCCTCGAGCGTGCCGCCGGCCATGCGAGCGGGCCGTACCACCTTCCGTCGATCGACGTGTTCGCCTACGCGGTCCGGACCAACAACCCGGTCTGCGGGGCGTTCCGTGGGTTCGGTGCGAACCAGGCGCAGTTCGCCATGGAGGGCGTCATGGACCGGCTCGCCGCCGCAGTCGGAATCAGTGGTTGGGAGATGCGCAAGCGCAACGTGATCACGCCTGGGGCGGTGTGGGGTCCCGGCCAGATCATGGACGACGGATCCGCGGGCGCCGAGGCGTGCCTCGACCGAGCGAAGGAGGCCTACGACGCTGCGCTGGCCGCCGGCAAGGCGGTTGGCATCGGACTCGGGCTGAAGAACTCTGGCCTCGGCAACGGATTCAAGGAGGTGTCGAAGGCCGTGGTGCGGTTCCTGCCCGACGGTGGAGCCGCCGATTCCGGAACCGACGGTCGCGACGGATCCGGCATCGTCGAGGTCCGTCACTGCTGGACGGAGATGGGCCAAGGTATCCACACGGTCGCGTTGCAGGTCGCCGTCGAGGAGCTCGGCATCGATCCCACCCGTATCCGTGTCATCGTCGACACCACCCGTGATCTCGGGCTCGGCCAGACGACCGGCTCGCGTGGCACCCTCATGGGCGCGGGAGCGGTCAAGGCAGCGTGTGAGACCGCATTCGCCGACGGATGCCAGATCGGCATCGACTACGAGGGGGAGTACCGGGTCGATTGGACCCAGTCGCTTTACGAGGGGCTGCAGAACCCGACGATTCACTCCGCGTTCGGGTACGCCGCGCAGGTCGTGATCGCCGATCGGGTCACCGGCAAGGTGGAGAAGGTCGTCGCCGTTCACGACGTCGGTCGCGCGGTGAACCCACAGCTGTGCGAAGGCCAGGTCGAGGGTTCGGTCCACATGGGCCTCGGCTACGCCCTCAGCGAGGACTTCCCGGCAGATGAGCTGGGACGCCCGACAAACATGACGCTCCGTTCGCTCGGCATCATCCGCCCGAAGGACATGCCCGAGATCGAGACGATCCTTCTCGAAGTGCCCCAGCCGCGCGCCCCTTACGGCGTCAAGGGTGTTGGCGAGATCGGGCTGGTCCCGACGAGCGGCGCCGTCGCCGCCGCCCTCCACATGGTCGACGGCGTGTGGCGCAACAGACTCCCCATGGGCCTCCCCAACGCCCCCGCGTCCTCCGACGAGTGACCGTGTTCCGCGACCCCTTCCCGGATCCCGGTCTCCGCTCCGGGATGCTCCACGACTCGCTGCCGGACCGTGCTCTCCGCTCCGGGATGCTCCACGACTTGCTGGCGGGTCCTGCTCTCCGCTCCGGGATGCCGCCGATCAACCCCACCCACTCCGGTACTCGCCCGTTGTTCTCCTCCGTCGAACCGGGTCTCCGTTCCTCGGGGTGGGGGCCCCATCGGCGTCCTCCCTGCGCTCACTTCCCCTACACCCGCTGCCGGGTCGACTTGCGTCGAACGTACGGGCCAGCAAACGAGTGGAGGGGTGGCGCCGGGGAGGGGCCCGCCGAGGAACGGAGACCCGGCGACGAAGGAGCAACGGGCGAGTACCGCAGAGTGGGAAGGCTCCCCGGTGACAGGACCCCGCAACGGTCAG
>JANMYF010000181.1:0-4940 GCA_031381685.1 Acidimicrobiia bacterium
GACCGAAGAAGTGCGGAAACTCCTGTCGCGTCGGACCCGGACTTCATGAGCAGCCGTCCGCCCGACGAGAAGAGTGTCGACGCTAGATTCAACGGCGTGGCAAGACTGCTCGGTAAAGCGCGCCTGCTCGTCATCGTCGCAGTGGTCGGTGTCTTCTTCCAATCGCTGGCCACGTATGCGTGGGCGGTCGCCAGGACCGGCGACTTCATGCTCGACCTGGTGCGGACGTCGGCGTGGCAGCAGGACGACACCATCGTGGAACTGCTCGAGGTGCTCGACCTCTACCTGATCGGCACAGTACTGCTCATCACTGCGATCGGACTCCACGAGCTCTTCGTCGGTTCGCTGGAGGTTCCCGAATGGCTCGTCATCAAGGACTTCTCGAGCCTCAAGTCCAAGATCGTCGACGTTCTCGTTCTCGTGATCGGGATCAAGTTCCTGGAGAAGGTTGTTCGTTCCAAGGAGGCCATCGACGTGCTCTGGACCGGGGTCGGTTCAGGGGCCGTGATGGCGGTGCTCGTCGCCTGGAATGTCCTGAAAGCGGGGAAGTCGGCGTCGGCGCCGTGAGCCCCGCGCCCGGGGTGCGGCTCCGAACGCCATCCGGCACGCGCTCCGATTCGTCGATGCGCCACCGTGTCATGCGTAGAGCGGCGACGACGCCTTCACGAAACGGCTGAGGATACGGGCGGTTACCACGAGGGTGCCCGCGTCATGGGCGGCGGCGTCGTACCAGAGGATCTCCGTCTTGGGGCTGTCGCCGACTGCAGCGACAGTGACCGTGATCTCGTACGGGTGGTCGACGAGGAGCGGGCCGTGGTGATGGCGGATCTCCATCGCCCCCCACATGCCGACCGCCTCACCGAGCCTCGGCAGGAGCGCGGCGCCCGCCACGTTGGCGAACAGATCGATGAGCGCGCTCGGAGGAGCAATCGCCCCGCCGAAGGGAGACGGCCCGCGGTACCACTCGAGCACTTCGGTGATGCGGCGGTCGCAGCCACGGGCCAGCCGCGCTCCGTCGACCGAGGCGGTGACGGGGCCGAGCACTTCCCCGAGAGCGACGTCACGCAGGATGCGCGCCGCACCCGGGTCATGGCGCAGACCACGCGCGTCGAGCGCCGTCGGTTCCGCCGGCGAGCCAACCGCCGCAGTTCCTTCGCCCACCAGAGTGCCGTCGCTCATCTCGACCACGGCACGGACCTGCGCGTCCCGCAGCATGGTCGTCGCGTCGTCGGGCAACTCGAGGAGTGCGTGCGTCGGCTCGCCATCGGTCGTGGCGTGACGGAAGTACATCGACAGCGAACCTGAACGAAACCAGTCCTCACCGAATGCGTCGAGAAGTACCGGGACGAACGTGTCGAGGTGTGACGAACCGGCGATCGTCCCGCCGCGGAAACCGAGCCCTTGCGCGGTGGCGTCGTCATGGATGCCGCCCGGGTCGTTGTAGTCGGCATTCGTGGGCCGAACCGTACGTCCACGGATGATCTTGGTCATGTCAGCCACTCTTCCTCACGTCGCGGAACGCCACATCGGTGTCGACCGAGATGTCCTTCGGGAGGCCGAGGACCTTCTCGGCGATGATGTTGCGCTGAATCTCATCGCTGCCCCCGGCGATCGACGCGCTGGGCACCGAGAGCGAGAACTGGACGAATCGACCGCCTGGGGTCGATTCCCCTTCGCGCAGCATTGCTTCCGCGCCGAGCAGCTCGAGCCCGAGTTGGCTCGATCGGCGCAGCCCGTTCGTCCACTGGAGCTTGGCCAGCGCACCGGTCGGCGCCCCGAGGCGGGCACGGAGCGCCGACCAGCCAGCAATTCGCTCGGATGTGTAGGCGGCGGCGAGATCCTGGCGGATCGCCTGATCGGCGTTGCGGCCGGAGCGGCGCACGAGTCGGAGCAGGGAGTCGAACTGCCCGGGAGCCGCTTCGTCCTCGCCTTCGCCCCGGGCGTCGGCCTCGGCCACGATCTCACCCACTCGGCGATCCAGCTGTCCGGTCGCCTCGCCCGGATGCGCCCCATACAGACCGTGCGCTTTCGAAGATGCCAGACCGGTGCGTTCATACCCCAGCGTCGCAACGGTCACCGCCCAGCCGCCGTTCACATCGCCGATCCGGTCCTCATCGCTCACCCGCACGTCCGTCAGGAACACCTCGCTGAAGTGAGACCGGCCGTTCATCTGCTTGAGTGGGCGGATCTCGACACCGGGCTGGTCCAGATCGACGATGAAGTACGTGAGACCCCGGTGCTTCGGGGCATCCCAGTTCGACCGGGTCACGAGCATTCCGCGCCGGGAGTGATCGGCTCCGCTCGTCCACACCTTCTGACCGTTGACGATCCACTCGCTCCCGTCTTTGTCAGCGCGCGTACGAAGTCCGGCAAGGTCGGAACCGGCACCGGGTTCGGAGAAGAGCTGGCACCAGCCCTCGGTTCCGTCGGCCAGCGGGCGCAACAGGCGGGCCTGCTGGTCCTGCGTGCCGAACTCGCGCACGACCGGACCGCCCATCAGCGAGCCGAGGCCGGGCGGCGGGCCGATGACTCCCGCCCCACCCATGACCCGGGCGACCGTGATTGCATCGTTGACGGTCGCACCCCGCCCGCCCATACCGACGGGCCAGTCGGGGAACGCCAGCCCGGCATCGGCACATGCCGCCCACCATCCGCGCAGCGTCTGGCCATCGAACCAGTGCTCGGCGATAAGGGCCTCGGTGTCTGCGATCAGGCTCATGATCGGACCGTAGCCCCGGACCGGCGTGCCGACCAGCCCAGGCGGCCCCTGCGGGCGAGAGACGGGCCGCCGTCCACCGGATAATCCGGCCAGTTCACGGGCCCGGGTCGGTAGGGTGAACACCCGTGTCCGGCACCGGTTTTCGTTCCTTCAGCCCGGCACTCCAGCGATTCATGCTCGCCACCGTCATCAACATGACGGGATCCGGCATGATCTTCGCCTTCCTGTTCATCTACCTCGACGAGGTCCGCGGCTTCTCGGGGACGGCAAGCGGTCTGATCGCCGGAGCGACTCCACTGGCGACCGTGGTGATGACGCCCTACGCCGGGTTCCTCAGCGACCGCTTCGGTCCCCGGCGCATTCTCGCCATCGGTTGCGTCGTGTCCATCCTGGCCAGCAGCACCTTCGCCTTCGTCGACTCCGTCCTCCTGGCATTGGCGGCGTCGACGGCCATGGGTGTCGCCAATGGGCTCTGGTTCCCTTCGCAGTCGGCGCTGCTCGCGGTGATCGTGCCGAGCGAGATGCGTTCGACCGTGATGGCGTTCCAGCGCACGGCGCTCAACCTCGGTGCCGGATTCGGCGGCGTCCTCGGGGGCCTGATCGCCGACACGAACCGGCTGGGCTCGTTCCAGCTGATGTTCTTCCTCAACATGGCCACGTACGTCGTCTTTCTCGCCTGCCTTCCGGCGCTTCCGTCCGGCCGGCTGAAGCGGAAGGAGGGCGACGCACCTCCCGGCGGCTTCGCCGAGGTGTTCCGTGACCGCTTCTTCCTTCTGCTGATCGTCTCCGATCTCGGCATCTCGTTCTCTTTCGGTTTTGCGTGGGGCATCATGCCGGCGTACGCGTCACGCATCGGTGTCAACGAGTCCACCGTCGGGCTCGTGTTCCTCGTCGGGGCCATTTCGGCGGTGATCTTCCAGATCCCGATGTTGAGGTGGGTCCGCGGTCGCGATCGCATGAACTGCCTGGCGTTCATGAACCTCATGTTCCTCTTCGCATTCGTCATGACGGCATTCACCGTCGACACGTCGATCGGAGTGGCGATCGGCATAATGGCGCTCGCGCAGGGCGTCGGCGGCTTCGGCGAAACGGTGCTCGCCGCCGTCCGCCAACCCTTGACGGCGGAACTGGCACCGCGCGAACTCGTCGGGCGCTATTTCGGGCTCGCCGCCATGGTGTTCTCGGGATCGATGGGTGCGGCGACCGCAATGGGCGGCGTCCTCATGGACGGATCCCTCCGCAGCGTCTGGGTCGTCGCCGGCGCGTTCTCGACGTTCGGTGTGTTCGCCAGCCTCGCCCTACGTCAGCGAGTCCCGCCAGCGGTGCGGGTGGCGATCTGAGTGGTTGGCCCACGGCTCTGCCGCCCGGCTGCGGCGAAACACCTCCAAGCGGCGTTGGGAGGTGTTTAGCCCCCATAACTGGGGGCAACCTCTCTCCCAGCGCTTAGCGCGAAGACTGGCGGATGAGTTCGTCGAAGAGGGATTGGTGGGCGGGGTCGGTCGCGGCGGTGCGCTCGGGGTGCCACTGGATCGCCAGCATCCACCCGCGGTCGCCGGCGTCGGCGAACTCCACCGCCTCGACGACTCCGTCGACACTACGTGCGCTTACGATGAGCCCTTCGCCGAGGCGATCGACGGCTTGGTGGTGGTAGCTCCAGCAGTTCGCGATCGAGGTCGCCCCACCCTGCGTCTTCGCCAGAAGCGACCCCGACTCGACGGCGACTTCGTGCAGCGCTTTGCCGGCACCGGGCTGGCCATGGTCGATGAGGCCGGGGCGGCCGGTCAGATGCTGATCGAGGGTGCCACCGAGCGCGACGTTGAGCACCTGCATCCCCCGGCAGATCGCGAGGAGCGGCAACTCGGCGCGCACCGCCGCCTTCGCCAGCGCCACCTCCAATGCATCGCTCGCCGCATCGACGCCGTAGACGCGCTCGTGGGGCTCGGCGCCGTAGAGCGCCGGATCGACATCGCCGCCGCCGACCAGGATGAGTCCGTCGAGGCGTGACACCAGCTCGTCTGCCTCGTCATCGCCCAACAGTCGCGGGGCGATGATCGCCTCCATCCCACCGGCCCGCCACACGCCGTCGAGATAGGTGTGCTGCATGACCGACGAATGGGTGTCGGGCCAGCCCGATACCTCGCCCGGTCGGCGAGGACGGGCACTCACGCCGATCAGCGGCCGCGCGCGCTTCCGGGCTCCGCGACCGGGATTCGCATGCGAC